>NZ_VFVQ01000002.1:267500-444513 GCF_006442195.1 Mesorhizobium sp. B2-3-13
GAGTTGATCGTCAACGGCACCAAGGTCGATTCGATGCGCGTGCGTCTGCCGGTCGGCAAGGTGCTGAAGGGCGACGATCTCGTCGCCTTCAAGCGCGAGCGCGAGCGCATCGACGATCTGCTGAAACAGGAAGACGGCAATTCGCTGAAGGTCGCCAGCGCCAAGATCGAAGGCTGAGTCAGTCGCGCGAATTCTCCGTTTGCGCCGGCCAGGGCGACGCTTGCCCAGGCACCGTAATCCAGGCGACGATCGCCGACAGCAGGCAAAGGAGCGCCGTGACCACGGCAACCGCCGCAAAAGCCGAATCGCCGGCGGCAACCCTTATTGCATTGATATCCGCTGCAAGCCCGGCCGGCGGCGGCTCGCCGAAACCGGGGATTCCGGACGCGTGGCCCACGCCCAGCGCATAAACCCAAGCGGCGAGCGAGCCCATCGCCGCCACCGCGATCAGGCCGCCGACGCGCGAGACGGCGTTGTTGATGCCGGACGCGGCACCCGTATCCTTATCCTCGACCGAAGTCATGATCGCTGTCGACAGCGGCGACACGACCAGCGCCATGCCAAGCCCCATCACCGCCATAAGCGGAAAGGTGCCGGTCCAGAAATTGTGGAAGCCGGCATAGGTAAACAGCGCAAGGCCGGCAAAAGCGATGGCGACGACGAGACTGCCGGCGGCGATCGGAAAGCGGGGGCCGATCCGGTCCGACCACTGCCCGACCGGCCCTGACAGCAGCGCGATCAAAGCCGACAGCG
The DNA here is from genome assembly GCF_006442195.1 of Mesorhizobium sp. B2-3-13. NCBI lineage: Bacteria > Pseudomonadati > Pseudomonadota > Alphaproteobacteria > Hyphomicrobiales > Phyllobacteriaceae > Mesorhizobium > Mesorhizobium sp. B2-3-13. The sequence goes on from NZ_VFVQ01000002.1 coordinate 268,254, forward strand.
GTAGGAAGATGAAACCGACCTCGGCCGAACTCAGCCCCCAGCCGGCGATCAAGAGCATCGGCAGGTAGAACAAATTGGCAGACAGCGCGAAATAGAGGAAGAAGGTCGCCAGGTTGGCGCCGGCGAAAGCCTTGACGCGAAACAGGCTGAGATCGATCATCGGCTCGCGCTGCCAGCGCTCGTAGAGGATGAAGACGACAAGCAGCATCACGCCGGCAACGATCGCCGGGCCCGACATCAGGCCGCCCCCCTCGGCGCTCATCGCCGTCAGCCCGTAGGCCAGCGATCCGAAGGCCAGTGTCGCGAGCCCAGCGCCGCCGAGATCCAGGTTGCGCTTTTCGGCTGGCTGGTCCGCCGGGATCTTGGCCAACAGCAGATAGATCGAAACCAGCCCGAGCGGCAGATTGATGGCGAAGATGGCGCGCCAGACGCCGTTGCCGAAGGTCGAAAGCACGAAACCGCCCAGCACCGGGCCAAGCGCCGTCGTCAGCGCCGAGGCCGCCGCCCAGATGCCGATCGCGCGGCCGCGTTCCTTCTTCGGATAGGCCTTGGCGATGATGGCGAGACTGCCTGGCACCATGATCGCGGCACCGATGCCCTGGAGAGCGCGAAACGCGATAAGCACGACAGCGTTCGGCGCCAGCGCACAGGCAAGCGAGGTGGCGACGAACAGGCCAATGCCGGCCACGAACGCACGGCGCAGCCCGAACCGGTCGCCCGCGGCACCGCCGGCGAGGATCAGCGCCGAGAGCGTCAGCGCGTAGGCATTGGAAATCCACTGCGCTTCCGCCAGGCTGGCGCCAAGATCGGCGCGCAACGCCGGCATGGCGATCGCCAGGACGGAACCGTCGATGAAGCCGAGCGCCGAAGCCAGTATCGCCGCGATCAGCACGTACCTGCGCTGCGACTGCGGACAGAACGTACCGTTCGCGGCCGGAGCGGTCAGCGGAACGGCGGCGGCTTCATTTGGCGAATGCATGCCACCTGAGTTAGACCGCCGACGCGCCGGCAACAACCAGCCAGAAGCTGTTGTCCTTGAAACCAGCCATATTGTTAGGGATCGCATCTGCCCCGATGCAAACCGCCGCAGTCATGCTAGATTTCCCAAGAGCCGCAGGCGGGAGAAATCGATGAAGCGTCCACTCGAAGCATCGGTTGAGGGGCGCGGCCGTATCGTCGGTATCACCGATGGCGTGTTCGCCATCGCACTCACCCTGATCGTGCTCGAGATCAGGGTGCCGGTACATGAGGCCATCCATTCCGAACACGATCTTCTCGTCGCGGTCGCGGCACTGGCGCCCCGCTTTCTTACCTATGCCTTGAGTTTCCTGACCCTGACCATCTTCTGGTTCGGCCAGCAGGCGCAGCATGGTTTGATCGCCAAATCCGACAGACGGCTGGCTACGCTGAACCTCTGCTTTCTCGCCTTCATCGCGCTCTTGCCGTTCTCAACCGACCTTCTGGCCGACTTCCTCGAGTTCAGGACCGCGGTGCTGGTTTACTGGCTCAACCTGTTGATGCTCGGCATCGCGCTGTTCGCCAGCTGGCGTTATGCGGAGAAGAGCGGCTTTGTCGCGGAGGACGTCGACGCGCAAACGAAGCGCACCGTCTACCTGCGCATCGTCAAGGCGCAGATCCTGTGGGCTGTCGGTGCCGCACTTTGCCTGATCACCCCGCTGCTGAGCGTCGGCTTCATTCTGGTGATGCAGTTGATCTATGCGGCAACGCCGAATGTGAAGTGGGTGCGCAGGATCATTGGTTGAAATTTGGCGAAGCTGACTTGGGATGCGTTGAGATTCAGGTCAGGCCGAGTCGAAGATGGTTGATACCGAGAACCGGAGCGGAGCGTATTTTCGGGTACGTGGACACCGGAAGTGCGGCCGGCATCACCTGACTATCGACATACCCTATTCGACGAACTCCACCGGCACGCCCGGCGAGACCAGTTTGGCGAGCTCCCGTGCATCCCAATTGGTCAACCGCACGCAGCCATGGCTTTCGGTCTTGCCGATCTTCGACGGCTCCGGCGTGCCGTGGATACCGTAGGTCGGCTTGTCCAGGGCGATCCACACCGATCCGACCGGACCATTGGGCCCAGGCGGAATGGTCAGGATCTTGTTGTTCTCGCCTTGCTTGAAGTTGATGTTGGGATTGTAAGTGTAGTTCGGATCGAGCGCGACACGCGACACGGCATGGATGCCGGTCGGGGACGGCGTGTCCGATGAGCCGATGGTAGCGGGATAGGCCGCGACCAGCTTGCCCGACGCGTCATAGGCGAAGACTTCCTTCTTGCCCTTGTCGGCAACGATGCGGGCAACCGGCGTCGAGACCAGTCTGCCGAAATTCGCGACCTTGACGATCGTCCCGGGACGATTGAAGTTGGCGTCCGGATTGAGCGCCTTGAGATAGTTCTCGTCCATGTGGAAGCGCTCGGCCAGCGCCTCGGTCACTGACGTATAGCCCATGCGGTCGAGCTGCGCCTTCTGGCTGTAGTCTTCCGGGATGGAGGCGACATAGGGACCGGCTGCGTCCTCCGCCGTGATGGTGTAGTTGGCGAACGCGTCGCCGCCGGATTGCGAGAGTGCTGACTGGATGCCGACCGCATCGGTCGATTTGAGGCTGCTGTCGTTGATCTGGTTGTAGGCCGCCAGCGCCTTGTCGACATTCGAACCAAAGCGCCCGTCGATGACGCCCGGCGAAGCCCCGCCCCGATCGAGGAGCACCTGCAGTGCTGCCACATCCTGGCGTGCGCCCAGCGAAAGCGACGGATCGAACGACGTCTTGCCGCCAGCATTTGGCGGCAGTGCCGCCTGGCCGGAGGGCGCCCCCTCTTCCGTCGGGATTGTCGGCTGGACGGGGTCTATCGACGCCTCGTTCAGCGGCTGGCGCTGAATCGTACGCGGCTCTGCCGGCGGCGGCGCGTCGGGATAATTGTCGTAACTGCCATCGTCCTGCGGCGCCGGCGGATAGGCATCGACGGAATTGTTATTGTCGGGATCATATTCATCGGCTGGCGGCGGAATGACCCGTCCTTCCTCTTCCAGCTGCTTGCGGCGGAAGCGGGCCATGTCCTGGGGATCGTCGAGATAGTAGCGGTCGTCGTCGGCGGGGACACGGCCTAGTTGACGCAGTCTTGTCTCGCGGCGTAGCGCGCGTCGGTCAAGCCGTGTCTGCGGCGGCTGGATGGCGATCACCTTGCCGGTATCCGCATCGACGATGACGCGATTGCCCCTGGCATCGTAATAAATATCGAGATTGCCGTCCTGGGCGAGCAGAATGCCGCCGCTCCCGGCCGCGCGGACAGGCTGGGCTGCGCCGTCACGCGTCGGCGCCGCGAACGCGTTGGAAAACACCAGTCCCGCAACAAGCGCCGAAAGGGTGAAGATAGTGCGCAGCATAGTGGCGAAACTCTCCGGTCCGTATGTGCCGCCGCCCGGCATTGTCCAGTTCGGCGAACCCCTTCGCCAGCAAACCAGTTACCCACCATATGGTTCCGATATGAACCGGGCATGAAGATGGCGGTTTTCCGGCGCCTCGAGGAATATTGGCTAGCCTGCGCCAAGCCCCAATTCCTTGCGCGCCTGCTTCGTCAGCTTCAGGGCAACCAGGCGGTGGCTCTCGCGCAGATAATCCTTCAGCGCACCATCATCCATGCTCTGGCTTGTCTGACGCTGGATCCACTTCATGCCGCGCGAGGCAAGATAGGGTGCGGGCCGCAGGCCCGGCTGCTCCTTGAGCACGTCATAGGCGATGTCGGAACATTTGAAGGTGACGAAGAGCTGCTGGCCCTGATCCCAGCCACCGATCGCAAACACCTTGGTCCCGACCTTCCAGACATGGGCGCCGCCCCATTGCACCACGTGGTTCGTTGCAGGCAGCGAGGCGCAGAAGCCGTTGTAATCGTCCAGCGTCAATCCTGCCCCCCCAACTTCTCATAGAAACGCCGCGCATCCGGAACGGACGCGCGGCACTCCAAAGCGCGGCGCGCTTCAGATCTTTGTCTTGTGCATGTCGTTGTCCCAAAACCGTGGTCACTTTTGGGCGACATGCATCGATCAGGCCGCCACCTCGGCCGCCACGATCGTCGGCTTGGAGCGGAAATTCAGCCGGTCGGAACCGGCCGTGACCTTGACCGTCGAGCCGTCCAGGATCTCGCCGAGCAGGATCTTTTCCGCCAACGGATCCTGCAGTTCCTTCTGCATCACCCGCTTCAGTGGCCTCGCACCATAAGCGGGGTCGTAACCCTTGGCGGCCAGCCACTCGATCGCCTCGGGATCCAGCGACAGCGTGATCTTGCGATCGGTCAGCAGGCTCTCCAGCCGCTTGAGCTGGATCTCGACGATACGGTCCATGTCCTTGCGGCGCAGCCGGTGGAACAGGATCACCTCGTCGACGCGATTGAGGAACTCCGGCCGGAACGACGCCCTGACCACGCCCATCACTTCGTCTCGCACGGCATCGACATCCTGGTCCTCGCCGAGATTGACCAGATATTCGGCGCCGAGATTGGACGTCATGATGATCAGCGTGTTGCGGAAATCGACGGTGCGGCCCTGCCCGTCGGTGAGCCGGCCGTCATCGAGCACCTGCAACAGAACGTTGAACACATCGGGATGTGCCTTTTCGATCTCGTCGAACAGCACGACCTGATAGGGCCGGCGCCGCACCGCTTCGGTCAGCGCGCCGCCTTCCTCATAGCCGACATAGCCGGGAGGCGCGCCGATCAGCCGGGCGACGGAGTGCTTCTCCATGTACTCGGACATGTCGAGGCGCACCAGCGCCGTCTCATCGTCGAACAGGAAGTTGGCCAAAGCCTTGGTGAGCTCCGTTTTGCCGACGCCGGTCGGGCCAAGGAACATGAACGAGCCGATCGGCCGGTTCGGATCCTGCAGGCCCGCACGCGCGCGCCGCACCGCCTTGGAAACCGCCTGCACCGCCTCGCCCTGGCCGACGACACGCTTGCCGATCTCGTCTTCCATGCGCAACAGCTTGTCGCGCTCGCCCTGCAGCATCTTGTCGACCGGAATGCCGGTCCAGCGCGACACGATATGGGCGACGTGGTCGGGCGTGACCACTTCCTCGACCATGCCGGCCTTGCCGTCCTGGGCCTCGGCCTCCTTCAGCTTCTTTTCCAGTTCCGGGATCTTGCCGTAGGCAAGCTCCCCGGCGCGCTGGAACTCACCCTTGCGCTGGGCAATGGCAAGGTCGTTGCGCGCCTCGTCGAGCTGCTTCTTCAAGTCGGCGGCAAGCCCAAGCTTCTGCTTCTCGGCCTGCCACTTCGAAGTAATCTCGGTCGATTCCTCCTCCAGGCCGACAAGTTCCTTTTCCAGCCGGGCGAGCCGGTCCTTCGAGGCTTCGTCCGTCTCGACCTTCAGCGCTTCCCGCTCGATCTTGAGCTGCATGATGCGGCGGTCGATCTCGTCCAGCGCCTCAGGCTTGGAATCGACCTGCATCCTGAGCCGCGAGGCGGCTTCGTCGACGAGGTCGATCGCCTTGTCAGGCAGGAAGCGGTCGGCAATGTAGCGGTTGGACAGCGTCGCCGCCGCCACCAGCGCCGAATCGGAGATACGCACCTTGTGGTGCTGCTCATATTTCTCCTTCAGGCCGCGCAGGATCGAGACCGTGTCCTCCACCGTCGGCTCGTCGACGAAGACCGGCTGGAAGCGGCGGGCGAGTGCGGCATCCTTCTCGACATGCTTCCTGTATTCATCGAGCGTGGTGGCGCCGACGCAGTGCAGTTCGCCGCGCGCCAGGGCCGGTTTCAGAAGGTTCGACGCATCCATGGCGCCGTCCGCCTTGCCGGCACCGACCAGCGTGTGCATCTCGTCGATGAACAGGATGATGTTGCCACTTGCCGAGGTGACTTCGGAGAGCACGGCCTTCAGCCGCTCCTCGAACTCGCCGCGATATTTGGCGCCAGCGATCAATGCGCCCATGTCGAGCGCCATCAGCTGCTTGTCCTTCAGCGATTCCGGCACGTCGCCATTGACGATGCGCAGCGCCAGGCCTTCGGCGATCGCCGTCTTGCCGACGCCCGGCTCGCCGATCAGCACCGGGTTGTTCTTGGTGCGGCGCGACAGCACCTGGATGGTGCGGCGGATCTCGTCGTCGCGGCCGATGACCGGATCGAGCTTGCCCGCGCGTGCGTCAGCAGTGAGGTCGCGTGCATATTTCTTCAGCGCGTCATAGCCTTGTTCGGCACTCGCCGAATCGGCGGTGCGGCCCTTGCGGACGTCGTTGATGACCTGGTTCAGCGCCTGTGCGGTGACACCGGCCTTGGCCAGGATTTCGGCCGTCTTTGCCGATTTTTCCATGGCAAGCGCCTGCAGCAGCCGCTCGACGGTGACAAAGCTGTCGCCGGCCTTCTTGGCCAGGTCCTCGGCGGTCGAGAACACCTTGGCCAGCGGCTGCGCCAGATAGAGCTGGCCATTGCCTCCCTCCACCTTGGGCATCGCCTCGAGCGCCGTCTCGACGCCGAGCTTGACGTCGCGGACACTGCCGCTGGCACGCTCGATCAGCGACGCGGCCAGGCCCTCGTCATCGTCGACGAGGACTTTCAGAATGTGTTCGGGAGTGAATTGCTGGTGGTTCCGGGAGAGCGCCATCGTCTGCGCGGACTGGATAAAGCCGCGCACGCGCTCGGAGTATTTCTCGAGGTTCATATTTGTCTCCTTCCATCACCGGCCCGCTTTGCGGCACCGGATCAGATTGCGGTGACGGACCCGCCCATTCGAGCCGGATCCTGTTCAGGCCAGATATGGTGCACGGACCCTGGCCCCTCAAGACGTCGCGACATGGCAGGCACATAATATTCCACGTCAGCCCAAACGAAAACGGCGGAGATTTCTCTCCGCCGTCCAATGTATTGAAATGCCGTTCGCTCAATTGTCGATGTCGGAAACCACGGGTTCGGCACTGCCGCTGTCGACCGGAGCCGCCGCTGTTTCGCCCGCAGCCCCATTTTCGCTGCCGCTCTCGACCTGATCGGCATTGGTGCGCGGACGGCGCGGACGCCGTGGGCGGCGGGCAGCACCGCTCTCGGCGGCCGCCTCATTGAGTTCGGCCTGGGCGGCCAGACCTGCCGGTGAAAAATTCTCGAACCGTGAAGCCGGCTCGGCTGCCGCGACAGTCTCGGACGGCGAAGCGGGCTCTGCCTGAACTTCTGTCTGCCCCGGGGCCTCGTTGCGCTGCTGCTGGCCGCCTTGTTCGGCTGAAGAAGCATGATCGCGCTGGCCGCTCTGGCCGTAGCCGCCGTTAGGGCGGCGATCGCGATGACGCCCGCCATTGTTGTCGCGGCCGCTATTGTTGCGCCCGCCACTGTCGCGGTTGTCACGACCGCTTTCCCGGTTCAGCGTAACTTCCGCTGGCATGCCCTCGATCACTGGCTGAGGGCCGGCGCCATGGTTGACCACCGGAATCTGCGCATCGGAACCGGCATTGCCGCTGCTATTGCCTGCCCCGCTGTTGCCTGCCCCGCTGTTGACGGCCCCGCTGTTGACGGCATTGTCAAACTCGTCGCGATCCTCATCGCCGTCCTCGTCGAACTCGTCGCGCGACTGCTGGACGTTCTGGATCGGCATCTGCGCCTGCGCGGCGGCGATGATGCGGTTGTAGTGTTCGGCGTGCTGGAGATAGTTCTCCGCCATCACCCGGTCGCCGGAGCTGTGCGCGTCACGGGCAAGGGTGGCGTATTTTTCGGCGATCTGCTGAGCCGATCCACGGATTTTCACGTCCGGGCCGTTGCTCTCGTAATTGCGCGTTAGCGGATTCGGGCCCTTGCGGTTGTTGTTATTGCTATTGTTATTGTTGTTCCCACCGCCGCCGCCATTGTTGTTGCGACCGCGCATGCGCCTGTTCTGCTGTTGTGGCCTCATTCGACTCTCTTCATCTTGAAATTTTCGAAAAACTCTTCACGAACGGAGGCGCTCATGCAGCCGACCGTTTCGTCTCTTCACCGGCGTTCGCCCGCATCGATTGCGTTGGCGCCACGTGTCATCCTGTTCCGGTTACATCACTTGCCGGACGATTCCCGCACGAAGCTTGGGCGTCGTTTGCGCAAGAAGGCAGCTATTTCCAAGGAAACCGAATCGCTAAGAGCACTGCCTGCTTCGTCTCATCCGGTAAGGCGACCCTAGCCGCATTCCCCGGTATTGCCAAGCGCTTTTTTTGCACTGCGTCAAGACGTTGCCCGTTGAAAAACAAGAACCCTGTCGTTTCCGCCGAGATCGCCAAACACCTCGCCGCCCGTGTAACCGGCCGCGCGAAATATATCGATGACGTCGTTGCTTTGTGTGTGGCCGATCTCGACCGCAATCCTGCCTTCGGCTTCCAGAAACCTTGCCGCCTCGGCGGCGATGATCCTGTAGGGGTTCAGCCCATCCACGCCGCCATCCAAGGCAATACGCGGGTCGAAATCGCGGACTTCGTCCTGCAGATTTCCAATCTCTTGAGTTGGTATATAGGGAGGGTTTGCGGCAATTACATGGTACCGGCCGGAAACTTTTTCGAACCAGTCCGATTGAACCGTCGTGAACCGGCCGCCGAGCCCGAATTGCCCGGCATTGCGGGCTGCCATTGCCAGCGCGCCGGCGGAAATGTCGACACCGGTGGCGGTCGCGGCCGGCACGACGCTCAGCAGCGCCAGGGCGATCGCGCCGGTCCCGGTGCCGAGATCGAGGATGCGGCATGCCCCCTTCCGCGCGACCATTGCCTTGACGAAAGGCAGCACCGCCTCGACCAGCGTTTCGGTGTCCGGCCGCGGCTCCAGCGTCTCCGGCGACAGCGACAGGCGCAAACCGTAGAATTCGCGATAGCCGAGGATGCGATGCACCGGTTCGCCACCGGCTCGCCGTCTCAGGGCGCCGTGGATCGCGGCGATGGCGTCGCCGTCGATCTTGCGCCCGGGGTCGGCAATGGCCTGGGTGCGCGTCGTGCCGGAATAGTGCTCGACGATCAGCCGCGCATCGAGCGCGGGATCATCGATACCGGCTGCGGCAAGCCGGGTCCGCGCTTCCCGCAGCAGTGGCCCCAGCGCCTCGGGCAGATGGTCAGCCATCGAGGCCGATATCGGCCATCAGCTTCGACTGGTGATCGGCGATCAGCGCGTCGACGATTTCGTCGAGTTCACCCATCATCACCCGGTCGAGCTTGTAGAGCGTCAGGTTGATGCGATGGTCGGTGACGCGGCCTTGCGGAAAATTGTAGGTGCGGATGCGCTCCGAACGGTCGCCCGAACCGACCTGCGACTTGCGCGATTCGGAACGCTCCTCGTCCGCCTTGCTGCGCTCCATGTCGTAGAGCCGGGCACGCAGGATCTGCATGGCCTTGGCCCGGTTCTGGTGCTGCGACTTCTCCGCCTGAACCACCATGATGCCGGTCGGCAAATGGGTGATGCGGACCGCGGAATCGGTGGTGTTGACGTGCTGGCCGCCGGAGCCGGAGGCGCGCATGGTGTCGATGCGGATGTCCTCGGCCTTGATGTCGATGTCGACCTCTTCCGCTTCCGGCAGCACGGCGACGGTGGCGGCGGACGTGTGGATGCGCCCGCTGGCCTCGGTTGCCGGCACACGCTGGACGCGATGCACCCCGGACTCGAATTTCAGATGGGCGAATACACCCTTGCCTGAAATCGTGGCGATGATTTCCTTGAAGCCGCCTGCATCGCCGTCGCTCGCCGATACCGTTTCGAACCGCCAGCCGCGTTCGGCGGCGTAGCGCTCATACATGCGAAACAGGTCGCCGGCGAAGAGTGCTGCCTCATCGCCACCGGTGCCGGCGCGAATTTCGAGGATGGCGTTCTTGTCGTCGGCGGCATCCCTGGGCAGGAGCAGGATCTGGATGTCCTTCTGCAGCGCCTCGATGCGCTCCTCGACGCCGGGCAGATCGGCTTCGGCGAGCGCCCGCATCTCGACGTCGGTGCCCTTGTCGGCGAGCATCGCTTCGAGATCGGCCTGCTCATGCTCGGCCGAGCGCAATTCCCTGACCTTCGCCACCATCTCCTGCAACTCGGCATATTCGGATGCCATCTTCACATAGGCATCCGGCGCCGGTCCGGCCGACATCTGCGCTTCGAGCATCTCGAAACGCTTGACGACTTGATCCATACGATCGCGGGGCAAATTGACCATGATGAGGGTGCTACAACGGGATCGAGCGGTCGTCGGCGAAGGCCTGCAGCAGCGCCCGCATCGGCAGCCCTTGCGCCGGCGCCATCAGATTGTCGTCGAAGAAAGCCTCCAACTCCTCCAGCGGCAGCTCCGTCAGCATCGCCTTGACCGGACCGATCGAGGCTGGCGACATCGAGATCGAGCGGAAACCAAGCCCGATCAGCGCCATCGCCGAAATCGGCTTGCCGGCGAGTTCACCGCACAGGGTGACGGGCGTATGATTGCGAACGCCGGCGTCGGCGATCTGCTTAAGCACGCGCAGGAACGGCGCCGACAACGTATCGAAGCGGTTGGCCAGTTGCGTGTTGCCGCGGTCGACCGCCATGACGAACTGGAACAGATCGTTCGACCCGACCGAGACGAAGTCGACCGCCTTCATCAATTCGTCGAGCTGGAACAGGAGCGACGGCACTTCCAGCATGGCGCCCAGTTTGAGACTGGTCGGCAGATGATGGGCGAAGCGTGAGAGGTGCCGCACCTCCCGGTCGATGATTTCGCGCGCCTGGGCGATTTCGCCAAGCTCGGTCACCATCGGCAGCATCAGCTTGAGCTCGCGCCCGCCGCTGGCCTTGAGCAAGGCGCGGATCTGGGTGCGCAGCAAGCCCGGCCGGTCGAGCGTCAGGCGGATCGCCCGCCAGCCGAGCGCCGGATTCTCTTCCTGGATCGCGCCCTTGAAGTAGGGCAGCACCTTGTCGCCACCAATGTCGATGGTGCGGAAGGTGACCGGCTTGCCGCGTGCGGCCTCGAGCACGTCGCGATAGAGCTTTTCCTGGGCTTCGGCGCGTGGAAAGGTCGAGGCGACCATGAACTGCAGTTCCGTGCGAAACAGGCCAATGCCGGCAGCGCCCGCCTCCGCCAACTGCGGCAGGTCGACGGCCAGCCCGGCATTCATCAGCAGGTCGACCTGGACACCGTCCCTGGTCGTCGATGGCTTCTTGCGCAGCTCGCGGTAGACCTCCTGCCGGCGCGCCCTGAACCGCACTTTTTCGGCATAGGCGGCTTCGAGATCGGATTGCGGCCGCAGATGGATCGCGCCTTCCTCGCCGTCGACGATGATGGCATCGCCGTTTTCCGCCATGGAAACGGCGCCCTTCATCTGGCCGGCGACGGGAATGCCCATGGCGCGCGCGACGATGACGACATGACTGGTCGCCGCGCCATCCTCGAGCACCAGGCCACGCAGCTTGTCGCGGGGATAGTCCAGCAGTTCAGCGGCGCCCATCGAGCGGGCGACGATGATGGCGTCCTTCGGCAGCGAGGCCGCGACATCCTCGGGTCCGCGTCCCATCAGCTGGCGCAACAGCCGGTTGGCGAGATCGTCGAAATCGCTCATCCGCTCACGCAGGTAGGGATCGGTCATGTGCAGCATGCGGGCGCGCATGTCGCTCTGCACCTTTTCCACCGCCGCTTCCGCTGTCAGGCCGTTGCGGACCGCCTCTTCCAACCGCCGGACCCAGCCGCGGTCGTTGGCGAACATGCGGTAGGCTTCCAGCACCTGGCGATGCTCGCCCTCGAAGGCGACATCGCGGCGCTCCAGCATGTCGTCGATCGAGAGCCTGAGCGAACCAAGCGAGGCTTCGAGCCGCCGCACCTCTTCCTCGCTGTCCTCGTTGAACAAATTGGTGACGACGATGCGCGGCTCGTGCAGCACGACATGGCCAAGCCCGACGCCGTCGTTGAACGACAGGCCGGTGAAGCTGACAGGCCGGCGCAGGTCGAGTTCGAGACCAGGCCGGGTCAGCCGCGCCAGATCGCCGGTGGCGATCATCTCGGCGATGACCATGGCCGTGGTTTCCAGCGCCTCGACCTCGTCGTCGCGGTAGTGGCGCATGGTCTTGTTCTGCACAACCAGGACGCCCAGCGTGCGCCCTGCCCTGAGCACCGGCACGCCGAGGAAGGAATTGTAGATCTCCTCCCCGGTCTCCGGCAGGTAGGCGAAGGCCGGGTGTTCCTGTGCGTTGGACAGGTTGAGCGGCCTGGCACTCGCCGCGATCGTGCCGACCAGGCCTTGCCCCAGCCGCAACTGCGCCAGGTGGACGGCGTTCGGGTTCAGACCTTCGGTGGCGTAGAGTTCGAGCACCGAATCGGCGCGCAGCACATAGAGCGAGCAGACTTCGGCGACCATGTTGGAGGCGATGTCGCGCACGATCCGGTCAAGCCGCTCCTGCGGCTCCAGCGGCTCCTGCATGAGCTCGCGGAGCCGTTTCAGCAAAACGCGCGGGCCGCTGGCCTGGTCACGCATCGCGGCTTCTTCTCCAATAAACTTCTTGCCGGCGCAGTTTCCGCCGCGGCCGGCATGCACGCAACAACTGATTCAGTCTTGCTACTGCTTATCCAGACCGTAGACGGAATGCAAAGTGCGAACCGCAAGTTCCGTATACGGACCGTCGATCAGTATCGAAATCTTGATCTCGGAGGTGGTGATGGCGCGGATGTTGATTGCCTTGTCAGCCAGAGCCTTGAAGGCGGTGGCGGCAACACCCGCATGGCTCCTCATGCCGATGCCGATGACCGAAACCTTCGACATGCCGGCTTCCGACTGCACGACATCATAGCCGATCTCGGCTTTCAGCCGGTCGAGCACGGCCAGTGCCTTGTCGACATCGCCCGACGGCACGGTGAAGGTCATGTCGGTCAGCTTGCCGTCCTCGGAGATGTTCTGGACGATCATGTCGACATTGATGTTGGCTTCGGCCAGGGGACCGAAGATGCCGGCGGCGACGCCTGGCCGGTCGCCGACACGGCGCAGCGAAATCTGCGCTTCGTCCTTGGCGTAGGCAATTCCGGTGACGACCTGCTGTTCCACGATCTCTTCCTCGTCGCAAATGAGCGTTCCCGGAGGATTGAGCAAATCCCCCATTCCGGGCGCATCGGGATCGTCGAAGGACGATCGCACGAAGGTACGCACCCTGTGCACCATGGCAAGCTCGACCGAACGCACCTGCAGAACCTTGGCGCCGAGCGAGGCCATTTCAAGCATTTCCTCGAACGATATCTTGGCCAGCCGCCGCGCCTTGGGCTCGATGCGCGGATCGGTGGTGTAGACCCCGTCGACGTCGGTGTAGATGTCGCAGCGGTCAGCTTTGACCGCGGCGGCGATCGCCACGGCGCTGGTGTCGGAGCCGCCGCGGCCAAGCGTTGCGATGCGGTTGTCCGGCCCGATGCCCTGGAAACCGGCGATGACAGCCACCTGCCCCTCGCCGAAGCGCTTGACCAGGAAGGCACCGTCGATGTCGAGAATGCGCGCCGCGCCATGCGCGTTGTCGGTCTTGATCGGGATCTGCCAGCCTTGCCAGGAGCGCGCATGCACGCCCATGTTCTGCAAGGTGATGGCGAGCAGGCCAGCCGTGACCTGTTCGCCGGAAGCGACGACCGCGTCATATTCGCGTGCGTCGTGCATCGGCGAGGCTTCGCGCGTCCAACCGACCAGTTCATTGGTCTTGCCGGCCATCGCTGAAACCACCACCGCCACTTCGTGGCCGGCGTCGACTTCGCGTTTGACGTGACGCGCCACATTGCGGATGCGGGCGATGTCGGCGACGGAGGTTCCGCCGAATTTCATCACGATACGCGCCATGGAAGCGAAATGCCTTTGACTGGAGCCGGCCCGAGGCCGAAAACGGAAGAAAAGCGCCCGGCTGGCGCCGGCCGCTCAATGCGCGGCCTCCTTAACCAAATGAGCAAGGTTTCGCAAGACTGACGGCGGATTGCGTAACAACACGACATATTGCCTTCCAGGCCGGTGCCGCTTACCAAATGCTGCCCGCGGGAATTCCTCTTGGTTCGGCATAACAGATGATTGCTCGTCTTCGGCGCGCCATGCGACTGCAACCGCTCCCGATTATCGCCGGCTTCGCCGCATTGGCGCTGATCGTCGGCGCCCGTGCCGTGCTCGTCGAGAGCCAGAGGGCCAATCGTGCCGCCGCGCGCGAGACAATTGAATACCAGGAGCAGCTTTCCGGGCTGCTTTCACTGGCGCAAGACGCCGAGAGTGGTCAGCGCGGCTACCTGCTGACAGGTGAAAAATCCTATCTGGAGCCTTATCGGAAGGCCATCGAGGCAATTCCTGGACAACTGGCGCGGATCGAGAGCGCGGCCGCTCCCGATGATCAGATCATCCAGCAGATCAGCCACATCAAGGCAGCGCTTTCGCAACAGCAGGCCGAACTGGCCGAGACCATAGCTCTCTACGATCGAGGCGACGCGGCAAAGGCCCTGCAACTGGTCCGCGGCGGCCAGGGCAAGTCAGCCATGGACGAAATCCGCGCCAGCATGGATACGATCCGGCGTATCGGCGCCGCTGCGGTGGCCGCGCGCGACGAGCATACCGATCGGGTCGAGGCCTGGTTGCGCATCGGCTCGCTGGCTGCGTTGTTGGGGATTTTCCTGCTTGGTGTCTACACTATCCGTCAATCCCGCCGCCGCTTCCGCGAGGTGCTCGTCGCCCAGGAAGAGCTGATGCGCAAGAACATCGAGCTCGGCAATGAGATCCAGACGCGTGAAAATGCCGAATCCCAGATACGCCAGATGCAGAAGATGGAAGCCGTCGGGCAGTTGACCGGTGGAATCGCCCACGACTTCAACAACATGCTGGCGGTCATCCTCAGCGCCATGAACCTTGCCCAGCGCAAGCTGAAGCGGGGCGAACATGACATTGAAAAGCTCGTCGAGGCCGCGACGGACGCGGCCAGCCGTGCGGCCAATCTGACCTCCCGCCTGCTTGCCTTCTCCCGTCTGCAGCCTCTGGCGCCGCAGGTTGTCGACACCAACCGGCTGTTGACCGGCATGTCCGATCTTCTGCGCCGTGCCCTGGGTGAAGGCATTCGCATCGAAACCGTGCTGGCGGGCGGCCTGTGGAAAATCCACGCCGATCCCAACCAGCTCGAGAACGCGATTCTCAATCTGGCCGTCAATGCCCGTGATGCCATGGACAATGACGGCAAGCTGACCATCGAGACCGTCAACAGCCACCTCGACGAGGCCTATGCATTGACGCACGCTGACGTCGCGCCTGGCCAATACGTGATGATCGCGGTTACCGACACCGGTGCGGGTATGTCGCCTGAGATCATCACCAGGGCCTTCGAGCCCTTCTTCACGACCAAGCCGGCCGATAAGGGCACGGGGCTTGGGCTGAGCCAGGTGTTCGGCTTCGTCAAACAGTCGGGCGGCCACGTCAAGATCTACTCCGAGCCCGGCGAAGGCACGACGATCAAGATCTATCTGCCCCGACTTTTCGGACCTGAGGAGCCGGCGGTTCCAGCCGGGCGCGACAAGGGCGCCGCCACTGTCACCGAGACGATCCTCGTCGTCGAGGACGACGCCCGCGTGCGGGCTTCCACGACGGACGTCATGCGCGAACTCGGCTACACCGTCATCCACGCGGCAGGCGGACAGGAGGCCCTTCAGAAGCTCGCCGCGACACCCGGCATCGCCCTGCTTTTCACCGACATCGTCATGCCGGTGATGAACGGCCGCAAGCTTGCCGAGGAAGCGCTCGCGCGCCAGCCCGGGCTGAAAGTCGTCTTCACCACCGGCTTCACAAGGAACGCCGTGGTCCACAACGGCGTGCTCGACCATGACGTGCACTTCCTGGCCAAGCCGTTCACCATCGATCAACTGGCAGCGAAGCTGCGTGACGTGCTGGACACGAAATAGGCGGCGCCGGAACTCGCATCATCCTGACGCAGTCACGCTTGTCCATAGGCCGGGGTAGTCGACAACAAAGCCGTGCGGCGAGACGCCGAGGATTTCGTCATAGCCGAATAAGGGCGCGGCGTAGGCGTAGCGCGTCTCATCAAGACGCCGATAGGTCTGTTCGGGACGCACCAGTTCCAGTCTGGGAAAGGTCAGGTAAGCAGCCGGAGCGGGCGTCGTTGCGCCGATGCCAAGATCGAACCGGCGGATCGCAAGCAGATTCGACGCGGGCGTGAAATCGAGGTCGATGTCGAGAAGACCGGTCACATCATGCTGCGGTTCGCCGTTCAGCATCCACCGGCCGTCGGAATCCCGTTCGATCGCGTTGTGCAGCCTGTTTCCGCCCAGAAAGCCGTTGACGCGCGCCGACTGAGTACGCCAACCGGTATCGCAGTCTACCCGATAGGCAAGGCAGCATGGCTTGTCGTCCTGGATGAAGATGGCCTGCCCCTCGAGGCTGTGACGGCTATCGGTCCGCGAAAGCAGGCATCCGTCATGCCCTTCGAGGTCAAGCCTCCGCCAAAGGATCGAAACCGGCGTCGCTGTCATCGCTCACTCCTCTGGTTCAAAACGATGCTTCTCATTCGTCCGCGAGCCGATCGTGTTTCATGGCGATGCTCGGCAGCTGACATGGCCTGACATGGAGCGCCGCGATGTCAGCAGGGGAAAATGTTGCCTTGACATTCGATGCCTCACGCCCGACTTCCTAGCGTCCGAGGAGACCAACCGATGCCTGAGCCCCGACGATCGACGATCGATGCCGGAGAAGTGGAACGCTTTTCCGCCCTTGCCGCCGAATGGTGGAACCCGAACGGCAAGTTTCGTCCGCTGCACAAATTCAACCCAATCCGGCTTTCCTATATCCGCGACCAGATCGCGGCGCGCTTCGGCCGCGACCCGCGCGCGGCGCGGCCGTTCGAGGGCCTGCGTATCCTCGACATCGGCTGCGGCGGCGGTCTTTTGTGCGAGCCGATGGCGCGGCTCGGTGCCGAGGTGGTCGGAGCGGACGCCTCCGAAACAAACATAGAAGTGGCGAAACTGCATGCCGCCGAAGGCAATGTGAACATCGACTATCGCGCCACGACGGCAGAAGATCTCGCCGAGGCCGGCGAGAAATTCGATGTCGTCCTCAACATGGAAGTGGTCGAACATGTCGCCGACATCGACCTGTTCGTCGCCAAATGCGGCGAGATGGTCAAGCCCGGCGGCATCATGTTCGTGGCCACCATCAACCGCACGCTGAAGGCGCTCGGCCTGGCCATCATCGGCGCCGAATATGTGTTGCGCTGGCTGCCGCGCGGTACCCATCAGTTCGGCAAGCTGGTGCGCCCGGAAGAGCTGGAAAAGGCGCTGGGCGGCGCCGGCCTGACCATCATCGACCGAACCGGCGTCACCTACAATCCGCTTGCCGACCGCTGGTCGCGTTCGAAGGACATGGACGTCAACTACATGGTGCTGGCGGAAAAGGGAGGATCGGTCTGAACAGCCAATCCTCAGCCTCAGCCGCCGCCGATACCCACAGCCCGAGCCCGGCGGCGACGCCGGCGAAATAAGCCCGAACCCCTCAGGCTTTCTGGCTCTGCGCCTTTGTGGTGATGAACACGCCGGCGGTGATGATGACGGCGCCGATCCAGGTCAGCAGCTGATAGTGTTCGCCAAGGAAGATCGTACCGGCAAACAGCCCGACGGCCGCCGCGACATAGCCGATCTGGCTGAGATAGACCGGACCGCCCACCGCCTGCAGCCGGAAGAAGAAAGCAAACATCGCCGATGCCGAGGCCATCTGCGCCACCACGGTGAGCTGCACGGTGCCGAGCTGGATGAAGGCCTTGTCGCCAAGCAAGATCAGGATGCCGACAAGCAGCATCGTCGCGGACGCCAGATGGCTGCCGACCGCGAGTTCGATAGGACCGGTTCCTTCCGGCCAGTCGATAGTGCGGTAGATGTTGCCGGCAGCGAGACTGACAGGAATGAGCAGGCCCAGGACGACCCAGAAGATTTCGGCCGGCTGGCCGGCCTCGCCGCGCGTCACCGCCACCATGATCGCGCCGACGAAGCCGACGGCGATGCCGATGATGCCCAGCATGTTGGGGCGCCGCACACCGAGCAGGATTGAAAACACCAGCGTGACGACCGGCGACAGCGTGAACATGATGCCGGTGTAGCCGGCGCCCAGATGCGGAATGGCCGAAAACATCAGGAGATTGGGGACGGCATAAGACACCGCGGCGGTGACGAAGAAATAGCGCAGTTTGTGCCCGGTGAGCCGGATGTGCTGGCCGCGCAGCAGCAATACGACGAGAAGCACACCGCCGGCGCCAAGCGATATGACGAAGGCCCAGACCATGGCTGGCACGCCGGCCGCCGTGGCGACCTTGCCGAAAGGCAGCGTCAGGCCAAGCAGGCCGCCGGTGACGACCAGCAGGCCGAGCGCCGAATCCCAGAGAAGCTTCATCGTCGAGTCCTGTAGCGTGCCGCCCTTGGCCGGCATTACATCTTCGGGTAAGATATCGGAAAGATTCTTAGCGTCAAGATACATTACGGTGAGATAGATGGACCGTGCAGGGAAAGCCATCGAGCAATGGCAGCGGGAACGACCGGACCTAGACGTGTCGCCGATGGCGGTGATCGGGCGCTTGAATGAGGTCTCCGCGCTGATCGCGCGCGAGCGCCTTGCGCCGCTCTTTGCCCGCTTCGGACTGCAGGCGGGAGAGTTCGATGTGCTAGCAACGCTGCGCCGCTCCGGCTCACCTTACGCGCTGAACCCGACAGCGCTTTACGAGGCGACGATGGTGACCTCCGGGGCCATGACCAACAGGCTGGATCGGCTCGAAACATCCGGATTGATCCAGCGCGGGCCACACCCCAACGACCGGCGCGGCATCGTCGTGCGGTTGACCGAAAAGGGGCTCGCCTTGATCGACGAAGCTGTTGCCGCCCACGTGGCCAATGAGCACCAGATCCTGTCCGGCCTGACACAGACCGAACGAGAAACACTTTCGCGTCTGCTGGAAAAACTGATCGGCAGCGTAAGCTAATTGCTAGCTAGTTCCGGTCGTCCGGAAACACCGGGATCGGCATGAAATCGACGCCGTCCTCGGCTAGGCCCTTGGCCTCTTCCAGCGTCGCCTCGCCATAGATGCCGCGGGCATCGGTTTCGCCGAAATGGATCTTGCGCGCTTCCTCGGCGAACTTGTCGCCGACATAGTCCGCATTCTCGCGCACCTTCTCGGCCATCGCCTTCAGTTGTGCCATGGCCTGCTTCTGCGCCTCGCCCATGGCAAGTGCTATGGTTTCCTGCTTGCGGGCCGTGGAAACGGCGGGCGCCATCAGGGCCTTCTCGACCTTGTGCGAGCCACAGCTGGGGCAATCGACAAAGCCGCGCTTCTTCTGCGTGTCGAAATCGTCATTGCTGCGAAACCAGCCCTCGAACTCGTGCTCGTTTTCGCAGATGAGGGAAAAGCGGATCAAGAGGCGGCACCCCTGAAACGCGGCGCCTCGCCGGCGTTGATGGTGAAATCCCGCGCATTTTTCAAATTGGGGATCTTCTTGCGCGCGGCAATCGACTGCGCCGGGTCGATCTCGGCAACGATCACGTCAGGTTCGTCATGCGCGGCTTCCGCGATGATGCGGCCCCACGGGTCGACGATCAGCGAATGCCCATAGGTCTCGCGGCCGTCCTCGTGCAGACCGCCTTGCGCGGCGGCTACGACAAAGGCGCCGTTCTCGATGGCGCGTGCTCTGAGTAGCACATGCCAGTGCGCCTCGCCGGTCTGGCGGGTGAAGGCGGCCGGCACGGAAAGCAGGTCGGCGCCGGCCATCGCCTCGGCGCGGAACAGTTGCGGAAAACGCAGATCGTAGCAGACGGCAAAGCCGAGCTTGGCACCCCCGATCCCGGTGACAACGGCCTCTGTGCCGGGCTCGTAGGCGGCCGATTCACGCCAGCTCTCGCCATTGTCGAGATCGACGTCGAACATGTGGACCTTGTCGTAGGTGGCGAGCGTCGCGCCATCGGGTCCGAACAGGAGCGCGCGGTTGGCAAGCTTGCCGTCGGCGCGCAGGATGGCGGTCGAGCCGATATGCAGGTACACGCCGAGTTCGCGCGCCAGCCTGCGCGCCGTCGAGACGATGATGTCCTTGTCCTCGGAGGTGAAGGAGGCGGCACGCGCCTGCTTGTCGCGGATCAGCGCGCCGGTCATCTCCGGCGTCTGGATATAGGTCGCGCCCTGGACTGCCGCCTCGCGCACCATCCGCTCCATATCGGCCGCATTGCGCTCGGGGCTCTCGCCTGAACGCATCTGCACTGCCGCTGCCTTGAAGACACCCATTGTCACCCCCTCAAATCGACGCGCCGTTGGCGAGCAGTTTGTCCAGCCGGCCTTCCGCCTCCAGTTCATGGAGGTCGTCGCAGCCGCCGACATGCGTGTCGCCGATGAAAATCTGCGGAAAGGTCGTGCGCCCGTGAGCCCGCGACATCATCTCCTGGCGCAGTTCCGGTGAGAAGGACGCGTCGTGCTCGGTATAGGCGACGCCTTTGCGCTCCAGCAGCCGCTTGGCCGCCGTGCAGTAGCCGCACATCATGCGCGTATAGATCGTGACATCGACCATGACGAATTCCGCTTCCGTTGCCGACTTATATAGTCGCGGACTCGTCCGCCCGGAAGTCCCCCGGCAACACGCGGGCAAAGGTCAGCACGTCGACGGCGGCAGCGCCTCCCTTTTTCAGCGCCTTGGTGGCGGCACGCACGGTTGCGCCCGTGGTGTAGACATCGTCGATCAGAAGCACCCTGCGGCCGGCAATCTCGATCTCGGCCTCGGCGGGCACGCGAAAGGCGGCGCGCACGTTCTCCTCGCGCTCGTGCCGCTCCAGCCCGACCTGCTGGCGGGTGAGTTTCACGCGATGCATGGCGGAAGGCGCGAAAGATAGCCCGCTCAGCTCGCAAACCGCGCGCGCCAGTTCCGCCGACTGGTTGAACCGCCGCCTGAAAAAACGGCGCCAATGCAGCGGCACAGGCACCACCACATCCGCGTCGGCGATGAGGTCGGCGCCCACGCGGACCATCCAGCGCGCCATCCAGGGAGCGAGATCGGTGCGATCCTGGTATTTCAGCCCTTGCACCATCTGGCGGGCGACGCCGGAATAGGCGACCGCTGCCCGCGCCCGCTCGAAGGGCGGCGGATCGGCGATCGCCTCCGCCGACAGGAAACCCTCGCCCATGTGATGGGTGAACGGCGTACCCATTATCGGGCACCAGGGCCGCTCCAAGAGCCGCAGCTTCGGCCAGCAGGCGCCGCACAGCACGCCGGGCTGCGAGACCTGCCGGCGGCAACCGGCGCAGACCGGCGGAAACAGGATACGCGCCGGCCAGCCAAGAGCCGACCGGGCTGCCGACCCGGCCAGCTTGCTGATCTCGTCGGACTTGATCTTGGGCATCGGATCGGCCACGTGGTTGGTTTCTCGTCGCCACCATACGAACCATATCAGGGCGCGGATATACAAGGACCCATCCCTTGCAACCTATAATGGATACCTCCCTGTGGCTGGCGCACAAGCGGCGTGCGCTCATCCATCCGGTTAACGGTGCCGACTTCCTCATGCATCGCGCCGCCGAGGACCTTGCCGACCGGCTGGGCGCCGTCGAGCGCAGGTTCGCCAAGGCGGCGGTGCTGTTTTGCCAGACCTCGGCCGCGGCCGACGTCCTTGCGAGGAGCGGCAAGGTAGCCGACATCGCCCGTGTCGAGGCGGATGCGGCTTTCCTGAATGGCGCCGCCGGCCTGATTGCGCCGCTGGAGACCGTGCCGTTCGAGCCGCAAGGTCTCGATCTGGTGGTGTCGCTTTTGTCGCTGCAGACGATGAACGACATTCCGGGCATGCTGATCCAGATCCGCCGCGCCCTGCGGCCGGACGGACTTTTCCTTGGCGCCTTCGCAGGCGCCGGCACGCTTGCGGAACTGCGCGAAAGCCTGCTTGCCGCGGAAACCGAACTCTACGGTGGCGCCAGCCCGCGCGTCATCCCGTTCACCGATGTGCGCGATGCCGGCGCACTGCTGCAGCGCGCCGGTTTCGCACTGCCGGTCGCCGACGTCGAGACGGTGACCGTGCGCTATGCCGACCTTTTTGCGCTGATGGCCGATCTGCGTGCCATGGGCGAAACCATCGCGCTTACCGACCGCAGCCGGCGGCCGGGGTCACGAAGGCTGTTTGCCCGCGCCTCGGAAATCTACGCCGAACGCTTTTCCGACTCCGATGGTCGCATCAGGGCAAGCTTCTCCATTGTCTGGATGTCCGGCTGGGCGCCCGACGCGTCGCAGCAAAAGCCGCTGAAGCCCGGTTCCGCCAAGGTTTCGCTAAAGACGATATTAGAGAAGCCTGAAGGACACTGACCCGTTCGCGGGCATCAGCCCCAGAGCAATCCAGGGAAACTGCGTAGCGGTTTTCCCCGGGAAAACGCGTAGCGGTTTCCCTTGCGGAATTGCGTGAAACAGGAGTTAGAGCGGTTCAGCGGTTCTATCAAACAATGACCGCCCTACTGGGCGAAGGCGTTGGCAAGTCTACTGGAATTGTCGCTGAACAACCAAGTGATCGCGTTGAAGACCTGACTGATGCCGCCGACGATCGTAAGCGACAGCACGGCAATGATCAGACCATATTCGATGGCCGTGGCCCCGTTTTCGTCCTTCAGAAAGCGTAGCAGCACTGTTTTCATCACGTTCATCCCTCTTGCCGCAACCCTACCGCCGACCTGTTAAGAAAGGTTAACGGCACAGGCTTAACAGGCGATGAAATCGCCGCCTTTCGGAAATGTCTTAACCTTGTCAGCAGTCGCCACTGCTTTTGCCATCGGAGCGGATAATGCAGACCCCGCCGGGCTCGGCCTGCAGCACGCTGCGGCGCACTGTATAGGTGCTGCGATGGCTGATCGAACCCGTAGCCGTCATGTCGAGGCCGGGGAAATCTTCGCGGGCCGATTGCGAGCGCGTCTGACTGTCGAGGAAGGGGGTCGCGATCAGCGCCAGCGCCACCGCGGCCGATCCGAACAGCAACGTGATCCGCAGGACGCCCATGCCGGCATCGGCGGCACGAAAACCGCGGTCGGGCCGGATCGTATCCCAATCCCTGTCCAGGCTCATTCTATCGCTCCCCAGCGCATGGCGGCGGCCGTACCAGAACGGCCATCCATCAATTTTCCATGATGAGATAAATCTTCCATTAATGCTGGCTGACATGGACCGTGGTCCAATCAGCTCTCAGAGGAGATCGATCAGGAACGGGATCAATGGCGCGTCGGCCGGCGGCATCGGATAGTCGCGCATCTGTTTCGGCCGCACCCATTTCAGCGCCTGGCCTTCCCTCGGCTGGGCGATGCCGCGGAAGCGGCGGCAGACAAACAGCGGCATCAGCAGATGGAAGTCGTCATAGGAGTGGCTGGCGAAGGTCAGCGGCGCCAGGCATGGGATCTCGGTTTCGATGCCGATCTCCTCATGCAGTTCACGGATGAGGCATTGTTCCGGCGTCTCTCCGGCTTCGACCTTGCCGCCGGGAAACTCCCAGAGGCCGGCAAGTTGCTTGCCTTGCGGCCGCTGCGCCAGCAGCACGCGACCGTCGGCATCGACCAGCGCGCAAGCGGCGACCAGGAGCATGCGCTTGCCGCTGGATATCACATCATTCATGTCCGGGCGGCCGGCGGTAATGATAGCGATAGACTTCCTCGAAGCCGAGCGCGCGGTAGAGCGCCAGCGCCGGCGCGTTACCCGCCTCGACCTGCAGCCAGGCTTCCCGCGCGCCGCGCAGTCTCGCCCATTTCAGCGCCGACAGGATCAGGTTGCGGCCGTGGCCCTTGTTGCGCGCCGCCTTGTCGGTGGCAACCTCGAACAGGCCGGCTAGATCGCCGTCATGTACGCAGATCAGCGTCGCCAGCGGCTCCGCCCCATCCTCGAGCGCAAACAGCCCGGCCTCGGGCTGGATAGCGCCGATGATCTCCGACAGGCCCGGCCGCAGCGATACGTCAGAGCCGCTGACCTTAAGCAATGCGACGATGAAGCGGCTAATGTCCTTGAGCGGTATCTGGTCCATGGCCGCGTCGAGATGCGCGTCGGCCAACGGCAGCCGCATGACGAGCGATTCGTCGAACCGGCTCCAGCCCTCCTTGTCGAGATGGCTGGCAAGATCGGGGCCGGAGAGTGGCGACATGCGGAACGTCAACGGCCGGCCATAGGCATCGAAACGGCGGCTCGCCCGACCGATGCGGTCGGCGATGTGCTGGATGTCGCCGGGATCGAGCGGATTGACCGAGTTCAGCCGCTTGGCCGGATGGCCGGCGGTCAGGCGCACCACCCATGTGCCGTCATAATGGACGGCGGCCGCGGGCCAGGCGCGAAAGCCGGCCGCCTCGTAGCGGCGCACTGTCGCGAGCATGCTTGCAGGATGACGCGAAGCCAAGGCGATCAGCTCCGGTAGTCGCCGTTGATGGCGACATATTCCTTGGTGAGATCGCAGGTCCAAACCGTCGCCTTGCCACGGCCGATGCCGATATCGGCGCGGATGCGGATGTCGTCGCGTTTCATGTAGGCCGAGGTCGCTTCTTCCGAATAGCCGGGGTCGCGCTCGCCCTCATGCGCCAGCCGGTTGTCGCCGAACCAGATCGACAACCGGTCGCGATCCGCGGGCTCGCCGGCCTTGCCGACGGCCATGACGACGCGGCCCCAATTGGCGTCCTCGCCGGCGACCGCCGTCTTCACCAGCGGCGAATTGGCGATCGACAGCGCGATGCGCTTGGCCGAGCGGGCCGATTTGGCCCCGGTGACGGTGACCTCGACCTGCTTGCGGGCGCCCTCGCCGTCGCGCACCACCTGCAGCGCCAGCGACTTCAGCACCTTGCCGAGCGCCCGGCGGAACTGGCCAAGGCGGGCATCTCTGGGATCGGTGATTTCAGGCGCGCCGCGCTTTGCCGCCTTGCCGGTGGCGAACAACAGCAGCGTGTCGCTGGTCGAGGTGTCGCTGTCGACGGTCACCGCGTTGAACGTCTTGGCCGTGCCGCGCGACAACAGGTCCTGCAGGACCGGTGCCGCGATCGGCGCGTCGGTGGCGATGAAGGACAGCATCGTCGCCATGTCGGGCGCGATCATACCGGCGCCCTTCGAAATGCCGTTGATGGTGACATCGGCGTCGCCGAGCTTGACCGTCTGCGTCGCCACCTTCGGATAGGTATCGGTGGTCATGATGGCCCTTGCCGCCTCGGTCCACAGGTCCGGCTTGCCGTCGCTGACCAGCCCGGCGAGCAGATGGCTGAACTTGGTTGTGTCGAGCGGCTCGCCGATGACACCGGTCGAGGCGAGGAAAACCTCAGCCGCCGTGCAGCCGGCCGCCTTGGCCGCAGCTTCGCCCGTCATCGCGGTCGATTCGCGGCCTTTCTTGCCGGTGAAGGCGTTGGCGTTGCCCGAATTGACGACCAGCACCCGGGCCTTGCCGGTGCCAAGGTTCTGCCGGCAGAAATCGACCGGCGCCGAGGGACATTTCGACTTGGTGAACACGCCGGCGACCGCGGTACCGGCGTCGAACACCATGGCCAGGAGATCCGTACGGTTCTTGTACTTTATTCCCGCTTCGGCGGTGGCGATGCGCACCCCTTCGATTTCCGGCATTTTGGGGTATTTCTTTGGCGCGAGCGGCGAAATCGTCGTGGACATGGGACCTCGGGCGGGAAAATCGCAAGGGGAAGGCCGGTTTGCCCGATACGGCGCGCCGGTGCAAGCGCCGTTTTCGTCGCTCCCGCCAGGGCAAACACGTTCAGGATTAAGCTTGCGTTTCAAATCTGTTGGCGTCGCCAGGGTCCATGGCACTATGATCCTCCCTATGGGCAGGCTTGCGATCCTCGCTTGGGCATTTCTGGGACTTTTGCTGCTACGCGCCGACGCCGAGCCGGCGCGGCGCGTGGCGCTCGTCATCGGCAACGGCACCTATGCCGAGGCCGGCACGCTGGCCAATCCCGTCAACGACGCGCTCGACATCGCCGACAAGCTGCGTTCCATCGGCTTCGAGGTCATCGAAGGCAACGATCTCGGCAAGCGCGCGCTTGAACGCAGCATTGGCGAGTTCTCAGATGCGCTCGAAGGTGCCGGCGTCGGGCTTTTCTATTATGCCGGCCACGGCCTGATGTGAGACACCGCTTGATGACCGCGGCGCCCCTGCGTCACAAAACGGGTCGTTTCGTTTCATCGCCGGATCGCTTATCATTGCCAGAGAATTGAAACGAGGACGACAGGAATGGCCGAGGAGGCTGATACGGCGCGCAAATCGATCGGTGCGCGGCGCAATCCCGACAGTGCGGATGCCATACTGGAGGCCGCCGAGGCAGTCCTTGTCGAGGCCGGTTATGCCGGTTTCTCGATCGAAGCGGTGGCGCGGCGCGCACGCGCCGGCAAGCCGACCATCTACCGCTGGTGGCCAAGCAAGGCGGCACTGCTGCTCGAGGTCTATCAGCGCCAGAAGCGCGTCGACGTTCCCGATACCGGAGGACTGGAGGAGGATCTCGTCGGCTTTTTGATGAACCTGTTCTCGCACTGGCGCGAGACATCGTCGGGCAGCGTGTTCAGGTCCCTGATCGCCGAGGCGCAGTCGGATGAAACCGCCGCCGAAGCCCTTGCCGATTATGCTGGCGGACGCCGGGCCCACACCCGCCAGATCATCGAACGCGCCAACGCAAGGGGCGAGATCGCCAGCGACATCGATCCGGCCGTGGTCGCCGATCTCGTGGCTTCCTACGCCTGGCGGCATCTCCTGACCAACCGGCTCGGCGAACCCGAAGCGACGATCCGCAAGGTGGTTCGATATCTCCTGCAAGGCATAGCAGCGCCCGGCAGGTAGGCACCGCTGGCAAGTGCCAACGAAAAAGGGCGCGGCGCCTTTCGGCTGCCGCGCCCTTTTTCGAGCTGTCGGGCTTACTTGGCGCTTTCCAGCGTATCGACGGCCTTCTTCAGCTTGGCGTCGGGGATCTCGACCTTGGCACCAGCGCGCAGCGACTTGACCAGCGCGAAATACTTGTCCCTGATGACAGCCTGCTTGGCCTGGTCCTTGACCTCGTCGAAGGCCGGCGGCTGCTTGGCGCGCTTGTCCTCGAGCTTGATGACGTGCCAGCCGAACTGGGACTGGACCGGCTGCTCGGTGTACTTGCCGACATCGAGCGCGAACGCCGCCTTGTCGAACTCCGGCACCATCTGGCCAGGTCCGAACCAGCCGAGGTCGCCGCCATTGGACTTGCCCGAGGGATCGCTGGTGTGTTCGTTGGCGAGCTTCTGGAAGTCGGCGCCGCCGTCGAGCTGCTTGATGATCGCCTCGGCCTCTTCCTTCGTCTTCACAAGGATGTGACGGGCATGCACCTCGTTGACCGGCGGCGTGTTGGCGATTTCCTGGTCGTAGCGGGCGCGAACCTCGGCGTCGGTGACCTTGTCGACGACGCCCTTCTCGACCATTTCGCCATGCAGCGCGCGCTGCTGCAGGAAGGCCATGCGGCGCTGGAAGTCGGGATCCTTGTCGAGGCCTGTGGTGACCGCCTGGGCGGCCATGACGCGGATTTCGATGGCCGCCGAAAGTGCCGCGGCGCGGCGCTGCTCGGGTGGCAACTGCGCGAACTGCTGCGACAGTTCACCCTCGGCAAGCACCAGATCGGCTTCGGTCAAGGGCTGGCCATTGACGGTGGCGATCACGGTATTCGGGTCGACCGGCGCCACGGCCGGTGTGGCCGCATCCGCCGGGGCAGCCGGTGCGGGAGCGGCCTCCTGCGCCATCGATGGCGACAGGCAAAGAGCCGACAGGCCGAGGGCAAGGCCAAGGCTGGCAAGCGATGCACGGCTGAACAACAAGGACATAAGGATGACTCCGGTGAAGGATTGTAAGGAGGGCGGCTTCCAGATCAGCCAGATTGTGGCGGAATTTGGCGCGACCGGCAGGGCCAGCGCGGCGTTGACATCAGTTGAGCCCCCTCTTATCTGTCCAACGACTTGGCGTCCAGAACCGTTTTCCGGGCGCTTTTTGTGTTTGCCCGCATTCAGGCGGTGCGTTCACGTGGATGTGATGGGGCCGGCCGGCGCCTGTCTCAAGATTGAGAATTCTATCGAAAGGACCATTGGATGGTCAGTCTCGGCGGTCTCGCCCGTAAGGTTTTCGGTTCCTCCAACGACCGTCGGGTCAAATCGACCCGCCCCCGCGTCGAGGCGATCAACGCCATGGAAAACGAGATGCGGGCACTCTCCGACGCCGAGCTTGCCGGCCGCACGAAAAAGTTCCGCCAGGACATCGCCAACGGCGCCAGCCTTGACGACCTGTTGGTCCCTGCCTTCGCGACCGCCCGCGAGGCGGCGCGCCGCGTGCTCGGCATGCGCCCCTTCGACGTCCAGCTGGTTGGCGGCATGGTGCTGCACAATGGCGGCATCGCCGAGATGCGCACCGGCGAAGGCAAGACCCTGGTCGCGACGCTGCCGGTCTATCTCAACGCGCTTGCCGGCAATGGCGTCCATGTCGTCACTGTCAACGACTATCTCGCCACCCGCGACTCCGAATGGATGGGCCGCGTCTACAAATTCCTCGGCCTTTCGGTCGGCGTCATCGTCCACGGCCTGTCGGACGAGGAGCGCCGCGTCGCCTACGCCTCCGACGTCACTTACGCCACCAACAACGAGCTCGGCTTCGACTATCTGCGCGACAACATGAAGTATGAGCGCGCCCAGATGGTGCAGCGCGGTCACAACTACGCGATCGTCGACGAGGTCGATTCCATCCTGGTCGACGAAGCACGCACGCCGCTGATCATTTCCGGTCCGCTCGAGGACCGTTCGGAAATGTACAACACCATCGACACCTTCATCATCCAGCTGCAGCCGCAGGATTATGAAATCGACGAGAAGCAGAAGACCTCGATCTTCACCGAGGAAGGCACCGAGAAGCTGGAGAACATGCTGCGCGATGCCGACCTGCTCAAGGGCGAGTCGCTCTACGACGTCGAGAACGTCGCTATCGTCCATCACGTCAACAACGCGCTGAAGGCGCACCGGCTGTTCCAGCGCGACAAGGACTACATCGTGCGCAACGGCGAGATCGTCATCATCGACGAGTTCACCGGCCGCATGATGCCGGGCCGCCGCTATTCGGAAGGCCTGCACCAGGCGCTCGAAGCCAAGGAGCATGTGGCGATCCAGCCGGAGAACCAGACGCTCGCCTCCGTCACCTTCCAGAACTATTTCCGCCTCTACAAGAAGCTTTCCGGCATGACCGGCACAGCGCTGACCGAGGCCGAGGAATTCGGCAACATCTACGGTCTCGAAGTCACCGAGATCCCGACCAACCTGCCCGTTATCCGCAAGGACGAGGACGACGAGGTCTACCGGACGGTCGAAGAGAAGTACAAGGCGATCGTCAGGGAGATCCGCGAAGCCAGCGCCAAGGGCCAGCCGACGCTGGTGGGTACGACGTCGATCGAAAAGTCCGAGCAGTTGGCCGAGCGCCTGCGCAAGGAAGGCTTCACGGATTTCGAGGTGCTGAACGCCCGCCACCACGAGCGCGAGGCGGCGATCGTCGCCCAGGCCGGCAAGCCCGGCGCCATCACCATCGCAACCAACATGGCCGGCCGCGGTACCGATATCAAGCTTGGCGGCAATGCCGAGATGCGCATCGCCGACGAGCTGGGCGACATGCCGGAGGGTCCCGAGCGCGAGGCGCGTGAAAAGGAGATTTATGCCGACGTCGAGCGCCTGAAGGAAAAGGCGCTGGCCGCCGGCGGCCTTTACGTGCTCGCCACCGAGCGCCACGAGTCGCGCCGCATCGACAATCAGCTCAGAGGTCGTTCGGGCCGCCAGGGCGACCCCGGCCGCTCGAAATTCTTCCTGTCGCTGCAGGATGACCTGATGCGCATCTTCGGGTCCGAGCGCATGGACGGCATGCTGCAGAAGCTCGGCCTCAAGGAAGATGAGGCGATCATCCACCCGTGGATCAACAAGGCGCTGGAAAAGGCGCAGAAGAAGGTCGAGGCGCGCAACTTCGACATCCGCAAGAACCTGTTGAAATATGACGACGTCTCCAACGACCAGCGCAAGGTGGTGTTCGAACAGCGCATCGAGCTGATGGACGGCGAGGGCCTCTCGGAAACCATCAGCGAGATGCGCGAAGGCGTCATCGACGAGATCGTCGCCAAGGCGATACCCGAAAACGCTTACGCCGAGCAGTGGGACGTCGCGGGCCTGAAGGCCGAGGTCGCCGAATTCCTCAATCTCGACCTGCCGGTCGAGGACTGGGTGAAGGAAGAAGGCATCGCCGAGGACGACATCCGCGAGCGCATCTCTGCCGCCGCCGCCGACGCCGCCAAGGAGCGCGCCGACCGTTTCGGCCCCGAGGTGATGACCTATGTCGAGCGCTCGGTGGTGCTGCAGACGCTCGACCATCTGTGGCGCGAGCACATCGTCAATCTCGACCATCTGCGTTCGGTGGTCGGCTTCCGCGGCTACGCCCAGCGCGATCCGCTGCAGGAATACAAGAGCGAGGCGTTCGAGCTGTTCCAGGCGATGCTCGGCAATCTGCGCCAGGCCGTCACCGCGCAGCTGATGCGCGTCGAACTGGTCCGCCAGGCCGCCGAAGCCCCACCGCCCGAAGCGCCCGACATGTTCGGCACGCATATCGACGGCACCACCGGCGAGAACGATTTCGATGGTGGTGAGACCGCCCTCCTCGTCCGTCCGGAGCAGAATGTCATCGTCGCTCCCGAAGATCGCGACCCGAATAACCCCGCAAGCTGGGGCAAGGTCGGCCGTAACGAAGCCTGCCCCTGCGGCTCCGGCAAGAAATATAAGCACTGCCACGGCGCGTTCGCCTAAGGACGCAGCTCTTTCCTCCTCCCCGTCGCTACCGTCGCTACGGGGAGAAGGTAACCCGAAGGGGCCGCGATGAGGGCGGCGCCGAGGCTTGCGATTTTGTCTGATGTCTCCACCTTGGAGATGACTTCGCAACCGCGGCTCGCCTGTAGGAGGATTCCTCCAACCTTCCCGACGTAAATCTCCAAACCCTGCGCCGCCCCTCATCCGCCTGCCGGCACCTTCTCCCCATATAGTGACGAGTAGAAGGACGCTCCCCACCCACGCTTTCTTAAGGTGTCTTCGCTACACCAAAGCCTGAAAAGAGGCGGGAAACGGAGAGAAATCGGGGTGCGCTTTTCCGCGGCCACGACTGTCGGGCGGTTCTTGCCGCAGCGTTTGGCGCTGGGGCCGCTGCTTGACCGCATCGACGCCGTGCTGTTCACCGCCGACGAGCGCGTCGCGGCGCGCGCCGCCGTCGGTCCTTGCGAAAGCCTGCTCGCCATCAGCGGCAATCAGAATGTCTGCGCCGCCGTCCATGCCATGACACTGGCCTTCAACGTCGCGCTCAACGTGGTGCTGATCCCGTTTTTCGGCCTGTGGGGCGCGTCCCTGGCCACCGCCTTCGCCATGATCTTCGAGGCCGGCGCGCTGTCCTTCACGGTCTGGCGCAGGCTCGGCATCGTCATGGCGATCTTCGTGCCAGCCGAAGGAGCCGCCTGATGGCCGCCATCCCCTTGCTCGAGGAAACCAGCGGCGGTTCCGCCGGCGCCATGGTGTCCGGCCTTGCCGGACTGGCGCGCGACGCCGATCCGGCCCATATCGAGATCCTCGCCAACAACCGGCCCGAGCGCAAACTCGCCATCTACCCGGCATCGGCCGGCTTCGACCTGGTCGAGGAACTGGACTATCTCTGCGCCCGCACGATCGAGCCGAACGTCTTCTTCAACCCGCGCTTTCTGGCGCCGGCCATGCCCCGGCTGGAAGACCGCGAGGTACGCCTTGCAGTGATCCGCGACGGTGACGAATACCGCAACCGGCTGCGCCTGCTGGTGCCGATCTCGGTGGAGCGGCCGATGGTGCCGCTGGGCGTGCCGGTCATGCGCACATGGTCGAGCCCGTTCGGTCCGCTCGGCACGCCGCTGATCGACCGCGACGATCCGGTCGGCGTGGTCGAGGATTTCTTCTCGATGCTGTCGCGCCCGCATTTGAAGTTGCCGAAAGTCCTGGTCCTGCCCGACATCAGGCTGGACGGTCCGGTGGCGAGCCTGATCGGCACCGTGGCCGAGACGCGCGGGCTGATGCTGGTCACCACGGGTCAGACCTCACGCCCGGTGCTGGAGAGCGAACTCGACGGCGACGACTATCTGAAGGCTTCGCTGCGCGCGCACCATTATCGCGAGTTTCGCCGCCTGAAGCGGCGCCTAGGCGATCTCGGCAAGCTCGAACACGTCGTGGCACGCGGCCCCGAGGAAATCCGCCACGCCATCGAGCACTTCCTGACGCTGGAAGCGTCCGGCTGGAAAGGCCGCGAGCGCACCGCCATGGCGATCGACCGATTCCGCGCCGCCTTCGCCCGCGAGGCTGTGCACCGGCTCGCCGAACAGGACATGTGCCGCATTCATTCGCTGACGCTCGACGGCCGCACCATCGCTTGCCTGATCGTCTTCGTCGAAGCTGGCGTCGCCTACACCTGGAAGACAGCCTATGACGAGGCGCTGGCCGTCTATTCGCCCGGCACGCTGCTGATGATCGAGGTCACCAGGCAGCATCTCGAAGATCCCAACATCATGATGACCGATTCCTGCGCGGTGCCCGATCACCCGGTGATGAGCCGGTTATGGAGCGAGCGCAAGCCGGTCGGCACGCTGGTGATCGGGTTGACGCGCGACGCCGACCGCCTCGCCCGCCAGGCCGCCTCACAGTTGCACCTCTACCGAGAGACCCGCAACATGGCGCGACTGCTGCGCAACCGGATGAAGAGTTTGCTGAAAAGGCGGTAAGGGGTCCGTCGAGACGAGCCTGGCCGCGGTCAATCAACCTGTCGCGCAGCCGGCGTATCGCGTTCAATGGAGGTCGCGGTCTTTTGACGACAGCATTAATTCAGCTTGCCAAGAGTTGTGTCCAGCGACCACTCTCGAAGTGAAAAACAGATTCAGCCATTGAGTCGCCGATGACGAAACAAGATTCCGTCCCGATGAACGACCTCAAGCGACTGTATCGACGATACCAGGTCGAAATTGAACGTGAAATAACAGGCACACTGCGCTCCGGATGGTGGCTCAATGGCGCGATGGGCAAGAAATTTGCCGCCAACTTTGCAGGCTTCATCGGCGTCTCGGATTGCGTTCTTGTGGCCAACGGAACGGACGCTCTCGAACTGGCCTTAGCTGCGGTTGTCTCACGCAATGGCGCTCGGGGACGCGAAGTCATCATGGCTGCCAATGCCGGCGGCTACGCAAGTTGCGCCTGCTGGCACAACGACCTTGTCCCCCACTATGTCGACGTCGAGGCAGCCAGCCAGTTGATCAGCGTTTCATCGGTGCTGGCCGCGGCCGGCATCGATACCGCTGCCATCGTGGTCACGCATCTTTATGGTGGCGTCGTCGATGTCGGTGCCATCAAGAGCGCGCTCGCCGAGACCGGGCTCTCACATATTCCTATCGTGGAGGATTGTGCACAGGCGCATGGCGCACGTATCGGCGGGCGCGTGGCGGGTTCGCTCGCGGACGTGTCGACTTTCAGCTTCTACCCGACCAAGAATCTCGGCGCGGCGGGTGACGGAGGCGCCATTCTGACGTCGGAGCCGGCGATCGCCAAACATGTACGGCGGCTGCAGCAATATGGCTGGATTTCAAAATACCATGTCGGCGTACCCTATGGCCGGAATTCCCGCATGGATGAGGTCCAGGCGGCCGTTCTTGATGTCTTTCTGCGTGATCTGGGCGATAGAAACGAACAGCGCCGTGCTATTCTGGGCCGCTACAAGTCGGCCGCCGGGCGGCGGCTGCAGTTCGTGGAAGGCGGTGACGGCGCGATCGCGCACCTTGCCGTCGCCCTATGCGAGGAGCGCGATGCATTCAGGATTTTCATGAAGGAGCGTGGCGTCGATACCGATATCCACTACCCCGTCCTTGACTGCGATCAGGTTGGCTGGGCAGGACTGCCGATGAAAGGAACCGAAAATCTGGTGGTCTCAAGGGCCAGCGTCAACCGTCTCTGCACCGTGCCATGCTATCCCGACATGACGAATGACGAGGTCGGCCAAGTCTGTCTGGCGCTCGCCCAATGGGAGGCAATGTGACGACACGCTCGATCGTTTTTCCGATCTACCGCAATCAGGCGAATGTCCCCTCCCTGATGCAGGCGGTCGCCAATTTTCATGCCAGATATGGGGGCGATATCGAATTCGTCTTCGTCATCGACGGGTCGCCGGATGAATCGGGGCCCCTGCTTCTCAATGCGCTGAAGACCTCCGGCTTCGACTACAAGATCATCTTTCACAGCCGGAATTTCGGCTCCTTCACCGCCATTCGAACCGGTCTCGAGCATGCTTCTGGCGATCATGTCGCCGCCATGGCCGCCGACCTCCAGGAGCCGCCGGAACTGATCGTGGAGTTCTTCTCGATCCTGGATAAGGATGGCGCAGACGTCGTATTTGGACGCAGGACCGGCCGCAATGATCCGCCGATCACACGGTTTTTGTCGAAAGCGTTCTGGGCGGCCTACCGCAGGCTCGTCCTGCCCAGCATGCCAAGCGGCGGGGTCGATATTTTTGCCTGCAACCGCCAGGTGCTGGAAGCGATCCTGTCCATCGAGGAGCCCAACTCCTCGCTTGTCGTGCAATTGTTCTGGGTTGGCTTCAGGCGGGAATTCGTGCCCTATCGCCGGCGCGAACGAGAGCACGGAACGAGTGCCTGGAGCATGGCCCGTCGGTTCAGATACATGATGGACAGCATCTTTTCGTTCTCCGACTTCCCGATAATTCTGACCCTTTGGGTGGGCTTTGCGGGCTGCCTGCTCAGCCTGATGTTTGCGGCCGTTACCGTCGCGGCGCGGTTGCTCGGCAACATTGACGCGGCGGGCTACACAACGCTGGTGCTGCTGATCGTGGGCTTCGGATCGGCCAGTCTGATGGTCCAGGGCATTCTCGGCTGCTATCTCTGGCGGGCGGTTGAAAACACCAAGTCACGGCCCCTCCGGGTGATCAGCCGCGTCGTCGAGGGGACATCGAAATGACCGGCAAGGCATTTTTTGTTCATGAGCAGGGCATCTGCGAAAGTCCGCATATCGGCCAGGGAACACGCATCTGGGCGTTTGCCCACGTTCTGCCGGGCGCCGCTATCGGTGCGGGCTGCAACATTTGTGATCATGTTTTCATCGAGAACGACGTGGTGATCGGTGATGACGTGACTATAAAAAGTGGCGTTCAATTGTGGGACGGCCTCCGCCTTGGGAACCGCGTGTTCGTTGGTCCAAACGCGACATTCACCAACGATCGTTTCCCGCGCTCGAAAGAGTATCCCGAGGCATTTCTTCTGACGACGGTGGAGGACGGGGCATCAATAGGCGCTAATGCGACCATCCTGCCAGGCATAGTCATCGGACGTCAGGCGATGATCGGCGCCGGCGCGGTGGTGACCAAAAACGTTCCCCCCAATGCCGTGGTGGTCGGAAATCCAGCCATCATCATCGGCTACCAGACCGGTCCGCAAATCCAGCCGACAGTGACGCAGACATTCCCCGATACGCCCGGCGAAAGAATGCCGCTTGGCATCGGCGGCGGCGAACTCTGGCGGCTGCCGCATTTTGGCGACCTGCGCGGCGAGATCGCACCGCTGGAGTTCGGTTCGAACCTGCCCTTCAAACCGGCACGCTCCTTTCTGGTCTACGGCGTGCCTTCCGACAAGGTCCGGGGCGAGCACGCGCATCGCGAATGCCATCAATTCCTTATCGCCGCCCACGGCCGGCTTTCGGTTGTCCTCGACAACGGCCATGACAGAAAAGAGGTTTCACTGGCCGAACCGTCGATCGGGCTCTACATGCCGCCAGGCATCTGGGGAATCCAGTACAAATTCCAGCCAGACACGGTCTTGCTGGTCATGGCTTCGCATCACTATGACGCCAGTGACTACATCAGGGATTATACGGATTTCCTCAGCGTAGTCAGACAGGACGGCCGCTGACCGAATGCGCGCAGACGCTGTCCGCTTCCTCGTCGCCGGTGGTCTCAACACAGCTTTGACCAGCCTCATCTATTTTGCCGGCCTCGTTGTCCTGCCTTCAGGTATTTCCTATACCATTGCCTGGCTGGCCGGTCTGTTGTTCGTCATGATGTTCTATCCCGAGCGTGTCTTTCCCGGAGGACGCACCGGTTTTGCCGATCGCCTGGCGATGGGGGGCTCGATCATTGTCGTCTTCCTGATCGGATTGGCGAGTCTTCACTTTCTGCGAAGCATCCAGCAGAAGACCGCGATCGCGTTCTTCCTGACCCTTGCCGTCACGACGATCCTCAACTTCCTGATTTCCCGATGGATACTTCGCCGACCATGCAGATAGGCAAACGCGCGACCAAGCCGGCGATCAACCTGTTCGCCATCTTTATTGATATGTATTTTTCGGAACTGACTTCCTTTCGCTGACCGGATTGGCGGGGGCGCGGGATGCCGCAACGGACCTGCCAAGTGCGACCTGGACGGGTTGGTCAAAACGCTGATCTTGCATCGCTGCCCACCTCCCGAAGCGCTCAATGCGACACCCGTAGCTGAATATAGGCGAGCTATTCCGGAACATTTTTGCAGAGCTGGATGTTGGATGTCATGACGGGGCGTGCTCGCCCTGCTTTCGACAGACCATCGAGGAGAGAACCATGGATTGGAACCGCATCGAAGGAAACTGGAAGCAATTCAAGGGCAAGGTGAAGGAACAGTGGGGCGATCTCACCGACGACGATCTTGACCAGATAGCCGGGAGGCGCGACCAGCTGGAGGGCAAGATTCAGGAACGCTACGGCATCGCGAAGGATCGCGTTCGCCAGGAGGTCGACGACTGGTATCGCCGCCAGAGTTGGTAGTTCGTTCAAACGTCCATTTCGTTGAGAGGCGCCGGCATGGGCCGGCGTCCTTTCTCCGTCTTGGGCAGATGGCTGCGGTGCCCTCAGCTTTGCCTTGCTGATCGAGAATTGGCTGACGCTGGCTAAACTCCGGCGACGCCTCCCGCTTTGAAAGCCTTCCGCGCGCAACCTCCGTGAATGCTTCCTAAACTTCAAACGGCGTGTTGGTCGCGATGGTCAAAACAAACGGCCATGGTCCGACCAGTTGCGAATTTGACCACGGCCTCGACCAGGGCGTCATCGCTGCACGGCCAGTCCGGCGCCAGGCGTCGAACCTCCGCGATCACTTCCCGGGTGGAGACTATCGCAAATGCCTCCCACCCCGATAGCGTCATGGAAACAAGCTCTTCGCTTGTCAGGCGGGGTAATATCCGATGCCGCGTCATGTTCACCGCGTTTCCTCCCAACGATGAACGTTAAAGATAGAGCCTAGCGCGAAGCCCTGAGGTCAGCGAGCTAAAATGTGGTCTGACCAAAATGGCTCACGCCCACGGTCTTGGGGTTGGATTTGTTGACTTCAAAGCGATCAAATGGTGCCCCTAGCCGGGGTATTTCCACCAAATCGAACTCGGTGGAAAAACGCTGAAAAGTCTAATCGAGACAGCCTCTTAGGCTCTGCCGCCCTCGCATGGGAGCGGCAGAAGCGCGTGTCTAAGCCGTCTCCTGTGCCCGCACGGGCCGGCCTGCTACACCCAACCACTCGGCACCGGGATGGCCATCACAGCTGGAGGAAGCATCAACAGGCTCGGACCCTGGCTCTTACAGGATTTTGATCGCCAGATTGTTCAGCCGAGAGTTCTCACGGTAGGTCAAACGCACCACAACGGCTCCCACGATGCCAGTGATGGCACCGCCGAGCACGTCAGTGAGGTAGTGGGTGCCGATGAAAATTCTGGACCAGCAAACCAGACATGCCAAAACGCCAAGAGCAAGCGTTCGGCGCGGCAGGGCTTGCATCGCGAACGCCGCAACGATGGCCATGGTCGCGGTCGCGTGATCTGAGGGGAAGGACCAGTCCGCGCTAGGCGCGATCAACAAATGCGTCACGCCGGCATCATAGGGCCGTATCCGATGCACGAACAACAGGATGAACTGGTTGATCGCCAGACCGAGCAAGAACGCCAGACCCGCTGACAGGGCCGCGTGTCGAACGTGGTAGCGGTCGGCCTTGACCCACCATTGCAGGACCACGGCCATCACCATGAACGGAACGCCGATCTGGGAGACCCCGATCATTACCATGTCAAGCACGGGGTGAAGCCCGGCGGCCCCGTTGATCCAGTGAGTAAGAGTTGCATCCATTCGGTCTTGCTTCCGTTACTGAGGATCGCGAGGTGAATTTATGAGAGCAGTCGACGAACGACGCATCCATCAGATTTTTGAAGTCAGCGTCTGGCTCAAGGGCGCTCACGCCGTGATCGAGTGTCTCGGTGGTGTCCTGCTCTATTTCGTCACCACAGGCGCGATTGCGTCGTGGGTCAATGCCTTCACCCAAGACGAGTTGATCGAAGACCCGCACGATTTCATAGCGGGCCATCTGTCGCAGATGGCGAGCCATTTCTCGGTCGCCAGCAAGGAGTTCTACGCCTTCTACCTGCTCAGCCACGGCCTAATCAAGCTGCTCTTGGTCATCGGCCTGCTGCGAGGCAAGCTGTGGTCGTATCCCGCTTCGCTCGTGGCGCTTGGAGCGTTTATGGTTTATCAAGTCTATCGCTGGTCCTACACGCACTCTGCCGGCCTCTTGGTTTTGACCGTCTTCGATGCCGTGGTGATGGTGCTGATCTGGCACGAATGGCGCGTGATGCGGCGGCACAGCCCAGCACAGTCACCGAGCTAACGACTTCGCCTTTGCTCAATCCACCTGATGGCAGACCAGCACAGAATTGCCCAGGCGGAACCGACACACCAGCCCGCGAGAACATCGGTGGGGTAGTGTACGCCGAGATACACGCGGCTCAATCCGACCATGACCGTCAAGAACAGGGCGAGCGAGACAAAGTAGGCTTTGGCACGGTGATCGGGGTTGGCTTTGGCGAGCAGGGCTCCGAGCGTGAGGAACGTGACCGCCGAAAGCATAGCGTGTCCGCTTGGAAAGCTCGCAGTGAAGACCCTTGCAGAATGAATAACATCTGGCCTTGGCCGGTCGAACGCGATCTTGAGTAAGGTGCTGATTACCTCCCCGCCGACCACGGCTAGGGCTACCAACGCCGCGTACCATCGTTCCCGTGTGATCAGCAGATACCCCACTGCAGCTACCGACACGAAGGCCAGGAACGCCAAGCTGCCGAGGGAGGTGACATCACGTCCCATTTCTTCCAGCCAAGGGGGGCCAATCGGATTGCTCGGATCACCGGCGCTGCGGAACGCCAGAAGCACTGTCCGATCAAAACCCTTTGTGTCGCCCTCAATGACCTCCTCCGCGAGAAGGCCGAAGCCCAGGATGAGGCCGCCGGCCACAAACAAGGAGAGGATCAGCCACATGCCGTCGCTTTGGAAGCCCCGCAGAACACCGGTGGATGAGGAAGGAGCCTTGATGTCCATGCAACTCGGCCTGTTAGGAGGGCCACACTCGGCAGCCGACACACGTCAATTCTCGTTCATTCATCTGGTTCCATGGGGCATCCTCGTCGCCTGCGTGCTGGCTTTCATACCGTGTTCGCCCCTGACCGTTAGCGCCCGGAGAACGGCAAACCCTTGAACTGTTTGATTTATTGACTTCCAAGCGCCCAAATGGTGCCCCTAGCCGGGATCGAACCAGCACTCCTTGCGGAACTCGATTTTGAGTCGAGCGCGTCTACCAATTCCGCCATAGGGGCTCAGGCCGGGCGGCCTGGATGGGCGCGGACTATACGGTCGGAGGCCTGTTCGTCAACTGGCCAATTCTCGGTATCGCATTGGATGCGACCAATCTTCGCCTTTCGATTTCGCGGCGGTGCTGCCATTGTGCAGCGCGGAAAATCTTTCTAGACAGGCGGCGCACCGAAGCGCGCCGTGTCTGGAGACATGCTGCGGCGCGCTTTGCGTCGTTGTTTTCATCCATGCCCTTGTCCCAGGGCGGCCGTGCGGTTTTGGGTCACTTGCGCTAGGAGAGCCGATGCTTCGCGGACTGTACGACTGGACCCTGTCGCTGGCGGCCCGCAAATCAGCCGAATGGTGGCTGGCCTTCATCGCTTTCGTCGAAAGCTCGGTATTCCTGGTGCCGGCCGACGTGCTCTATCTGCCGATGGCATTGTCGCGGCCGGATCGCGCCTATCGCTATGCCTTCATCGCCACCGTCGCCTCGGTGCTGGGCGGCATTGCCGGCTGGTTCATCGGCCACTACGCCTATGACGCGGTGGCGCGGCCCATCCTCGAATTCTACGGCAAGTATGACGAGTTCGAGCAGTTGCGCTCCTCTGCCGGCGTGAGCATCGAATTCATCGCCCTGATGCTGGTCACTTCGGGTGCCGCGCATCTGCCGCCCATCAAGGTCGTGACGATCCTGTCCGGCGCCCTTGGCGTCAATCTGGCGCTGTTCATCGTGCTGGCCATCATCGCGCGCGGCGGCCGCTTCGTGCTCCTGGCGTGGCTTTTGCGCCGCTATGGCGAGCCAATCCGCGAATTCATCGAAAAACGCCTGGGCCTGATCGCCGGCGCCGCCGCGGTTGCCCTGATTTTGCTCTATATACTGATCAAATACGCTCTCTGACGTTTGTCGCTCAAACCGCGCAACGGTTTTGAGTGCGTGGCAAGCAGATCTGGCAGACGGCGAACACGATGGACGAGAGACCGATGACAGCGACCATGAATGCCGATACCGGACGCCAGCGGACACGCGCTGCCTTGTTTCTCGCGGTCGCGATGGCCGCGACCGTTGGTTCGGCGCTCGGTTTCCAGCACATCGGCGGCTACATACCCTGCCATCTCTGTCTGGAACAGCGCACCCCATATTACATCGGCGTGCCTTTGATGGTGCTGGCGGTGATCGCATCGATGCTGCGCGCACCGGCATGGCTGACGCGCGGCCTGCTGGCGATCGGCGGCCTCTTGATGCTCTACGGCCTTTATCTCGGCATCTATCACTCCGGCGTCGAATGGGGCTGGTGGCAGGGTCCGGCCGATTGCACGGCGGGGGCCGGACCGGTCGACACCGGCGGCAAAGGCGTGCTCGACGCGCTCGACAAATTCGTGCCGCCCTCCTGCGACAAGGCCGCCTTGCGCATTCTCGGCCTGTCCCTGGCCGGCTGGAATGCCATCGCCAGCCTGATCCTCGCCGCCGTCGCCTTCCGCGGCGCTCTGTCTCGTGACTGACACAACAGCGCCGTCGCGAGATCATTCAAGAATTCGGCAGATTGAGTGACCCATTGTGGGTCGGAGGAGTGGGACTCGTGCGCCGGTCTGCTTGCGGGCGGGCAGCATCGTTATCCGGCCGACCGCTCAGGATTAAACGTCCATGACACGATGCGGCGCTCGGTCGATATGCCTTCGCACTACCGGATTTTAGCGCACGAGGGAGCTCCGGCTGCTGCGCGACCCTCAAGCACCGATGGCGACGATGCGTGAAATCCTTTGTTGCCCCGTTGCCGCTCAGACCCAAAAAACGCTTCAGGCGCCCAGCCTGCCGAATTCTCGACGGACTCAAGGCTCCAGTTCGACATCCCAGTAGAGATAATCCATCCAGCTTTCATGCAGATGGTTGGGCGGAAACAGCCGGCCGTTATTGTGCAGATCGTGCACGGTTGGCTGATACGGCTTCTGCAGAGGCCACATCTTTGCCTGCGACGGCATCATCCCGCCCTTCCTCAAATTGCAGGGCGAACAGGCGGCGACGACGTTCTCCCATGTCGTGGCACCGCCGCGATGGCGAGGGATGACATGGTCGAAGGTCAGGTCGTCGGGCGTGCTGCAATACTGGCACTGGAAACGATCGCGCAAGAAGACGTTGAAGCGGGTGAAGGCCGGATGCCTGGACGGCTTCACATAGGCCTTCAGGCTGACCACGCTCGGCAACTTCATCGAGAAGGTCGGTGAGGATACCGCATGCTCGTATTCGGCGACGATGTTCACCCGGTCGAGGAACACCGCCTTGATGGCATCCTGCCAGGACCAGAGCGACAAGGGGTAATAGCTGAGCGGACGGTAATCCGCATTCAGCACCAGCGCTGGAAGCCCATCCGGAGATACGGCAACCGTCACCTTGTTGACCTCCTTGGTTCGCACATGATCCCGAAAATCGAATTCGACTTTCGGAAAGGATCATGCGCTGCTTCAAAAGCCCGACCGTTCGGCGCGGATACTGTAAGCCCGACATGACAGGGATGTGAAGCGGATTGTCGCTCGCGCGCGGTGCCAAAAACGTATGATTTTTATGCTTTTGCAAATTCAGGCCGGCGGTGCGGCGTCCCGGCCCCTGGTTTCGCGATAGTAGGACCAGAAAAGCCGCGATGCGACACCTCGCCACGGGCTCCATGATTCGGCCAATGCGATCAGTGTTTTCTCCGCTGGACGCGGGTCGATGCCCAACGCGCGGCCGACAGCGCTCTGCAGGGCGACATCGCGCGCCGGGAAAATATCGGGATGCCCGGCGGCAAACAACAGATACACTTCCGCCGTCCAGGGACCGATACCGGGCACAGCCGTCATCCTGGCGATTGCCTCCCCAGCGTCGAGCGAACAAAGGTGATGCAGGTCGAGCCCGTCGGCTACGGCCTGGGCGACCGCGACAAGGCCACGCTGCTTGGGCCGCGACAGGCCGGCCTCGCGAAACATGTCCTCGCCGGCGGCCAGGATCGCTTGCGGCGTCAGCGGATCGACCAGTTTCGTCAGCCGGCCGAAGATGGCATCGGCGCTGGCCCGCGACACCTGCTGCGAGACGATGATCGAGGCCAGGCTCCTGAAGCCGGGCTCCGAAAGCCTGAGCGGCACCTCGCCGGCCATGCCGCGCACTTTTTCCAGGCGCGGGTCGAGCGCGCAAAGTGCATCGAGCCCCTGCTCAACGTCGTCCACTGTCGCGATGCGCTGCATGATATCCTTGTCCGAAAATGTGCCGCAACGTAGCAACGGCCAAAACCGCAGCACAACCCGATTGCCGCCTGAGACATGACGCTCCTGACATTCCGCTTCGCGCCCAGCCCCAACGGCGAACTGCATCTGGGCCACGCCTATTCGGCGCTGCTCAATCAGAAGCTGGCGATGCATATGGGCGGCCGCCTGCTGCTTCGTGTCGAAGACATCGACACCACGCGCTGCACGCCGGAGTTCGAGGCGGGCATGTTTGCCGACCTGAAATGGTTGGGCCTAGGCTGGGAAGAGCCGGTGCGCCGGCAATCCGAGCATTTCGCTGACTACGAAGCGGTGCTGGAACGGCTGATCCGCGAGGAACTGGTCTATCCCGCCTTCATGAGCCGTGGCGAGATCAGGGCTTTCATCGCCGGCAGCGAAAGGTGCGGACGCGAATGGCCGCGCGATCCCGACGGTGTGCCGCTCTATCCGCCGGCCGACAAGGCATTGCCGATGAAGGAACGCAAACGGCGCATCGCCGAGAATGCGCCTTTCGCCTGGCGGCTGGACGTCGGCGCCGCCATGGCGCGGGCCGGCAAGGACCTCACATGGGCCGAATTCACCGATGAGACGCTATCGGCGACGCGCCCGGTCGAAGCCCGTCCGCAGGACTGGGGCGACGTGATCGTGGCGCGCCGGGACATCCCGACCAGCTACCACCTCGCCGTCGTCATCGACGACGCGCTGCAAGGCGTCAGCCATGTCGTGCGCGGCCAGGACCTGTTTTCCGCGACCGGGGTGCAGCGTCTGCTCCAGGAGATTCTGGGGTTACCACGGCCGGCCTATTTCCATCATCCGCTGATCCTCGGGCCGGACGGGCGAAAACTGTCGAAGAGCCTCAGGGATACCAGTCTGGCCGCCTTGCGCGAAGCCGGCGCTTCGCCGGACGATGTCAAAAGGATGGTCGGGCTTTGACCAGTATACCGTCAGGAGAAATGCTCTCCAGACGCGTGACCCGTTGAATTCCCGTGACGCATGGATCAATCGTTTCGTTTTGCGCGCCGGGTTGAACAGGACTAGAGCATCGTCACGGTTAATTCTCACCCAGCGCGGCGGTCCCCGGAAAATGTCCAGCCTCAAGCGGTTCATCCCCGCCACCTTCGTCGTCCTTTGG
This sequence comes from Mesorhizobium sp. B2-3-13, assembly GCF_006442195.1. Taxonomy (NCBI): domain Bacteria; kingdom Pseudomonadati; phylum Pseudomonadota; class Alphaproteobacteria; order Hyphomicrobiales; family Phyllobacteriaceae; genus Mesorhizobium; species Mesorhizobium sp. B2-3-13. Next base: position 312,217 of record NZ_VFVQ01000002.1, read on the forward strand.
GCGACCGGCTTCATCGGCGCGCGTTACGCCATGCCTTGGGCGGAGCCATTCACCTTCCTCGCGGCGCGTTTCGTGCTGGCCGCCATCCTGCTGGCTGTCCTGATGCTGGTGCTTGGCTCGAAACCAGCCACCCGCACCGAGGCGCTGCATGCCACCGGCGCCGGCGTGCTGATGCATGGCGTCTACCTCGGCGCCGTCTTCTGGGCCATTCATAGGGGCATGCCGGCCGGTTTTTCGGCCCTGATCGTCGGCCTGCAGCCGCTGATCACCGCGATGCTCGCTGGCAAGTTCCTGGGCGAGGCCATCCTGCCGCGCCACTGGCTTGGCCTTGCTATCGGCCTTGTCGGCATCGTCATCGTGCTGTGGCCAAAACTCGGCGCGCTCGGCGGCGGCGTGACGGCGGCCACGCTGATCGCCTCCCTGGTCTCCGTGCTCGGCATGAGTGCCGGCACCATCTGGCAGAAGCGTTTTGCTTCCGGCGGCGACCTCGTGGCGGCCACCATGTGGCAATATGTCGGCGGCGCTTCGCTGATGATCCTGGCTTCGCTTGCCTTCGAAACACAAACCGTCGTCATCAATGGCGAATTGATCTTCGCCATGGCCTGGCTGCTGCTGGTGCTGTCGCTCGGCGCCATCTTCCTTCTGATGGTGATGATCCGCGACGGCGAGATGTCGAAAGTGGCGTCGTTGTTCTACCTCGTGCCGGCGGTGACGGCCATCATCGCCTGGGCCCTGTTCAACGAACAGCTCAACGCACTTCAGAGCGCCGGCATGGCGATCACCACGTTCGGCGTTGGGCTGGCGACCGCCCGATCGGGCAAACTTCAACCTACCCGGGCGCGCGCCTCCAGATAGCGGCTGATCGCGGCGTTGAGCTCGCCGCCGAGGATGAAGATCGCCGAGACGATGTAGAGGAAAACCACCGCGATCATGATCGAGGCGAGACCGGCATAGGTCGTCACATAGGACGAGAAATGATCGAGATAGGTGGCAAACATCGTCGAGCCGATAAGCCATGCGGCCAGTGTGAAGATGATGCCGGGTATCAGCGATACGAAACGGCGCTTGCCGGCCGGCAGCCAGTAGTGGACGGCAAAAAGTCCGCCGATGATGACCGTTGAGGCAATGACGTAACGCCACAGCGTGCTCGTGCCCGTATAGGGTTTGATCCACTGGAAATGGGCCTCCGCCAGCCGCGCCAGCAGGGGCGCGAACACCAGGAGCACGCTGATAGCCAGGAACCCGGCGGTCGCGATCAGCACGAAGAAGATGCTCTGCACCCGGCGATAGATGATGCCGCGCGTCTCGGTGACCCGATAGGCGCGGTTGAGCGACGTGCGCAGCGCCTCGATGCCGTTGGAGGCAAAATAGGCGGCAAGCAGCACGCCATAAGTCAACAGGTCGGTGCGCCTGACAGTCAGCACGTTCAGCACCTCGCGCGCGATCGGCTTGGCGATCTGCTCGGGCCATGTGTCGAAGACCAGATGCACGGCTGTGTCGGCAAAGGCCTGGGCGCCGAGGAAGCTGGCCAGCGTCGTGGCGAAGATCAGGAACGGAAACAGCGCCATCAGCGAGGTGATCGCCAGATGGCTGGCCATCGCCCAGCCGTCATCGGTGTTGAAATGGCCGAGCGCGTCGTAGAGCACGCGGCGCAGGGCGACAATATTCCGCAGCAAGAAAGCGCGCTCCCTTCGATTGTCTCGACGCCGCGAATATGGGAAGGGAATGCGACAAATGGCAACCCTTCGTCAAACCTCGAATTCTTCAGCGGCGGAGTTGCGCACCATCATCGTCACCGGTGCGTCTTCCGGCATAGGCGCCTATTGCGCCCGCGCGTTGAAGGCCGAGGGCTGGCGGGTGTTCGCGACGGCGCGCAAGCCGCAAGACATCGCCGCGCTCGAAGCGGACGGCATCGAGGCCTTCTATCTCGATTACACTGAACCGGCATCGATCGCCGCCCTGGTGGCGGCAGTGCTCGACCGCACCAGCGGCAGGCTCGACGCGCTGTTCAACAACGGCGCCTACGCGCAGGCAGGCGCCGTCGAGGATCTGCCCGTCGCGGCGCTCAAAGAGCAGTTCGAGGCCAATTTCTTCGGCTGGCACGACCTGACCCGCCGTCTGGTTCCGGTGATGCGCCGCCAGGGCCACGGCCGCCTCGTCCATTGCTCGTCGATCCTGGGTCTCGTGCCTGTGCGCTTCCGCGGCGCCTATTCGGCGTCCAAACATGCCTTGGAGGCCTTGATGCTCTGCCAGCGCCAGGAACTGGCCGGCAGCGGCATCCATGTCTCGCTGATCGAGCCGGGGCCGGTGAAATCCAAAATCGCCAGCAATGGCCTGCCCTGGTTCCTCAGGAATATCGATCACGAGAATTCCGTGCATCGCGCCGACTATGCCGCGCAGCTGGAACGCATGCGCGCCGGCGGCAGCCAATCGGCACTGAAGCCCGGGCCGGAAGTGGTCCACAAGGTGCTTTGCCATGCACTTCTGTCGCGACGCCCGCGCCCGCACTATGTGGTAACAACATCGGCCAAGATCGGGGCCATGCTCAAACGCATCCTGCCTGCCTCGATGCTCCACCGCCTGCTCGCCAAGCGCGCCTGAACAAGCAAAGAACTGGAAACACAAAATGGCTACTGCCTTCAACATCCTTGCCATTCTGGTCATGGCCGCCGTGGTGGTCGTGCTGATCAGGGGCCTCATCAACATGATGCGCGGCGGCTCCGGTGTGACCTCCAACAAGTTGATGCAGGCGCGCGTTCTGCTGCAGGCCGTGGCGCTGGCGCTGATCCTGCTGGCCGTGTATTTCACCCGCAAGTGAGGGCCTTCGGGAGGCGATGTGGTCAAGCTCAACAAGATCTACACCCGCACCGGCGATGACGGCACCACCGGGCTCGGCACTGGTGAGCGGCGGCTGAAATCCGATCTCAGGGTGGATGCGTATGGTACGGTCGACGAAGCCAATGCCTGCATCGGCATGGCTCGCGTGCATACCGCACAGAGCTATCAGGCGATCGACGCCATGCTTGCCCGCATTCAGAACGACCTTTTCGACCTCGGCGCCGATCTCGCCGTGCCTGATGACGGCAAGCCGCTTGGCTACGAGCCGCTGCGCATCGTTGCCGCCCAGACCAGCCGTGTCGAGCGCGACATTGACCTCCTCAACAAAGACCTTCGGCCGCTGAAATCCTTCGTGCTGAACGGCGGCACGCCGGCGGCGGCCGCCCTCCATCTTGCCCGCACCGTGGCCAGGCGAGCCGAGCGGCTGATGGTCGCCCTGGCTCAGGACCCGGCCGAACACGTCAACCGCGACGGGCTGAAATACATCAACCGCGTCTCGGATTTCCTGTTTGTCGCCGCCCGGGCGGTCAATGACAATGGAAATGCCGACGTGCTATGGGTTCCCGGCAGGAACCGCTGAACGGACTGAAAGGCGGGAGGAGGCCAACGACAAATGTTCATCCCGCTTTACGACACCAACAGGCTGCGCCACATCAGGCTGCAATATGTGACGATCGGGCTGATCGTCGCCAACGCCGTGGTCTATTGCGCCACGGCGCTCGGCGGCGAGAACTTCACCAATGCCGCCGTGCTTGGCCTCGGCTTCATCCCCTCCGTCGTTCACGACACGGCCGAGCTTGACCCTCGCTTCATCATCATCCCCGAGAGCCTGAGCTACCTCACCTACTCCTTCCTGCATGCCGACATTTTCCACCTCGGCGGCAACATGCTGTTCCTTTGGGTGTTCGGCGACAATGTCGAGGACGCGCTCGGCCACATCCGCTACCTGATCTTCTATCTCCTCTGCGCCATCGCCGGAGCCGCTTTCCAGGGGCTCATCGCCTGGGATTCGCAAGTGCCGCTGATCGGCGCCTCGGGCGCCATTGCCGGCGTGGTAGTCGCCTACCTGATCCTCTACCCCAGGGTGAAGGTGTGGGTGCTTGCCTTTGCCCGCATCCCCTTGCGTATTCCAGCCTTCATTCCGCTCATCCTGTGGGTGCTGTTCCAGGTCGTCATGTTCGCGGCCGGTGGAGAGGATCAAATCTCCTGGGCCTGCCACATCGGCGGCATCATTGCCGGCGCGGTCCTGGTGCTGGTCCTGCGCAGTCGCGGCGTGCCGCTGTTTGCCCCCGCTGACGAGGACGCCGTGGTTCCGACCCCCGAACAGCCGCCGGCCGTTGGCGAACCAGCGACACCCCAAACGTCCGTCACTGCGGCGCGCTGGGGCCGCGGAAACCCTTCTGGCCCGAACTGAACCGATTTGAGCAGCTTCCAGCGTATTGACGACAAGGGTTGCCACAATTACGGAAACGTCTCCGTCGCAGCCCAAGGCGGTTAAGGAGCAGCCGCAAGGCGGGCAAAGACCAGAATTTCCATCCGGCCAGAATTCCGTCTGGCCGGAATTCAGTCCGGAATGTCGGCTTTCGACAACTCAGAAAGGGCGCAGGCTGCTATAGCGCGCCCAACTAGCGTAAAGAGGTGACAGGCAAATGAAGATCCTTGTGCCCGTGAAGCGGGTTGTGGACGCGAATGTGAAGGTTCGCGTGAAGGCCGACGGTTCGGCGGTGGAACTCGCTAACGTCAAGATGGCGATGAACCCGTTCGACGAGATCGCGGTCGAGGAAGCGATCCGGATCAAGGAAGCCGGCAAGGCCGAAGAGATCATCGTCGTGTCGATCGGCCCGCAGCAGGCGCAGGAAACACTGCGCACCGCGCTCGCCATGGGCGCCGACCGCGCCATCCTGGTCAAGACCGACGAACAGACCGAGCCGCTCGGCGTCGCCAAGGTGCTGAAGGGCGTGGTCGAGGCGGAGAAGCCAGGCCTTGTCATTCTCGGCAAGCAGGCGATCGACGATGATTCCAACCAGACCGGCCAGATGCTGGCCGCCCTGCTTGGCTGGGCGCAGGGCACCTTCGCATCCAAGGTCGTGCTCGAGGGCGACCATGCCAAGGTGACGCGCGAAGTCGACGGCGGCTTGCAGACGGTGGAGTTGAAGATGCCGGTGATCGTCACCGCCGACCTTCGCCTTAACCAGCCGCGCTATGCCTCGCTGCCCAACATCATGAAGGCCAAGAAGAAGCCGCTCGACGAGAAGTCGCCCGCCGACTACGGCGCCGACGTCACGCCGCGCCTCAAGGTCATCAAGACCGAGGAGCCGGGCGGCCGCAAGGCGGGCGTCAAGATCAAGAGCGTCGCCGAACTGGTCGACAAGCTCAAGAACGAAGCCGGCGTGCTGTAAGGCTGGGAAGGGATAAAAAGATGGCAATTCTCCTCATCGCAGAACACGACAACGCAACGCTTTCCGACCAGACCGCCAAGGCACTTTCGGCTGCGCTGCAGATCGGCTCGGACGTTCATGTGCTGGTGGCCGGCAAAGGCGCCAAGGCTGCTGCCGACGCAGCCGCGAAACTGAAGGGCGTGAGCAAGGTGCTGCTCGCCGAAGCCGACGAGCTCGCCGAGCGCCTGGCTGAGCCGACGGCGGCACTGGTCGTCTCGCTGGCTGGCGCCTACGACACGATCATCGCGCCGGCGACGTCCGCGGGCAAGAACGTCGCGCCGCGCGTCGCGGCCCTCCTCGATGTCGCGCAGGTCTCCGAGATCATCGAAGTGGTCTCGCCGGATACCTTCAAGCGGCCGATCTATGCCGGCAACGCAATCCAGACGGTGCAGTCGAGCGACGCCAAGAAGGTGATCACCGTGCGCACCGCCTCCTTCCAGGCGGCACCCGAGGGTGGCTCGGCTTCGGTCGAGACGGTTCATGCGGCTGCCAACCCCGGCCTGTCCACCTTCGTCGAGAACAAGCTGTCGGAGACCGACCGTCCGGAGCTGACCTCGGCCAAGATCATCATCTCGGGCGGCCGTGCGCTCGGTTCCTCGGAAAAATTCCAGGAAGTCATCCTGCCGGTCGCCGACAAGCTCGGCGCCGCCGTCGGTGCTTCCCGCGCCGCCGTCGACGCCGGCTATGCGCCGAACGACTGGCAGGTCGGCCAGACCGGCAAGGTCGTCGCCCCCGATCTCTACATTGCGGTCGGCATCTCCGGCGCCATCCAGCACCTCGCCGGCATGAAGGACAGCAAGGTCATCGTCGCCATCAACAAGGACGAGGAAGCGCCGATCTTCCAGGTTGCCGACTACGGCCTCGTCGGCGACCTCTTCGTCATCCTGCCGGAGTTGCAGAAGGCACTTTGACGCTTCCGCGCAACCGTATTAAATTGCCAGGGGTGGGGTAGACGAAGTCGCCCCACCCTTTTAGTTTGCACCGCACAATAAGCAGGCCACAAAGGCTGAGAGCAATTCCAGCGGCAGTGCGCAGGTTTTTTGCGCCGGGAATTGCGGGAAAACAAAGAGATGGGGCGGTTCGCGATTCTGGCGAGAAACGCTCCGGACGGGATCGGGTAATGAGCAAGATCGAGACGATCGGCATCATTGGTGCGGGCCAGATGGGCGGCGGCATAGCGCACGTCTCCGCGCTTTCGGGTTACAAGGTTCTGATCTACGATATATCGCCCGACCGTATCGAGAAGGGCATCGCCACCATCAGCGGCAACATGGCCCGTCAGGTGGGATCCGGCAAGCTCGACGAGAAGCTCCGTAATGAGGCCATGGCACGCATCGCGTCGGCGCCGACGATGGCCGATCTTGCCGGCGCCGACCTGGTGATCGAGGCGGCGACCGAGGACGAAACCGTCAAGCGCAAGATCTATGCGCAGCTCTGCCCGCAGCTTAACCCCGAAGCGATTCTGGCGACAAACACCTCGTCGATCTCGATCACGCGGCTTGCCGCGCAGACCGACCGGCCGGAGCGGTTCATCGGCATACACTTCATGAACCCTGTTCCGCTGATGAAGCTGGTCGAACTGGTGCGCGGCATCGCCACCGAGGACCAGACCTTCGAGGCGGCGAAGACCTATGTGAAGCAGCTCGACAAGACGATCACGGTCTCGGAGGATTTCCCGGCCTTTATCGTCAATCGCATCCTTCTGCCGATGATCAACGAGGCGATCTACACCCTCTATGAGGGCGTCGGCTCGGTCGATGCCATCGACACCGCCATGAGGCTCGGCGCCAACCATCCGATGGGACCGCTGCAGCTTGCCGATTTCATCGGCCTCGATACCTGCCTGTCGATCATGCAGGTGCTGCATGACGGCCTGTCCGATTCGAAGTACCGTCCCTGCCCGCTGCTGGTCAAATATGTCGAGGCCGGCTGGCTCGGCCGCAAGACCGGACGCGGCTTCTACGACTATCGCGGCGAGCACCCCGTTCCGACGCGCTGACGCGTCCGGTCACGAGGCCGCGGCGAGCGGCTTGGGTGGTTCTGACCTGTCGTCGGCGGTTTTGCCGTCGGGTGCCACGCAAACGCATCCGCGCCCGGCCGCCTTGGCCGCATAGCAGGCGGTATCGGCCCTCGCGATGATCTCGTCGACTTCGCCGCAATTGGCGCAGATCGCCGTCAGCCCGATGCTGGCGCCGATCGCGTGCGGCCGGCCTTCCCAGGTGAAGTTGAGGCCGGCTATCGCATCGATGATGGAACGCGCCGCGAGCCGCGCGTCAGCGGCAGAACCGGACTTCAGGATAACAGCGAATTCGTCGCCACCCAGACGCGCGACGATGTCTTCAGAACCAAGCACGCCGCGCACTGCCTCCGCGACCCGCTTCAGCAGGGCGTCTCCGGCAGCGTGACCGCCCGTGTCGTTGACCAGCTTGAAATGGTCAAGGTCGATGAACATGAACTGATGGCGGTCCCCGGCCATCGTGCCGTCCTTGCGCGCCTGATCGACCAATCCCTCCATGGCGCGGATGAAGCTCGAGCGGTTGGCGAGCCCGGTGAGCGCATCGTGCGCGGCGGCATGGGCAAGCTGGCGCTGCAGGGCGCGCGCATCGGTGAAGTCCTGGAAGACGATCACCAGCCCGCCGAATTCGTTGCGCTCGTTGATGATCGGCGACACGACTTGGCGGATGCTGCAGCGTGTGTCGTCGCGCCGGATGAGGACCGCGCGGCTGTTCTGGTCGGAGCGCGCCTCTTCGCCTGTCACGGGCCGCGTCATGCCGATCCTGTGGCCGGTCTCCTCGTCGACTGCCCAATAGACATGGCTCAGCGTCTTGCCGAGTGCCTCGTCGCCGGAAACGCCGGTCAGCTTTTCGGCCACCGGGTTCATGAAGGTGACGCGGTTCGCGGCATCGGTGCAGATGACCGCATCGCCGATCGATTGCAGCGTCACCCTCAGCCGCTCCTTCTCGTCGGCCAGCATCGCCGCCGAGACGATGAGCCGTTCTTCGGCCTGCTTGCGCCGGGTGATGTCGGTCAAGCTGCCGATCGCTCTGATCAGCTGTCCGTCCGCATCGCGCTCGATGGCCTTGCCGCGGTCGAGAATCCAAACCCAGCGGCCATCCTTGTGGCGCATCCTGAACTCGGCCTCGAAAAATTCCGTCTGGCCATCGAGATGGGCGCGATCAGCCTCCGCGACCGCGGCGGCGTCGTCGGGATGGATCATCGTCAGCCAGCGATTGGGGTCGCCATCAAGCTCGCCATCCCCATAACCCAGCATCTTGACCCAGGTGGGGGAATAGGTGGTGCCCCCCTTGCGCATGTCGAAATCCCAAACACCTTGACCGGCGCCGGCCAGCGCGAAATTCCAGCGCGTTTCCGCCTCCGTGATGCGCGCCTCGGCCTGCTTGCGCGCGTCGATGTCCTCGATCTGCGAAACGAGATAGAGCGGCCGGCCGCTTTTCTCGTCTCGGATGACGGAGCCGGCAAGATTGGCCCAAATGGGCGCGCCATCCTTTTTGAGGTAACGCTTCTCGAATTGGAAGGCGTTGATCGTGCCAGCTCTCATGCTTTCCATGGTTTCCCACCCGAGATGCAAATCGTCGGGATGCGTGATCTGGAAGAAGGTCAGCGCCTCGATTTCCTCTCGGCTATAGCCAAGCATGGCGGCGAAGGCTGGGTTGGTCTGGAGAATACGCCCATCGAGGCTGACGATGGCGATGCCGATGGCCGAATCTTCCATGGCTCGGCGGAACCGCTGCTCGCTCTCCGCAATCTGCCGCCGGTCATCAGAGATGCGCGTGATGAACAGATAGGCCAGGAAAAGCGCGCAGACCGTAACCGCGACCGATATTTGAAGGCAAAGTCTGAATGCTTCCGCGCCAAGGTCCAGCCTCGACGGCACAAGCGAGGCGGCCACCACGGCAAAGCCGGCCACAAGCAGCGCCAGAGCTGCATGCTTGTACTGTCCCGGCCCGATGATACTTCGCAATGTCACGATTTATGCCACCCCCGTGTGCAATCGCTTTTTCCGTTAAGACCCTCAAGGATCGGTTTTAAGGAAAGGTTGCGACCGGGGCATCGGCGACATGGGAAACCGGCAAACAATTGCCGGCATGATTAAGGACCGGTATTGACGGGGTGTGGGCGCGGGTATCCTGTTACCATCGCACGAAAAACCGCCCGCCGAGCGCGCCGAGCAAAGCGAGGGCCGCGATGGCGATCGTGTACCAGGTGGCAACGAAAAGCGGCGAATCGTCGAAGCAGTGCGCTGCATAGAAGGTCGCCGCCAGCCCGCCGGCAAGCAGCCCCGCGACGGTGCCGGCAAGCACCGGCCGGGTAGGCGCACCATAGCGCAGCATCCACAGGAAGATGGCCAGCGGGCCGATGCCGATCAGCGGGATGAAGCTCATGCAGATCATCATGTTCGATCCGATCATGCGCGTGCCCCATAGCGCCTGCGGCACCATGAAGAGTTCCAGCACCACGGCCACCGCGACCAGCAGCGGCGCGGCGATCATCGCCGCCATTGCCCGGCCTGTCGCCGCACCCGGCGTCGACAGGGCACGGATCAGGGCGAAGGCGCTGATGGCGAGCACGACGGTGAAAACAAACTTGGACAGGAAGCGGATCGTATGCGCGGCAACCATGAAGTCGGGGCGCGGCCCGATTGTCATCATGAAAACAGCGGCCGCGGCGACGACGGCCGCACCGGCCGCCAGCCACCAGGCCGAACGCAATGGCATCGCCTTGCTGCGAGCATCGGCGTCGAGCGCCTTGATGAGATCGTCGGTCTTCATGTCATTCCCGTCCGAACCGCCCCTGTCCGAATCGCCCCTGGCCGAATCGCTTGGCTATGGCGGTAAGTCCCCGGTGCAGCGACACACGCACCGCCGTCTCGCTGATGCCGAACTTCGCCGCTGTCTCACCGATGGAACGGCCCTCCACGGACACGGCCGAAACCACGGACCGCTGAGCCGGCGGCAGCCCGTCGAGCGCCCGGTTGATGTCGCGCTCGCTGACCGTCTCGGTTTCCGGCTCGGCGAAAGTCTCGGCGATGTCGTCGACGTCGATTTCGATGCGCCGCCCGCGTCGCCGGAATGCATCGATCAGCTTGAAACGGGCAATCGCATAGACCCATGGCAGCACCGGCGCGTCCTGGCGCCAGGTGTGTCGTTTGACATGAATGGCCAGTAAGGTTTCCTGCACGACATCCTCGGGATCGACCCCGCCCTGCACTATCTTGCGCCTGACAAAGCCGCGGATCAGCGCGGCAATCCGGCGGAGAAAGTCGGCATAGGCCTTTTCATCTCCCGCGATCGCGGCCCGCATCAGCCGGGAAAATTCGGCCTCGTCCTTGCCGCTCACAAGAGTTCACTCCCCGATCTTCGCGCCTCGGCACTGATTTGTTACGTGGCCGGCGAAATAATGTCCAAGCCAAACTACGGGCAAATCACGAAAGTTTGCGGGAGGGCCCCGCGAAATTCCCTGACGGTTTCCCTGTTCCCGGCCCGTGCATTGGGAACGGCGCGGACCAAGCCTTGATTGACGTAAGGTAAACCCTTCTGTAGCGTCAAGGATCGGAGGGAGGCCGAAATGGATTTCATTGAACGCATTTTTGGATTTTCTCCCGACAATGGCTCGGGAACTTTCGAGGGCAGCCTTGTCATTGCGGCCATAGTCTTTGTCGCTGCCATCTACTTCTACAGAAGACGGGGATCACTGAAGAAATAGCCGGGAGAACCGGCGGGGATACGTCGCCAGGAAAACACTACCGTTGCGTCCTCTCAGCGTGGGAAACACGACATGGCAGGATCTCTGGTCAACCACGTCAGAACCGCGGCACTGCTGTTGTTCGCCGCCGAATTCTGGAAGCGTCTTGCCGTCGGGCTGAAGGTGCTGTTTGCGACGATTCGCATGCTGCTGTGCCGGTTGGCCAAGCGCCAGCGGCTGCCGAGCCCTGCGCAGAACGATTGCTGTATCCAGCTGCCGCCCGACATCTACAAGCGCGCCGATCCTCTTCTCTATGCCCAGTACTATCTGATGGCGCAGGGTCTCGCGGTCACTTGGGACAATCCCGACATCGACATTTTCGACGGCGCCGCGCCAGTCACCGGTGCGCTGCAGCCCTCTCGCACCTATCGCGTTCGCGTGCGTGTCTGGAACGGGTCCTATGATGCGCCGGCCGTCGGCGTCGGGGTGGCGCTGTCCTACCTGTCCTTCGGCGCACAGACCGTTTCCCGACCGATCGCCAATGTCGCCGTCAATCTCGGGGCCAAGGGCACGATCGATTGCCCTGCCTATGCCGAATTCAGTTGGACCACGCCCGCCACCGGCGGCCATTACTGCCTGCAAGCACAGCTTTCCTGGGGCGATGACGCCAACCCCGGCAACAACCTCGGCCAGAAGAACGTCAACATTGCCGAGATGCGCTCACCGGCAAAGTTCTCCTTCAGCGTCCGCAACGAGGCCTCGGTCGTCCGGCGTTTCCAGATCGAGGCGGACTGCTACGGCCTGCCGAAGCTGCAACCATGTACCCCGCCACGCGGCCAAGGTCGAGACGAACGCACGGACACCCCGCAGCCGAGGCTCGCGGAGAGCAAGGCGCGCTGGGCCAAGGCGCTGGAGGAACAGGCCTATGGCCGGTTTCCCGTTCCCGATGACTGGTCGGTCAGGATCGTTCCAAGAACGCTTTCACTGCAGCCGCGCCAGATAACCGAGATCACCGTCGAGATCGAACCGAGGGACGCCGCCTTCCGTGGCTCAAAGGCCTTCAACGTCCATGTCTTCACGATCGGCGAAAGCGGATCACGCACCTTGACCGGCGGCGTGACGCTCATCGCCACGAAAGGCTGAGGCGCTCCGATGGCCTACAAGCACTATACGAGCTGCTTTCTCTATCCGGCCGGTGGCAAGCCCTACAATGAGGCCGACCGGCTGGCTTTCCTCGCCGGCCAGGCGCTGCAGATCATCGTCATCACCGGGCTGGCGGCCGCCTTCGGCTTGCTGCTGGGGCCGGTCGGCGCAGCACTTGCCGCGGCAATCGCGTTTCTGGCGTCCGCCACCGCGACGATCGACAAGGCCGCCGGGGAATGGCTCAACCATCGCCTGGTCTGTCTCGACAGGGACAATCCGAAATGCGCCGTCGGCATCGTCTCCTACAATCCGTTCCGCAGCGATCTCGGCGCCTTCGACAACGACCAGTATTTCGACATCATACTGATGCCGCATCCGACGACTGAAATTCTCAACGCCGAAACCAATGAGGCGGCTTTGGCCGCCGCTAATCGCTACAATGGCGACGGCACCGTCGTCGCGGAATTCGCCGCCAACATCACGGCCCATCCGGCGAACGACATTCTCAATGACGGCTTTCAGGGTCATGAACTGCTGTTGCCGCGCGATGACCTGAAGGCGGATCTGGGCTACGCACCCGCCGACGATCATGCCCGCTGGGCCCTGCACTGCGAGGCCGAGGGTGACTTCTGGATCAAGATGCGCCAGTGGGCGCCGGCCATCATCATCCTGCTGACGGCGGCTCTGGTCGTCACGGCGGCCGCGGCGGCCGCCGGCGCCAGTGTTGGGGCGGCTGTCGGCTGCGCCATAGGGTCGTTCTTCCTGGGTGCGCTGGGCTGCGCCATCGGCTCGTTCCTGGGAGGATTGCTCGGAGCGGCCATTGGCGGCGCCATCGGCGGAGCGGCGTCCTATTTCGGCGGGGTCAAGCCGGTCCTGCAGGGACTGTTCAACTGGAATCCCGGCAATGTCGAGGACGCCAATGTCGGCGACAAGGCGCTCGGCCCCATCAGGATGGGCGATCATGTCGCCGTCCTCGGCGAACATGTCTATGACGGCTATCACAAGGGCTGGCACGAATTTCATCCGCTGATGGCGGTGGTCAAATTCGATGCGGCGGCCGGTGTCGACGCAAGACACTATCTTCAGTGGAATCCGGATTTTCCCGACACGGGGGAGGTCCCGCCCAAACCGCCAGGCGAGGCCATCGACCTCACCGCGCAGGATATGCGTGACGGGCTTGGCAGCGCCGCGTTCAGGACACGCTGCGAGAATCTGCGCAGAACGTGGTGCGCCATGCTGAACGAAGCGTTCGATCCGGAGACCAAACGAGCACAGCAGGGCCTGGACCAGCGCTGGACCATTCATCCGATGGTCGATGGTTGCATTCTGCAGGAGCAGCCACCAGCACCGCATGTCGGATGATGCCATCAGCGTCCGATACGCGAAACCGTGATGGCGCCGATTGCCTTTTAATCTTGACTAACCCATTCATGAATTGATACTCGGACGCACCCGCAGTGCGGGCAACCCCGAGGAGTACCTTATGAAATCCCCCCTTCTTGCCCTGGCCAGCGTAGCGGCGCTTGCAATCAGCCTGGCCGCCGGTCCGGCGACGGCCGAAGATGCCGGCATCATCGTCTATAACGCCCAGCATGAAAGCCTGGCCAAGGATTGGGCCGAAGGGTTCACCAAGGAAACCGGCATCAAGGTTACCTTGCGCAATGGCGGCGACAGCGACTTCTCCAACCAGATCGTCGCCGAAGGCGCCTCCTCGCCCGCCGACGTGTTTCTGACGGAAAATTCGCCGGCCATGGTGCTGGTCGAGAATGCCGGGCTGTTCGCGCCGGTCGACGCCGACACGCTCGCACAGGTCCCGCAGGACTATCAGGCCGCCAGCGGCAAATGGGTGGGCGTGGCCGCGCGCAGCACCGTCTTTGCCTACAATACGACCAAACTCAAGGCCGACCAGTTGCCCAAGTCGATGCTCGACCTCGCCGACCCGAGTTGGAAGGGCCGCTGGGCGGCCTCGCCTTCTGGCGCCGATTTCCAGGCTATTGTCAGCGCATTGCTGCAGCTCAAGGGCGAGGCCGCCACGGCCGATTGGCTGAAGGCGATGAAGGCGAACTTCACCGCCTACAAGGGTAACAGCACGGTGATGAAGGCGGTCAATGCCGGCGAGATCGAAGGCGGCGTGATCTACCACTATTACTATTTCGGCGATCAGGCCAAGACCGGCGAAAACTCCAAGAACGTCGCGCTGCACTATTTCAAGAACCAGGATCCGGGCGCTTTCGTATCGGTCTCCGGCGGCGGCGTGCTGGCCTCGAGCAAGCACCCCAAGGAAGCTCAGGCCTTCCTGAAATGGGTGACCGGCAAGGGTGGCCAGGACGTGCTGAAGAACGGAACCTCCTTCGAATACGCGGTCGGCAAGGGTGCGCAGTCCAATCCGAAGCTGGTGCCACTGGTCGACCTGCAGGCGCCGAAGGTCGACGCCGCGACGCTGAACTCCAAGAAGGTCACCGACCTGATGACCGCAGCCGGCTTGCTTTAGTCGTCGTTCTTCCTAATAAGGACGTCAAACCGTGCTCCTGCGGGAATTCACCTTCCGCAGGAGCGTTTTGTTCCGAGATGCATTCGTCCATGACGACACGCTTCGTTCCTGACCGCGACCGTGGTCCCCTGATTGCCGCCGCCGCGCCGCGATGGCATGGCGCCTGAGCTGATGCAGCCCGCGGTCGATCTCGCGCGCCCTGGCCTGCCGCCGAAGATGCGCCGAAGAACGCAGCGGCGTGTGGCGCCCTGGCTTGTCATCGCCGCCATATCAGTCTCCCTGCTGGCATTGGTGCCGCTTGCCTTCATCATATGGATCGCGGTGCAGACCGGTTGGGACACTGTCGCGGCATTGGTCTTCCGGCCACGTGTCGGCGAACTGCTGGTCAACACCGGCCTGCTGGTGCTGCTGGCCGTACCGATCGCCATCACCTTGTCGGTGACGCTGGCCTGGCTGACCGAACGCAGCGACCTGCCTGGTGCCCGGCTCTGGTCCTGGCTCTGCGTGGCGCCGCTCGCCATCCCCGCTTTCGTACACTCCTATGCCTGGATCACCATGGTGCCAGGGCTTCACGGCCTCTGGGCTGGCGTGCTGGTATCCGTCATCGCCTATTTTCCTTTCCTCTATCTGCCGGTGTCGGCGGCGCTGCGCCGCCTCGATCCTGCCCTGGAGGATGCCGCGGCGGCACTTGGTCTCGGACCCTGGCGTGCGTTCTGGCGTGTCGTGTTGCCGCAGCTCAGGCTCGCCATCTGCGGCGGCTCGCTGCTGGTCGGCCTGCATCTGCTGGCCGAATATGGCCTCTACGTCTTCATCCGCTTCGACACCTTCACCACCGCGATCGTCGACCAGTTCCAGTCGACCTTCAACGGTCCGGCCGCCAACATGCTGGCCGGCGTGCTGGTGACCTGCTGCTTCGTGCTGCTCGGCCTCGAAGTGCTGGTGCGCGGCGAGGAGCGTTATGCCCGTGTCGGCTCGGGTGCCGCGCGATATCAGCGGCGGATGAGCCTCGGTCGCGCCACCCTGCCCAGCTTGCTGCTGCTCGTCGTCACCACCCTGCTGGCGCTTGGCGTGCCGTTCATCACCATCGGCCGCTGGCTCATCGCCGGCGGCGCCGATGTCTGGCGTCTCGATGAGATTGGCCTGGCACTCGGCCAGACACTGTTCCTATCGCTCGCCGGCGCGTTGCTTGCCACTGTCGCTGCCATGCCGATGGCCTGGATCTCGATCCGCGCGCCCGGTCCGTTGCAGCGCCTGCTGGAAGGATGCAATTACATTGTCGGCTCGCTGCCGGGTGTCGTCATTGCGCTGGCGCTGGTCACCATCACCGTGCGCATCGCCCTGCCGCTTTACCAGACCCTGTTCACCATCCTGCTCGCCTACTCACTGATGTTCCTGCCGCGTGCCCTGGTCAGCCTGCGCGCGTCGATCGCCCAGGCCCCGGTCGAACTCGAGCGCGCCGCCTCCAGCCTCGGCCGGCGGCCGCTCAACGCGCTGTGGTCGACGACAATCCGCCTGTCGGCGCCGGGTGCCGCGGCCGGCATGGCGCTGGTGGCGCTCGGCATCATGAACGAATTGACCGCGACGCAGATGCTGGCGCCGAACGGCACCCGCACGCTGGCCATGGCGTTCTGGTCCTATAGCGGCGAGATCGACTACGCCTCGGCGGCCCCTTACGCCTTCATCATGGTGGCGATGTCGCTGCCCCTGACTTGGCTGCTCTATGTCCAGTCGAAGCGGATGGCCGGACGATGAGCTTTCTCGAACTCGGCAATCTGCACAAGCGTTACGGCCCGGTCGCGGCACTTGCCGGCGTCGACCTGAACGTAGCCAGCGGCAGTCGCACCGCGATCGTAGGACCTTCCGGCTGCGGCAAGACAACCTTGCTGCGGCTGATCGCCGGTTTCGAGGCGCCCGATCAGGGCCGCATCGTGCTCGACGGGCAGGTGCTGGCCAATGGCGGCGCCGCCGTTCCGGCGCATCGCCGCGGCATTGGCCTGGTGGCGCAGGACGGCGCCCTGTTCCCGCATCTGACCATCTCGGACAATATCGGCTTCGGCATGGCACGGGACGACGACAAGCGCGCCGAGCGCATCATCGAACTTGCCTATATCGTTGGACTGGACAAGGCGATCCTCAAACGCCGTCCGCACGAGCTCTCCGGCGGCCAGCAGCAACGCGTGGCGCTAGCCCGCGCCATGGCGATGAAGCCGCGGCTGATGCTGCTCGACGAGCCGTTCTCGGCCCTCGACACCGGCCTGCGCGCCTCGATGCGCAAGGCGGTGGCCGAGCTTCTGGAAGGGGCCGGCATCACCACCATATTGGTGACGCACGACCAGGCCGAGGCGCTGTCCTTCGCCAGCCAGGTGGCGGTCATGCGCGACGGGAAATTTTCCCAGGTCGGCACGCCGCGCGAGCTTTATCTCAAGCCGAAGGACAGGATGATCGCCGAGTTCCTCGGCGATGCCATCATCCTGCCCGCGAGCATTTCGGGCGGCTTCGCCAGTTCGCCGCTGGGCCGCATCGCGGTCGACACGCCGGACAGCCGCGATGTCGCCCGCATCATGTTACGGCCGGAGCAGATTGGGCTCAAACGCACCTCGCGCGAGGGCATGTCGGGCACACCAGACATGCCCTTCGGCGAGGTGACGGAATCGGAATTCGCCGGCTCGACATGCACGATCGCGGTGCGGCTCCTGAACAATTCCGATCCGCCGGACGCCGCCGCGATCGGCGGCACGCCGCTGATCCTGCGCAAATCCGGCATGGACGCGCCGGCGGTCGGCGAGATCGTGCGGCTGACCGTATCGGGCAAGGCGCACGTCTTCGCTTGAGGCCTTAAGGCGCTGAACCCACGCGAAGTGGCCGGTTCACGCCGTGACGCGTTCGCCGGTTTCCGCTGAATAGATCGGCCATTGCTCGAGAAAATCGCAACCGTGCACCACCACGCACTCGTTGGCGCTGTCGATGAGGATGACGGCGTAGGACGGCGGCGCCTGTTCGACGACCTCGCTCGATCGGTCGAGGGCAAGCTCGAACCGCACATGCAGGCCGCGCTGCGCCGAGAACGGAATGCCGGCGACGGTTCCCGCGATGTCGCGGTGAACGTGGCCGAAGAAAATATGGCGAACGTTGCCATGATCCCGCAGCAGGCCGAGCAACCGCTCGGGCCGTTCGAGCGCCAGCGGATCGAGCTGCGGCAGGCCGAGCGCGACCGGCGGATGATGCAGGAAAACGTAGGCGGGCCTGCCGCCTGATTGTTCGAGCCGGGCTTCGAGCCAGGCAAGCCGGCTGTCGCACAGTTCGCCCTCGATGCGTCCTTCCGCCAGGCAGTCGAGAAACAACAGCACTTCGTCGCCGGTATCATGGACCGACTGCACGAAGCCGTTTTTGTCGACCGGAACTTCGGGAAACGCAGCGATGAGATTGGCCCGCCGGTCATGGTTGCCCGGCAGCAGCCTGAAGGGCATCGATAGCGCGCTCAGGGCAACGCGCAGATCGGCATAGCTCTGCGGCGCACCGGTCTCCGTCAGGTCGCCGGTGAAGACGCAAAGTGCTGCGTCGGCGTGATGCCCATTGATGTGCGCGATGCACTGATCGAGCCGCTGATGCAGGTCCGCCCCATAGCGGCGCTCACCTCGCCGGCCGAGATGCACATCGGTGACCTGGATGATTTTCATGTGCGCCTCTTTGGCCGCGCGTTTCGGAAATCAAAGCGCCGGTTCGGGCACGGAAGCCTTGAAGACATCGAGACGGGTGCCTGTCTCCGACGAGAAGAAGTGCATGTCGTCCGGCGAGATCTTCAGGCCGACGGTGCTGCCGGGCTCGGGGTGAACGGCCTCCGGGGTCATCACCGAGAACGGCGCGCCGTCGAGGTCGACATAGATGACCCGCCCCGCGCCCAGTTCCTCGACCAGATCGACAGTGGCATCGAGCGCGCCGGCCGTGCCTGGTGCCACCAGCCGCACCGCTTCCGGGCGGATGCCCATCGCGACCTTCGTGCCGACCGGCAGGCCGGCGCGCGCCATGGGCAGGCGCCGGCTGCCGCCGGGCAGCGACAGCCCGTCGAGTTCGACCGTGCCTTCGAGGATGTTCATGGCCGGCGCGCCGACGAAAGTGGCGACGAAGCGGCTGGCCGGGCGGGTGTAGATTTCACCTGGCGTGCCTACCTGTTCGACCCGTCCGCCATTCATCACCACCAGCCGGTCGGCCAGCGTCATCGCCTCGACCTGATCGTGGGTGACGAAGACGGAGGTGGCATTCAGCCGGCGATGCAGCTTGCGGATCTCCGAGCGCATCTGGACGCGCAGCTTGGCGTCAAGATTGGACAGCGGCTCGTCGAACAGGAAGACTTTCGGCTCGCGGATCATGGCGCGGCCCATGGCGACGCGCTGCCTCTGGCCACCCGAAAGCGCCATCGGCTTGCGATCGAGCAGCTGCTCGAGCTCCAGCGTGCGCGCAACCGCCTGGATGCGCTGGTTGCGCTCGGCCGAGGGAACACCGGCGACCTTGAGCGAATAGCCGATGTTCTGGGCCACGCTCATATGTGGATAGAGCGCGTAGTTCTGGAACACCATGGCGCAGCCGCGTTCACGCGGCTCGAGCTTGTTGACCACCATGCCGTCGATGGCGATCGTACCGTCGGAAATCTCTTCCAGCCCGGCGATCATCCTAAGCAGCGTGGACTTGCCGCAGCCGGACGGCCCGAGAATGACGACGAATTCGCCAGAGGCGAAGTCGAGATCGACGCCATGCACGACCTGCGCCTTGGCATAGTTCTTCTTGACGCCGCGTATTGCGATGGAGGCCATTTTTGTCTCCTTGTTACTTCTCGGTGGCGATCAGGCCGCGCACGAACCAGCGTTGCATGAGCACCACGACGATCAGCGGCGGCAGCATGACGATAAGCGTTCCGGCCATGGCGATGTTCCATTCCGGAATGCCGCCGACATTGGGGATGAGCTGCTTGAGCTCGGTGACCGCCGTCGCGTGCGACTGGTCGGTGGTGATGAGCAGCGGCCATAGATACTGGTTCCAGGCCCACAGGAACATGATGGTGCCGAGTGCCGCCATGTTGTTGCGCGACAAGGGCAGCAGGATATCGATGAAGAAACGCAGCGCGCCGGCACCGTCCATACGCGCCGCTTCGGTCAGCTCGTCCGGCACGGTCAGGAAGAACTGCCGGTAGAGGAAAGTGCCGGTGGCGGTGGCGATCAACGGCAGGATCAGTCCGGTATAGGAATTGAGCAGCCCTAGGCTGAGCGAAACCTGCACGCCCGAGACCTTCTCGATCAGCCAGCTCAGCCCGGTGATGTCGAGGATGGTCTGGTAGGGCGACAGCACATTGGCGACGACCGCGTAGGTCGGCACGATGCGCACTTCCAGCGGCAGCATCAGCGTGACGAAGATCAGCCAGAAGATGAAGGTGCGGCCGGGATAGCGGAAATAGACGATCGAGAAGGCGGTCAGCGCCGAGATGATCACTTTGCCGGCCGCGACGCCGGCAGCCATGATGAAACTGTTGAGCAGCTTGGGGCCAAGGTCGGCCGTCGTCCAGGCCGTCTTGATGTTTGTCCAAAAGTCGCTTCCCGGCAGCAGCGACATCGGCACGTCGTTGACATCCCTAAGATTATGCGACGCGGCCACGGCCACAACCACGAACGGCGCGATGCAAAGTACAAAGCCGACAAACAGGATCAGATGCGTGAAGAAGTTGAGGAACGGAGTGCGCTCGACCATTCAGTCTCACCTGTAGTGCACGCGCCGCTCGATGAAGCGGAACTGGAAAATGGTCAGCACCACGATGAGCAGCATCAAAATGATGCTCTGCGCGGCGGCGCCCGAATAGTCGAGGCCTTTGAAGCCATCGGAATAGATCTTGTAGACCATCAGATTGGTGGCGTTCGCCGGGCCGCCCGACGTCATGATGTCGACGATGCCGAACGAATCCTGGAAGCTCTCCGTGATGTTGATGACCAGCAGGAAGAAGATTGTCGGCGTGATCAGCGGGAACTGAATGTCCCAGAAACGCCTCATGACGCCGGAGCCGTCCATCGCGGCGGCTTCGATGAGGGAGCGCGGGATAGCCTGGAACGCGGCAAGGAAGAAGATGAAGTTGTAGCCGACATATTTCCACGAGAAGGCGATGATGATCGAGGCCATGGCATCAGCGCCGTCGAGCCCGGGATCCCAGAAGCCGGGCCAGACTTGGTTGACCACGGCCATGAAGCCGGCTTCCGGCGCCAGGATGAAACGGAACGCCATCGCCAGAGCCGGTGCGGCGATACCGTAAGGCCAGATCAGCACCACGCGATAGAGACGCGAGCCGGCAAGCTGGCGGTCGGTGAGCGCGGCGAGCACAAGCGCGACGAACATTGCAAGTCCGGTGCTGATGCCGGCAAAGACAAGGCTGGCGGTGATCGAGTTCCAGTAATCGGCGTTGGCCAGGATCGAGCGGAAATTGTCGAGCCCGACCCAGATGTTGCCGCCGCCCCAGGGCTGCTGCAGCGTCAGCGACCAGTATACGGCCTGGCCGGCAGGCCAGTAGAAGAACGTAAAGATCAGGAGGAGCTGCGGCACCGCGAAAAGGATGCCGATTGTCCAACTGCTGAAGGTAACGCGTTTTTCCATCGGTCCGCCGTGGCCGCGGAACGGCCAGCCCAAAGCAAGATAAGATTATATACGAAACGGCCGCCCGTCGAATCTCGGCGGGCGGCCTCGGCAATCTTCGAAATCAGGGCAGGGTCTTGCCCGGATAGGTCTGCTGGAAGCGGTCGAGGATGGCGTCGCCATTCTTGACCAGCGTGTCGAGGCCCTGCTGCACGCTGACCTTGTTGGCGAAGATCGCCTGCATCTGCGCGCCGAACTCGGCGCGGATCTGGGTGAAGTTGCCCAGGCGTATACCACGGGTGATTTCGGTCGGCTCCGACGCGGTCAGGCTGGCGATGGCGACTTCACGGCCCTTGTAGGGCGCCTTGTCGTAGAAGCCGGTGGACTTCATGTAGTCGAAGCCCGACTTGGTCACTGGGATGTAGCCGGTGTTGGTCGACCAGAACAAAGCGGTCTTGGGGTCGTGGATGAAGTTAAGGAACGCGGCCGCGCCCTTGTACTCAGCGTCCGACTTGCCGGAGAGCACCCACAGCGAAGCGCCGCCGACCAGCGAATTCTTGCGCTCGGTACCGGCATAGGCCGGCAGTTCGGCGACATCCCACTTCATGCCTTCCTTCTGCGTCTTGCCGACCGTGCCGTGATCGCCGACCGAGGTCATGATCACCTGGCAGGTGCCTGAGGCGAAGGCCTGGACCATATCCTGGCCGAGATCCTTGGACTTGATCTTGATCAGGCCGGCGTCATACCACTTCTTGAGATCGGTGACGTACTGGACGAACTTGGTCTTGTTGACTTCCAGACGCGCGTCGAGACCGTCATAGCCGTTGTTCTTGGTGGCGATCGGCTGGTTGTGGATGGCCGAGAACTGCTCCATCAGCTGCCAGCTTTCATTGGCAGAGATGTTGATCGCCATCGGGCATTCATAGCCGGCGTCCTTCATCGCCTGCAGGTCGGCGCCGACGTCTTCCCAGGTCTTGGGCGCCTCGGTCTTGCCGATCTTGGCGAAGGCGTCCTTGTTCCAGTACATCAGCGCGGTCGAGGAATTGAAGGGGAAGGACAGCATCTCGCCCTTCGAGGTCGCGTAGTAGCGGGCGATGCCTGGGAAATAGTCGGCGTAGTCGATCTTGTAGCCGTTTTCTTCCATCAGCTTGTCGGCGGGCTTGTAGGCGCCCGACAGCATCATCGTGGCGGTGCCGACGTCGTAGACCTGCACGACGGCGGGCTGTTTGCCGGCGCGGAAGGCGGCGATGGTGTTCTGCAGCGTGGCGTCGTAATTGCCCTGGCTGGTGCAGACGACTTCATAATCCTTCTGCGAGGCGTTGAAGTTCTTGCACAGCGTGTCGACGACGCGGGCGAGGTCGCCCGACAGGCCGAACCAGAAGTCGAACTTTACCGGCTCCGCAAAGGCAGGAACCGCCAGCGCGGTGCTGAGCGCGCCTGCGGCAAGGGCAGCGAGGCCCCGCTTGATGATCGTCATGGTTTCTTCCCTCTTGAATGACTGTTGACAAGGGTCTTGCGCAAGTCCTTGCCCGCTCTCTTAGAGAAGGTATGTGACAGTTCTGTTGTGGCCTCCCGGGCCTGTGGACAGCTGGTCTTTCCTCCCCCTCGGCGGTGGCGCCGGCATGAAAACGTCACACCGGCGCTCTAGGTAGCTAGGGCGGCTCTCGAGAACGTAAAGGTCGTCATGGTTATCCGGCTAAAGGGGTGATGAAATGCGGGTGGAGCAGCTGACGAGACCTGACCGCCGGTCACGGCAAGCGCATTGCGATGCGCACCGACCGCCAGGATGTCAGGCTCATATTGCTCAAGCCGAGCGTTCACTCGGCCTGATTGCTCACGACCCGAGCGCCGTCTCGACCAACCGCTTGGCGTCGGGCCCCGACCATTCGGCCGGACCGTTCATACGGGCGATCAGGCAGCCTTCGCCATCGATCAGCATGGTTACGGGCAAGCCGAGCGCCAGACCGCGCGCCTTGAGGTCGTTGAACAGCGTCATCGTCGAATCCCGGTAGTAGCCGAGCGTGTGCACACCGGTATCGGCGAGAAACTTCTTCGGCTTCACATCGTCGCCGGCATCGACGTTGACGGCGACGACCTGAAAGGCGTCGCTGCCTTTCTCCTTTTGCAGCGCGTCGAGCGCCGGCATTTCGGCACGGCATGGCGCGCACCATGTGGCCCACAGGTTGAGCAGCACCGTCTTGCCGGCATGGTCGGCGATCGTCATCGGCTTGCCGTCCGGGCCGTTGAAGGCGAGGCTCCTCATCGACTGCGGCGGATCGGCCGGCAAAAGTGCCGCGACCTCGCCGGTGGCCGCGGCCGCGATCTTCTTGGCGCGGTCGCTCTTGGCGGCGCAGGCGACGTCGTCTTTGCTGTCGCCCGCCGCCACTTGGGTCGCGGCGTTGTTGCCAGACCGGCTCTCGCTGACATATACCGCGACCGCGCCGGCCAGCGCTCCCGCCACCAGGGCGGCGAGGATTAGGCGCGGGGCCGGGAAAAATCTGTTTCCGTCTGCCATTTTCTCAAAACTGCTCCGAAGCACGGGTTATAGCCATGAGCGACAAGAAGACCAGCAACCAGATGTGGGGCGGACGATTTGCCTCGGGTCCGGCCGCGATCATGGAAGCGATCAACGCGTCGATCTCGTTCGACCGCAAACTCTATGCGCAGGACATAAGAGGCTCGATCGCCCATAGCGAGATGCTGGCGCAAACGGGCATTATTTCGGCGGCCGATCAAGAAAAAATCGCTCACGGACTGAACACGATCCTGAAAGAGATCGAAGCCGGCAGCTTTGAGTTTTCGACGCGGCTGGAAGACATCCACATGAACGTCGAGGCCCGCCTCGCCGACCTTATCGGGTCGGCGGCCGGCCGGCTGCACACTGCCCGCTCGCGCAACGACCAGGTGGCTGTCGATCTGCGGCTCTGGGTCAAGGACGAATGCTTTCATGTCGCCGAGGCGTTGAAAGGCTTGATCATGGCCCTCCTGGCGCGAGCCGAGGAACATGCAGCGACCGTCATGCCGGGCTTCACCCATATGCAGGCGGCGCAGCCGGTAACCTTCGGCCATCACTGCATGGCCTATGTCGAGATGTTCGCGCGCGACCTGTCGCGCGTTCGCGACGCCATCGAACGCATGGACGAGAGCCCACTCGGTGCCGCGGCCCTTGCCGGCACCAGCTTCCCGATCGACCGCCATCAGACCGCCAGGGCGCTCGGTTTCCGCGAGCCGATGCGCAATTCGCTGGACAGCGTCTCCGACCGCGATTTCGCGCTGGAGTTCCTCGCCATGGCCGCGATCTGCGCCACGCACCTGTCGCGGCTCGCGGAGGAGATCATCATCTGGTCGACGCCGCAATTCGGCTTCATCAGGCTGTCGGACAGCTTTTCCACCGGCTCCTCGATCATGCCGCAGAAAAAGAACCCCGACGCCGCCGAACTCGTGCGCGGCAAGACCGGCCGCGTCAACGGCCATCTGGTCGGCCTGCTGACGGTGATGAAGGGCATGCCTTTGACCTATGGCAAGGACATGCAGGAAGATAAGGAATCGGTGTTCGATGCCGCCGAGACGCTCGACCTGATGCTTGCCGCGATGACCGGCATGGTCTCGGACATGACGGTCAATGCCGCCGCGATGAAGAAGGCTGCCGGCTCCGGTTACGCCACCGCCACCGACCTCGCCGACTGGCTGGTGCGCACTTTGGGCTTGCCGTTCCGCGAGGCGCATCATGTCACCGGCCGCGCGGTGGCGCTGGCCGAAGACAAGAAGGTTAGCCTGGAGAAGCTTTCGCTGGAGGATCTGCAATCGATCAACCCAGGCATCTCGGCGGACATATTCTCGGTGCTGGCGGTGCAGAACTCGGTCAAGAGCCGCACCAGCTTCGGCGGCACCGCGCCATCGGAAGTGCGGAAGCAGATACGCGCCTGGAAAAAGCGCATCGCCAAGGCGTGATGCCGGATATTGCGATCAGCAATATCCCGATATTGCGATCAGCAATATCCGGGGTGCAATGCGCTGAGAACTCGGCTAAAAGCGGCGGCTGGCAAACGTTTCGGACGGATGGATCGATGACCGGAAGCAGGATTTTGGTAACGCTGACGCTGCTTGCGGCGCTTGCCTTCGTGACCGCCTGCGGCCGCAAGGCCGGTCTCGACACGCCCTACGAGGCGGCCGTCCAGGCACGCAAGGATGCCGAGAAGGCCCACCAGCCCGTGCCGCCGGAACCGGAAAAACCGGTCGCGGACAAGAAGTTCATCCTCGACCCGCTGATCTAGCTCCGATGAAGGCGGGATTGGTCTTTCCAAACCCGATCGCATCGTGCCCCAACTTCCGGAACCACTCTCGTGAACCATTTCGACTACCGCGACGGCGTGCTGCATGCCGAGGACGTGGCGATCCCTGATATCGCCGCGCAGGTCGGCACGCCGTTCTACTGTTATTCGACGGCGACCTTGAGCAGGCACTACCGTGTCTTCGTCAAGGCCTTTGCCGGGCTCGACACGCTGGTCTGCTACGCCATGAAAGCCAATTCCAACCAGGCGGTGCTGCGGACCCTGGCCAAGCTCGGCGCCGGCGCCGACGTGGTCTCGGAGGGCGAATTGCGCCGGGCACTGGCCGCCGGCGTCCCGCCCAGCAAGATCCTGTTCTCCGGTGTCGGCAAGACGGCGCGTGAAATGGACTTTGCGCTCGAAGCCGGCATTCTCTGCTTCAACGTCGAATCCGAGCCGGAACTCGAACTCCTGTCGGCCCGCGCCTCGGCTCTCGGCAAGATGGCGCCGGTCTCGCTGCGCATCAATCCCGATGTCGACGCCAGGACCCACAAGAAGATCTCAACCGGCAAGGCCGAGAACAAGTTCGGCATTCCGTGGCAGCGTGCGCGCCAGGTCTATGCCCGCGCGGCAACGCTTCCCGGCATCAAGATCACCGGCATCGATACCCATATCGGCAGCCAGATCACAGAACTGCAGCCTTTCGACGACGCCTTCGCCCTGCTGGTCGACCTGGTCGGCGCGCTGCGAGGCGACGGCCACGCCATCGAGCATATCGACCTCGGCGGCGGCCTCGGCATTCCCTACCGCGTCGACAACAACCCGCCCCCCTTGCCCGACGCCTATGCCCAGATCGTCCGCAAGCATGTCACCAAGTTGGGTCTGAAGGTGATGTTCGAGCCAGGCCGATTGATCGTCGGCAATGCCGGCATCCTGGTCTCGGAAGTGATTTTCGTGAAGGAAGGCGACGCCAAGAACTTCCTCGTCGTCGACGCCGCCATGAACGACCTGATCCGACCGACGCTCTACGACGCCTTCCACGAGATCAGGCCGGTCGTGCAGCCGCCCGCCGACAGGCCGCGCATGATGGTCGACGTGGTCGGCCAAGTCTGCGAGACCGGTGACTATCTCGGGCTCGATCGCGACCTGCCCCGGCTGAAGGCGGGCGATCTGGTCGCCGTTTCCACCGCCGGCGCCTATGGCGCGGTCCAGGCCGGCACCTACAACACCCGCCTGCTGGTGCCGGAGGTGCTGGTCGACGGCGACCGTTTCCACGTCGTGCGTCCGCGGCTGACCTATGAGGAGCTGATCGGGCTGGATTCGGTGCCAGACTGGCTTGCATAAAAGCCGCCTGGCCGCGACGCTATAGCCGGTTCTGGATGAGCGCCCTTGCGTTGGCGATCCTGTCCTCGTCGCGGCGGTAGAAGGTCCATTGTTTGATGCGCTTGGTTCTGAGCAGGCCGGCCTGGGTAAGCACACGCATATGCTCGGAAAGCGTTGCCTGCGTGATGCCGAGCTTCTCGGCAATCAGCAACGCGCAGACGCCGTCCTCGACCAGATCGCCATCCGCCTGTGCCCGGAAATGCGCACGCGGATCCTTGAGCCAGTCGAGAATCTGCAGCCTGCGTCCGTTGGCGATCGCCTTGAAGACATCAACCTCTTGCATTTAGGCATTTTGCCAAGTTACTAATTATTGTCAATCCCGAGGAGATCTTGATGTCGCAGGACAACACCATCACACGCGAACGCATCGCCGCGATGGAACCGCGCATCCGCCCCTATATCAGGCACACGCCGGTGCTGCGCGTCGACATGGCCGACTTCGACCGGCCGCCATTGGCGGTCGACCTCAAGCTCGAATGCCTGCAGCATTCCGGCTCGTTCAAGGCGCGCGGCGCCTTCACCAATCTTTTGGAGCGGCCGGTTCCCGAGGCCGGCGTCGTCGCCGCATCGGGCGGCAATCATGGCGCCGCTGTCGCCTACGCCGCCATGCGGCTTGGCCACAAGGCGACCATCTTCGTTCCCGAAGTGAGCCCGCAGGCCAAGCTCGACCGCATTCGCGGCTATGGCGCCGACCTCGTCGTCGGCGGCGCCCGTTATGCCGAGGCGCTGGCCGCCAGCGAACGTTTCGCCGAGGAAACCGGCGCCTTGCAGATCCACGCCTTCAACCAGGAGGAAACGCTGATCGGCCAGGGCACTCTCGGGCTTGAGATCGAAAACGATCTGCCTGAGATCGACACGCTGCTGGTTGCCGTCGGTGGTGGTGGCCTGATCGGCGGCGTCGCCGCCTGGTACGCCGGCCGTATCCGCATCGTCGCCGTCGAGCCCGAGGGCGCGCCGACGCTTCATCGCGCTTTCGAGGCCGGCCATCCGGTCGACGCGCCGGCCGAAGGTATCGCCGCCGATTCGCTGGCGCCGAAGCGCGTCGGCGAAATGATGTTCCCGATCGCCGAAGCCTTCGTCGAACGCTCCATCCTGGTCAGCGACGACGACATCATCGCCGCCCAGAAGGCGCTCTGGAACAGCGTGCGCATCATCTCGGAACCAGGTGGTGCGGCCGCCTTCGCCGCGATCCTGTCCGGCCGCTACGCGCCGGCGCCGGGCGAACGGATCGCCGTGCTGGTCTGTGGCGCCAACGCGAACCCCGCCAATTTCTGATTGCAACCATTTCGGCAGGCTTCACGTTTTCTCAAACTGCCTCGCCTTTGCCGTGTTTGCTGGTATTCTTCGAGTCGTGAGGCTTGGGCTATCCCGCCCCGCCTCGCAGCATGATCCCCGAGAGTGGTCCGGTTTTCGGAACAGATCATGCTCAAAGAGATAGAGCCCCATTCCGGTCCTTTCAGGGCGGAACAGGCTCTGGGAAGGGCCGATGACGCAACGACCCATCTTCAGCAACGATCGCGGCCTGGCCGGACGCCTTGCCTTGAGCCGGATGGCGACGCGCGTCGCGATGACCGTCGAGCGCGGCTGGCCGCTGCTGCTCCCGCTCATTGTTGTTGCCAGCCTGTTCCTCAGTGTCTCCTGGTTCGGTATTTTCCCCCGGCTGCCGGAAGCGGCACGCATCGGCCTTATCGCCGTTTTCGGCCTGGCGGGGCTGGCCGCGCTTTATCCGCTGCGCTTTTTCCGCATGCCTGGTGCTGCCGAGGTCGATCGTCGCATCGAGGCCGCCAACAGATTGCTGCACAGCCCGGTACAGGTGCAGAGCGACCGGCCCAGCGGCCAGGAAAGCAGTTTCTCGCAGGCTCTCTGGCGCGAGCACCAGAAGCGCATGGCGGGAAAGCTCGACAGTCTCGGCGCCGACCTGCCGCGCACGCGCGTGCCGGAGCGCGACCCCTGGGGACTTCGCGCCGTGGCGGCGCTCCTGCTGGTCACCGCCTTCGCCTTCTCCTTCGGGCCGACCGGCGGCAGGATAGCAGACGGTTTCAGCGCACACGGCACACTCGACACCGTGCCGCCGCGCATCGACGCCTGGGTGACGCCGCCGGCCTATACCGGCAAGCCGCCGATCTTCTTGACCGCTGATGCCAACCAGGCGACGCCGACCTTCACCATTCCGGAAGGCAGCGATGTCTCGCTGCGTGTGACCGGTGGATCGGGCGAGGAAACGCTTGCCTATGCCGACAAGGATGGCAACGCGCGCTCTATCGACCCGCAAGCCGTCGCCAAGCCGGCGGCAAGCCCGGCGGTGCCGGCCCCCGCCTCATCCTCGACGATACGCCAGTTCATCGGCAAGCTGACTGGCGACGGCACGCTGACGCTGAAGTCGGGCGACGACCAGCTTGCCCGCTGGGCCTTTGCCGTGCTGCCGGACAAGCCGCCGCAGATCCGCTTCGTCGGCGAGCCCAAGCGCGCCGCCAACGGCGCCTTCGAGCTCAACTACCAGATCGACGACGACTACGGCGCCGCCACCGCCAAGGCGGTGTTCGCGCTGGCCGATCCGCAGGCGCCAGATGCGCATCCGCTCTATGGTCCGCCTGACATGCCGCTGACGCTGCCGCGCCGCGGCGGCAAGGCGAATGCCGCCCGCACCACGAAGGATCTGACCGAGCATGTCTGGGCCGGCGGCAGCATCAAGCTGACGCTGGTCGCCACCGACGATGCCGGACACACCGCGTCCAGCGAAACCAAGACGCTGGTGATGCCCGAGCGGCCGTTCGCCAACCCGCTGGCGCGCGCCGTGATCGAACAGCGCCGCCTGCTCGCACTCGACGCCAATGCCAAGCCGCACGTGCTCGACCTGATGGACGCCATCACGCTGCGGCCCGAAGACACGTTCGACAACATGTCCCACTACCTCGCCATCATGAGCGCGATGAGCCGGCTGAAACTGGCCGGCAACGACGATCAGCTGCGCAGCGAGGTCGCTTATCTCTGGGAGATCGCGCTCGGCATCGAGGAGGGCAACCTCTCGGCCGCCGAAAAGCGGCTGCGCCAAGCGCAGCAGGCGCTGCAGGACGCCATCAAGAACGGCGCCAGCGACGCCGAGATCGAGAAGGCGATGAAGGAACTACGCGAGGCTATGAACCAGTTCCTGCAGGAATTCGCCGAACGCGCCAAGCAGAACCCGAACGCGCCGCAAATGCAGCAGAACGGCCAGGAACTGCGCCAGAGCGATATCGACCGTATGATGGACCAGATCGAGAACCTGGCCAAGTCGGGCGATCGCGACAAGGCGCAGCAATTGCTGTCGCAGCTGCAGGACATGATGAACAACCTCCAGGCCGGCCGCCAGCAGCAGGGCGGTGAGCAGGACAGCCAGATGCGCCAGCAGATGGACAAGCTCGGCGAGATCCTGCGGCGCCAGCAGGAGATGATGAACGACACGTTCCGCATGGACCAGATGCAGCGCGGCGAGCGCCAGCGTGGCGAGAACCGCGACGAGCAGCTTGGCCAGGGCGGTGGCGAGGACCAGGACAAGCCAGGCGTTGGGCAGGACCGCGATCCGCTTGCCAGGCCGAAGCCGATGACGCCGCAGGAATTCGCCGATGCGCTGAAGCAGTTGCAGGAAGGCCAGGGCCAGCTGAAGAGCGATCTCGAGCAGCTGAAGAAGGCCCTCGAAGGCATGGGCATGGAGCCCAATGAAGGATTTGGCGAGGCCGGCAAGTCCATGGGCAGCGCCGAGCAGGCGCTTGGCGAGGGCCAGGGCGACGAGGCGGTCGGCCACCAGGGCCGGGCACTCGAGGCGCTGCGCAAGGGCGCCAAGGACATGATGAAGCAGATGCAGGCCATGCAGGGCGACCAGGGCGGCAGCCAGCAAGGCGGTCGTCAGCAGGACGCCGACCGCGACCCGCTCGGCCGGCCGCGCGCCAGCCAGGGTCCTGATTTCGGCGATTCGGTGAAAGTGCCCGATGAGATCGATGTGCAGCGCGCCCGCCAGATCCTGGAAGCGATCCGCAAGCGGCTCGGCAACGCGCTCAGCCCGGACATCGAGCGCAGCTATCTGGAACGGCTGCTGGAGCTGAAATAGGGATTGCTGTCCGACCTCCACCCCACCCGAAAGCCCTATCGAACGGCTGCAATACCATGCCAAAACTCGGTGCGACTACCCCATCCTGCGCATCTTCGACATCGCCAAGGCGCATGAATTCTATCTCGGCTTTCTCGGTTTCGAAGTGCAGTTCGAACACCGCTTCGACGACAACGCGCCGCTCTACACAGGCGTTTCCCGCGACGGCTGCATCTTGCATCTGAGCGAACATCATGGCGACGGCGCGCCGGGCTCTCACATCCGGATCGAGACGGCGGACATCGCGGGGCTGCACCACGAGTTGACCGCCAGGAAGTACCGCTTTGCCAGGCCGGGGCTGGAGCAGACGCCTTGGAAGACGAAGGAGATCACGGTCGCCGACCCGTTCGGCAACCGCCTGACCTTCTATGAGGATGTGAGAGACTGACCTTGCCCGTTGGAGAACGCCTCGCGGATAGCCTCTTGCATGCCGTCGATCGCCTCGCCGGAGGCATTCGGGTTGCGGTGCATCACCACATTCGAGGAATCGATATCGCCAAAGCCGTCCGCGGATGTCAGTTCGCGACAGCCGGCCGGAATGTTGCTGCGTGAGATCGGCGCAATCGCCAGCCCCGAGGTGACGGCGAGCTTGAGGCCGCCGGTGGTGTCGCTGGTATAGGCGACACGATAGGCAAGACCGCGCTGCTCAAGTGATTTGACGGCAAAATCCTTGCACCAGCCGGCCCGGTTGTAGAGCGCGATCGGCACCGGCCGTTCCTCGTGCATGTAATGCAGGGCCGATGTCACCCACACCGTCGGATCGTGCATAAGCACCTCGCCGCCTGACGGGTCCTGCCATTCGAACACCACGCAGAGATCGAGTTCGCCGGCGGCGAGCGCTGCCATCTGGGCGCCTGAATGCGCATACCGCACGGTGACCTCGACCTGTGTGTGGCGTTTCGAAAAAGCGCCGAGCGCGCGCGACAGGATGGCGTGGCCATATTCCTCCGGAATACCGATGCGCACCGGCCCGCCCAGCGGCGCCGCCGCCATTGACGCCGCCGTCTCGTCGAGCAGCGCGACGATGCGGCGGGCATTGACGATAAGTTCGCCGCCACGCCGCGTCAGGGCGACGCCACGTGAACCGCGCTCGAACAGGCTGTCGCCGACCAGCTCTTCGAGCTTCTTCATCTGCATCGATACGGCCGACTGCGTGCGGCCGGCCTGCTCGGCGGCCCTCGTGAAATTGCCGGCCTCGGCGATGGCGACAAAGGTGCGCAGGAGATCGCTGTCGAGGGTTGGCCGCATCGCATCCGTCATAAGAAAAGTTGATTGCTGGTATCATTCCAATTCGTTTGCAACATGTCAAACACCGGGCGATAGTCGCCTCACCCATTGGACATGCGGCCGCGAAATCGGCAGCGGACCAATCAAAGAGTCCTCACTCGTGCCCGCTGCCCGAAAACGGTGGCGGGTTCTTTTTGATCTGGAGAGGGTCGCCGGATCGGATGCGCGGGAGCCTGAACGCGGATGCAGAATAGGATGGTGCGCGGCATCCTGAGCCTGTGCCTGGGCGTGCTGGTCTTCTCGCTGCAGGACCCGCTCGTCAAAGCCGTGTCGAGCGGCTACCCGGTGAGCGAGGTGATGGCGATCCGCTCGATCATCGCCCTGCCGATCCTGATCCTTCTCGTCCATGCCGATGTCGGGCTCCGTGCCATCCTGTCGCGGCGCTTCGGCATGCTGACCATGCGCGCCTTCATCCAGTTCACGTCCTACACCGTCTATTACCTGGCCATCGCCGCCCTGCCGCTGGCCGACGCCGTGGCGCTCTATTTCATGGCGCCGCTCTGCATCATGGCGATGGCCGGCCCCTATCTTGGCGAGCGCGTTTCCCGGCAGACGCTGGCAACCGTGCTGATCGGCATGCTTGGCGTCCTGGTGATGCTGCGCCCCGGCGCCGGACTGTTCGACTGGGCGGCCTTGCTGTCGCTGGGCTCGGCTGTGCTCTACGGATTTTCGCAATTGATGGCCCGCAAGATCGGCAACACCGAATCCTCCACCGTGATGGCCTTCTACCAGAACGGCGCCTATCTGACCGGCGCGGTCGTGGTCGCCGGCACGTTCCACCTCGCCGGCATAAACCACGCCGTCCACCCGAGCCTCGAATTCCTGGTGCGGCCGTGGATCTGGCCGACACTGCCGGATTTCCTCAAGATGGCGGCGTGCGGTTTCGTCGCCTCCGCCGGCATGATCCTGCTCTCGCAGGGGTACCGGCTGGCGCCGGCCAACCGCGTCGCCACCTTCGAATATACCGGCATCCTGTGGTCGCCGCTGTGGGGTTTCCTGTTCTTCACCGAGGTACCACGCCCGACGACCGTGATCGGCGCGGCGCTCATCATCGGCGCCGGCCTGCTGGCGCTCAACACCGACCGGCGAACCAGCCCAGCGCCGGCGCTTGTCGCCAGGGATCCGGCCTGATCAGGCGAAGCAGATCAGCGCCCGTTCGACGCGCGAACGGATCTCGGCCAGCGTGAAGGGCTTTTGCACGACATCGAGGATAATGCCGTTCAATTCCTCGGCGCGCTCGCGCTGGTCGGCATAGCCGGTCATCAGCATGATCTTCATCGACGGGAAAAGCGCCGCGGCCGCAACCGCCATCTCGATGCCATCCATCTCCGGCATACGGATGTCGGAGACGACGAGATCATAACCGCCATGCGCGGCCTTGATCAACGCCAGACCTTGCGCGCCGTCGGCGGCGATATCGATTGCGTGGCCGGCGCGTTCGAGCGCGCGGGCTGCGAGGGTGCGGACGGACTCATCGTCCTCGACGATCAGAAGCTTTGCCATGGCCGGCATATTTGCCGGGCAAAAGTTGACTTTTCCTGAAAGCGGAACCGGTCGCCAAGTCTTTTTGGAAGCCGCTCAAACGTCGCCCTTGACGACGCCTACGAACGGCAGTTCGCGGAAAGCATGCGAGACATCCATGCCGTAGCCGACGACGAAATAATCGGGGCAGTCGAAGCCGACATAGTCGGCATTGAGCGCGGTCTGGCGGCGCATGCGCTTGTCGAGCAGCACGGCGATGGAACAGCTCTTCGCGCCACGCGACAGCATCAGGTCGCGGGTGAAGCTCAGCGTCTTGCCCGATTCCAGAATGTCGTCGATCAACAGCACGTCGCGGCCGGCAACCTCGTTGTCGATGTCGCGCAGCACCCTCACCTCGCCGCTGGTGGTGCCGGCGCCATAGCTGGAGATGAAGATAAACTCGACTTCCGGCGACAGGCCGACATCGTGCATGGCCCGGATCAGGTCGGCGGCGAAGATGAACGAGCCCTTCAGCACCGAAATCACCAAGAGATCGTGATAGTGATGCCCGGCGATCTCCTTGGCGAGTTCGAGATTGCGCCGCGCGATCGCCGATGCCGAAAAAAGGACTTCGATGTCCTTGCCGCGTACGATGGGCATAGATGGTCTTCCCCGGTGATCGCCTACTCGGCGAAAGTAACCAAAACGGTTCTTACGCCGTTCTTAGGCATGTCGAGCCGGCTGGCAAAGCCGAATCTTTCGCCGGATGCCAGCAAGCGGCCGGATGTCCCCAACGTATAGCGGGTTGTGCGCCCGTCTTTGCCCGTCACCCGGATCTCGAGCGGCGGCAGGGTCGCGGGGCCCGTCCCGTCGTTCGCGGCCTCCCCATCGACGAACAGCACCGGGTTCGTGCCGGAGGCGTCGACACGTGACGAGACGCCTGAAATGGTCAGCGCCGACGCTTGCGCGCCGGCGAGGAACGGCGCCTGGCGCACCAGCGCATGGCCGCCGGACACCCAGAAGGCGGCAAGAGCGGCACCGACGCCGGCGATCCAGAAGATCGGCCCTCCACGTGATGCCGGCGGCCGTTTCGCTGGCGCTTCCGGCTTGCGCAGCATGTCCATGCCCTCGATGGGCGGGGTGACGATCGCACGCGGCGGTGGTGAATCGTTTTCCACCGCAGGAGCAAGGCGCGGCATCACTTCATAGTCGGCATCGATGATATCGGCCGCCGGACCGCGCACGATCCGGTCCGCCACGGCAATTGCCGGTGGATCGGTCATGATTTCGCCGGAAACCGGGCGCGCGGTTCGCTGGTCAGCCATCATGGCCAGTATTGCACCTGTTCGCTTTTCGTTTCTTTTGCGTAAACACAAATGGTTAACGCTTCCCCACCGGAGCTGTCGTGACAAGCCGAAACAACCCAGGAATTAACCGCTGGTTAACCATGCCGGCCGATGGTCTTTTCGCAGAACAGGCCGGCTCGCCGCCGGCAGGAATTTCAGGTCGCCGAAATTGATTCGCTTCGAAAATGTCGGCCTCCGCTATGGCATGGGTCCGGAAATCCTCCGCGACATCTCTCTGCACATACCGGAGCGCTCCTTCCAGTTCCTGAGCGGGCCTTCGGGTGCCGGTAAGACGACGTTGCTGCGCCTTTTGTTCATGTCGCTGAAGCCGACGCGTGGACTGATCACCATCTTCGGCAAGGACCGCTCGCGCATCTCACGCACCGAACTGCCGCATCTGCGGCGGCGCATCGGCGTGGTGTTCCAGGATTTTCGCCTGCTCGACCACATGACCACCTATGAGAATGTTGCTTTGCCATTGCGCGTGCGCGGGCGCGAGGAAGCGAGCTACCGCACCGATGTCACCGAACTGTTGAAATGGGTGGGGCTCGGCGAACGCATGCATGTGCTGCCGCCGGTTCTGTCAGGCGGCGAGAAGCAGCGCGCCGCGATCGCGCGCGCCCTGATCGAGCAGCCGGAGATCTTGCTGGCCGACGAGCCGACCGGCAATGTCGATCCGCCGCTGGCGCGGCGGCTGCTGCGGCTGTTCATCGAACTCAATCGCCTCGGCACCGCCGTGGTGATCGCGACCCACGATCTTGGCCTTATGGAACAGGTCGACGCGCGCCGCATGATCCTGGCCGGCGGAAGGCTTGATATCTATGACTGAGCTACCGGCTGACCATTTCGAGGAGCAGGATGCCGAGGCGGTCGAGGCACGACCGCGCGCCCAGCGCAAGATGGCGCCGATCGTGCCCGCGCAGAACATTGCCGGCCGCGCCCTGGTGCTGGTCATCGCTATCATGACCTTCCTGTCCTGCCTGACCTTCGGCGCGGTGACGCTGGTGCGCGACACGGCCTCGGTTTGGGAAAACCAGATCTCGCGCGAGGCGACCATCCAGATCAAGCCGGCCGACGGCCTCGACATGGAGGCAGCGCTTAGCCAGGCCTCACAGATCGCCGGCGAATTCCCCGGCGTGAAATCGACCCGGATCATCGACCGCGAAGCGACCGCCAGGCTCTTGGAGCCCTGGCTGGGATCGGGCCTCAACATCGACGAACTGCCGGTGCCGCGGCTGATCATCGTCACCATCGACGAGAACAGTCCGCCGGACTTCGCCGCCATGCGCGCCGCGATCACGCCGAAGCTGCCGAGTGCATCGCTTGACGACCACCGCACCTGGGTCGACCGGCTGGTGGCCATGGCCCGCACCACGGTGACCATCGGCGTCGCCGTTCTGGCCCTGATGCTGTCGGCAACGGTGCTGACCGTGGTGTTCGCGACCCGTGGCGCCATGGACGGCAACGGCCACATCATCGAGGTGCTGCATTTCGTCGGCGCCGAAGCGCGCTTCATCGCGCGCGAATTCCGCCGGCATTTCCTGGTCACCGGCATGAAGGGCGCGGCCGCCGGCGGAGCCGCGGCGGTGCTCGTCTTCATCGTTTTTTCCTGGTGGTCGTCGCGCAATATGGCAACGCCGCAGGCCGATCAGGCGACCGCTTTGTTCGGCAACTTCGCCATCGGCTCCGCGGGTTACCTAGGTGTCGTCCTGATGGTGCTGGTGATTGGCGCGCTGACGGCGGCAACTTCGCACGCCACCGTGGTCGCCTATCTCAGCGACATCGACGTTCGCCAACCCGACGCATGAAAGGAATTCGTCTTGGCGTGGATGGAAAGAGCGCGATCACGGATGGAGAATTCGCGTAACGCAAAGTGTGTCTTTTACCTATCAAAGGCCGCATTTCGGGATTAACCATATGGCTATGGACGTGCGGGACTCGACCGGGACGGCTGGACAGTTGCCAGTGGTGGTTGCCCGTTGGCGCGGCCATCGCAGGATTAGCCATTTAAGGACCGCCCTGCGTCTTTCCGCTGTCTCCCTGTTTGTGCTCGCAACAGTGTTCGCTGGCGGCTTCGGCTGGTTTGCCAGCAAGGTCAGCCATTTGACCACGCCCGCCAACCCGGCCAAGGCCGACGCCATCATTGTGCTGACCGGCGGCCAGTCGCGCCTCGACGCGGCGATGGAGCTGCTGGCTTCCGGCAAAGGGGAGCGGCTTTTGATCAGCGGCGTGCATCCCTCCGCCAGCCGTCGCCAACTCCAGGCGGCGACCGGCGGCGACAAGAAGCTGTTTTCCTGCTGCGTCGACATCGACCGCGCCGCGCTCGACACGATCGGCAATGCCGAGGAAAGCGCCAAATGGGTGGAAAACCACGCCTATGGCACTGTGATCCTGGTCACCAACAATTATCACATGCCGCGCAGCCTGCTGGAGATGGGCCGGCTGCTGCATGGCGCCAAGCTCGAACCCTACCCGGTGGTCAATTCCAACCTGGATAATGGCAATTGGCTGACCAAGCCGCGGGCGGTACGCGTGCTTTTCACCGAATACACCAAATACCTGCTGGCGCTAGCTCGCGGCATTATCCCGGTGAAGCCGACGCCCGACGGCATCGCGCTGGCCGAGACCGCCGCCGGCGGCTGAGCCCGTGTCATTGCTTGGCGCCAGCCCCTGAAACGCCCTTGAGGCGCGCGATCTCCTGCTCAAGGTCCTGGATGCGCCGGTCGCGCTCGCCAAGCGCCGCCGCCACATCAGCCGCCTCGAAGCGCTGCGGTATATGTTGCGGGCAATTGGCATCCCACGCCGAGACGGTGAACAGGATGACCTGTTCGGGACGCGCCTTGTAGTCCGGCGGCATTAGCCGCGCCGTCAACCCGGCGTCGTTTTCGACAACGCGTGCCGTGCCCCAGATCTTGATGCGCTGGCGCATCATGTAATCGATCAGGAACAGGAAGGCCCTCGGATTGTCGGCCAGATTGCCCTGCGTGATGAACTGCTTATTGCCGGAAAAATCCGCGAAGCCGATCGTCTTCTCGTCGAGCACCTTGAGAAAGCCGGCAGGGCCGCCGCGGTGCTGGATGTAGGGCTGACCGTCGCCATTGGCCGTCGACAGGAAGACGCTGGTCTGCATTTCGATGAAGGCGGCGAGGTCCGGTGAGATCGCCGACTGCCAGCCGCCGCGCTCCTCGACGCGGGCGTAGGACTGACGCGAGCCCTTACGCGCCTGGATCGCCTTGACCGTCGGCGTGAAGGCGACATCGCTCGCAAAAGCGTGTGCGTTCATCGAAACCTCCTTGCATGAAACGTTTCTAAAGGCCGAGCTCCGACAACGTCGGATGGTCGTCCGGCCGCCGGCCGAGAGGCCAGCGATATTTGCGCTCGGCCTCGGCGATCGGCAGGTCGTTGATGCTGGCGATGCGCAGCCGCATCAGCCCGTGCTCGTCGAATTCCCAGTTCTCATTGCCGTAGCTGCGGAACCATGAGCCGCTGTCGTCGTGCCATTCATAGGCGAAGCGCACGGCGATGCGGTTGCTGTGGAAGGCCCAGACCTCCTTGATCAGCCGGTAGTCGAGTTCGCGTACCCATTTGCGCGTCAGGAACGCCTGGATCGCATCGCGGCCTTGCAGGAACTCGGCCCGGTTGCGCCAACGGCTGTCCGCCGTATAGGCGAGCGCCACCCGCGCAGGATCGCGCGAGTTCCAGGCATCCTCGGCCATGCGTGCTTTCTGTGCTGACGTCTCGGCGGTGAAGGGCGGAAGCGGCGGGCGGCTCTCAGACATGGGATTTCCTCTGCGGCATGACGGGTTGGGGCCGGCGGGCACCGTTCGCCCCTTTTCCGGATTCAGGCAGCATCGCGGGCGGAAACAACCGGAAAATCGATCTCCGTCTGGGCAACCTCGTTGATATAGTTGGTCCAGACGTTCAGGGCGACATGCTGGACGATCTCGATGATCTCCCCGTCGTCATAGCCCGCGAGCCTGACAGCGGCGAGATCCTCCTGGCCGACATCCCCGCGGCTTTGCGCTACTCTGGCGGCAAAACGCACCGCCGCGGCTGCTTTGGGATCCGTGGAGCAGCCATGGCGGTTGGCGATCATCTCGGCGGCGTCGAGCCTTGCGAGTGTCTTGCCGAGATAGGTGTGGGCGGACAGACAGTAGTTGCAGCCATTGATCTCGGCGATCGCCAGTGCGATGCGCTCGCGCGTCGCCGCCGGCAGCCGGCCCTTGGCCAAGGCTCCCATCATGCCGAGATAGCCTTCTAGCGCGGCCGGCCTGTTGGCGACCATCCGAAACAGGTTCGGGACGACACCAAGCTGTTTTTCCACCGCCTGCAGCAGGGGCAGCGCGGCGGCGGGAGCGTTTGCGATGGACGAAGGCGTGGTAATGCGGGGCATGGAGATTGCCTTGTTGAGGTACCCCGCCTATATGCAGCCTTCCATCTTGGGGATGTAGATGCCATATTTGCAATCAACCCTTCCATTTTCTGGAAGAACTGATGGATCGTCTCGAAGCCATGTCCCTTTTCGTCGCGGCAGCAGAAGGCGGCAGCCTTTCCGCCGCCGCTCGCCGTTCGGACGTTCCGCTGGCAACGGTCAGCCGCAAGGTCTCCGATCTGGAGCGCCACCTGAAGACACGCCTGTTGAACCGCTCGACGCGGCGGCTGACACTGACCGATGCGGGCCATGCCTATCTCGCTGCCTGCCGCCGCATTCTCGACGAGGTCGGAGACGCCGAACGCACCGCCGGCGGCGAATACAGCGCCCCGACAGGGGAACTGATCATCACCGCGCCGATCGTCTTCGGCCGCCTTCACGTGTTGCCGGTTGTCACCGAGTTCCTCGCCGCCTATCCGCTGGTGGATATCCGCCTCACGCTCGGCGACAGGATAAGCCAGTTGGCCGAAGACCATATCGACCTCGCCGTCCGCATCGGCAGGCTGCCGGATTCGCAGATGGTCGCCATCAGGGTCGGCTTGATCGGTCATGTTGTCTGCGCAAGCCCGGCCTATCTGGCCGGACACGGCATTCCTGGGACGCCGGGAGAGCTCGATACGCACAGCTGCATCACCTTCGAGGGCCTTGGCTCGCTTGCCACCTGGACCTTCACCGTGGACAAGGCTGATTTTGTCGTACCGGTCCGCTCAAGGCTTCGGGTCAACACCGCTGAGGCGGCGACTGAAGCGGCGATCGCCGGGGTCGGGTTGACCCGGGTGCTTTCCTACCAGATCGTCGCCGCCGTACGATCAGGAACACTGCGCCCCGTGCTCAGGGATTTCGAACCCGAGCCTTGGCCGGTAAACCTGGTGCATGCGGGCCAGGGTCGGCTGCCGGTAAAATTGCGCGCCTTCCTCGACTTCGCCGCCCCACGCCTGAGGGAACGGCTGGCGCAGGCGACCTGGTAGTACGGGCAGTATCGCACCGTTTCCTTTTTTCCCGCGCTTGGTGTAACCAACGCACACTTCCTCACCGGACCTCCCCCATGCTTTATGTCAGATCGCTGGCGTTCAATTTCGTCTTCTACGTCAATCTGATCGTTCAGATGATCCTCTGGACCCCGTACTATTTCCTGTCGCCCCGCCACCGCGCCTGGTTCGTGCCGAAATTCTGGTCGCGCACCTCAATGTGGCTCTATGACAAGATCGCCGGAACGACAAACGACATCACCGGGCAGGAAAACCTGCCCGAGGGCTCCTTCATCCTGGCGCCCAAGCACCAATCGTTCTGGGACGCTATCGCCTTCTTTCCTTACCTCCAGGACCCGCTTTACATCCTGAAGCGCGAGCTGACCTGGATCCCGTTCTTCGGCTGGTATATCTTGAAGATGCGCATGATCCCGGTTGATCGCGGCAGCCGCTCCAAGGCGCTGAAGGCCGTGGTCGCAGCGACCAAGGAAGAGATGGCGCGCAACCCGCGCCAGTTGATCATCTATCCCGAGGGCACGCGCCGGGCGCCGGGCGACGAGCCGGCCTACAAATACGGCATCGTTGAAATCTACACCCAGCTTGGCGTTCCGGTGGTGCCGGTCGCCCATGTCGCCGGCCTCTATTGGCCGCGCCGCAAGTTCCTGCGCTATCCCGGGACCGTCAAGGCGCGTTTCCTGCCGCCCATACCGCCTGGTCTGGGCAAGGACGAGTTCATGGCGCGGCTGATCGGCGAGACCGAGGCTGCCTGTGACCAGCTTCTCGTCGAGGCATCGCGCGCCCCCAATCCGCCGGCCCTGCCGCCAACGGCGGTGAAGCGGCTTCGGGAGCTGGGCACGAAGGCCTGAAGGCTCTCCGGCCAGGCGTCAACCGTGCACCGCCAGCGCCGTGGTCAGCAGCAGCGTCGCGGCAAAAGCCAGATTGATGATCCGCGAGGCGACAGGCCGGCGCAGGAAGCGCGAGAACGCCGCACCGGCAAGAAGCCACACGGCGTGGATGACAACGATCATCACCGCGAGAACAGTCAGTTTCGTCCACAGCCGGAGCTCGGCATCGCCCGCGCTCGACGAAGCACCCGCGAACACGGCGGCGATCGCCACATACGCTTTCGGGTTGGCCACCGCGAGGAGAAAACCGGCCAGCCATGTCGGGCGCGACGCGGCGGCGGCGCGTACCGCCAATGGCGGGGCGGTGGCGATCTTGAAGGCGAGATAGAGGATGTAGGCCGCGGACGCGCCAACCAGCAACGGCGCCAGCTTCGGCATCGACCCAAGCACCGCCATGACACTGGTCGCCACGACCAGCAGCACGGCGATCGTGCCCAGGACGATGCCGCCGGTGTAGCGCAGCGAATCGCGCAGGCCGAAGGCGGCGCCAACGGCGGTGACGCTTATCGTCGCCGGCCCCGGGCTACCCATGACCACGGTGGCGGCCAGCAACAGCGCAAGCAATTGGCGCCAAAGCTCCGGCTGCGAAACAAGCGATCCGGCCATCTGATCCTCCGCCCTGCACCCCGTGCGAAGGACGGTATGGCAAGGCATGAGGATCGTCTTGGACGTTCGTGCGCCCCGCGCTGCCGGCCGCCTCAGGCGCTGGCTTTGTCGAGTTCGGCCATGTCGTCCGCGCTCAATTTCAACGACACCGCCTTGATCAGGCTGTCCATCTGGCTCGGCTTGGTGGCGCTGGCGATCGGCGCGGTGACGCCTGGCCGTGCGATAACCCAGGCAAGCGCCACTTCCGCCTGCTTGGCCGAATGCCTGGCGGATACGGCGTCGAGCGCCGCCAGAATGCGCATGCCGCGTGGATTGAGATAGC
This sequence comes from Mesorhizobium sp. B2-3-13, assembly GCF_006442195.1. Lineage (NCBI taxonomy): Bacteria > Pseudomonadati > Pseudomonadota > Alphaproteobacteria > Hyphomicrobiales > Phyllobacteriaceae > Mesorhizobium > Mesorhizobium sp. B2-3-13. Next base: position 354,537 of record NZ_VFVQ01000002.1, read on the forward strand.
TGCCGACATCCTCCCCGCGCTCGCTCTGGCCGAGATCGGCTTCCGTGCGGTACTTGCCGCTGAGAAAACCCTTGGCCAGACTGAAATAGGTGATGACGCCGATATCCTCGGCCACGCAGAGGTCGCGTAGCGGGCCATCGAAGGAGGAACGGTCGTAGAGATTGTATTCCGGCTGCAGCACCTCATAGCGTGGCAAGCCGCGCAGGCTTGCGACGTCAAGTGCCGCGCGCAACTGACCGGCATCGAGGTTAGAACAGCCGGCATAGCGGATCTTGCCCTTGGCGAGCAGTCTCTCATAGGCGCCGAGGGTTTCCTCATAGGGCGTGGTCGGATCCGGCCAGTGCGATAGATAAAGGTCGATGAATTCTGTCCGCAGCCGCTTCAGCGATGCGTCGACGGCCTTTTCGATATAGGCGGCCGACAGGTCCTTGTGGCCCTGCCCCATGTCCGAGCCGACCTTGGTGACCACCACGACCTTGTCGCGATTGCCACGATCCTTCATCCATTTGCCGATGATGGTTTCCGATTCGCCGCCCTTGTTGCCGGGAACCCAACGCGAATACGCGTCGGCCGTATCGATGGCATTGAGGCCCGCGCCGACGAAGCGGTCGAGCAGGTCGAAGGAGGTTTTCTCGTCAGCGGTCCAGCCGAAGACATTGCCGCCCAGAACCAGCGGCGCGATGGAAAGGTCGGTGCGACCGAGACGGCGTTTCTGCAAGGCGGATCTCCGTGATGATTGGGACCGGGCGATGCCGCCCGCTGGCTGGGTTCGGAGCCTAACCTAGGTCCTGCCGCATCGAGGTCAAAGGCCTGGCCGCCTTTTTCCGCAGAGCCAGCGCTTCACGAAGTCGCTATCCGGCGCGCCACATCCTCCAGCCAGTGGTCGCGGATATCGAGCGCTTCCAGATGCTTCAGCGTGCTCAGCACATAATCCTCATTGTTGCCGGATCGGCCGACTGCGCCGCGCACCAGGGCCGCCGCATCCGCCGCATCCAGCGCCCCGGCATATTGCTCATGCCTGCGGTCGACGATGTAGGCCATGGCTTCAACCGCGGCGCCGCCGTCGAGGCGCACCTTGAGCGTGCGTTCGAGATAGACGCTTGTGACGAGCTCGCGCTCGCGTAGATACGCAATGACCTCGTCGCGCAATTCGCCAGGCACGCGGAAAGCAAGGCCGACGCAGGAACCACCATGGTCGAGGCCAAGCACCAGTCCGGGCCGCTGACGCGTGCCGCGGTGCACGAAGGAATAGACGCAGAGCGAGCGGCGATAGCCATGCAGGTGGGCGCGTCGTGTCTCGACATGCGCGAAACCCGGCCGCCAGATCAGCGAACCGTAGCCGAACACCCAAAAATCGCCCATATCAACGCGCCTGATTGCAAAAAGAATGGCAACACCGCACCGGAAGCCGGTGTTTTTTCCGCCCGTGTCCGTTTACCTATTCGTCTCTGTCCCCTGGTGTTGTCGGAATCGAGAATCCGTCCACACCATCCATGCGTTAACGAGAGCCAAAGCATGACGTCAAGTGACGAACGCCAACCGCGTAGCCGTCGCCGCCTGTGGTGGCTTGCCGCGTTCATCCTGGTGCTGTTCGCCATTTACAGCGCCGGCTGGTTCTATATGGCCGACAGGGTGAGGTCCGAGGCCGACAGGGCTGTTGCCACGCTCAACAAAAGCGGCATCCAGGCCGGCTGCGCCAATCTCCAGGTCGGTGGCTATCCCCTGAGCTTTGCCGTCTCTTGCGACAACCTCGCTTACGAGGACGACGCCAAGAACATCGCCGCCTCGGCCGGTAGTTTCAATGCCACCGCCCAGATCGTCCAACCCTTGTCGCCGGTTGCCAGTCTGCGCGGTCCGCTCCGGACCTCCGTCCCGGGCATGATGCCGCTCTGGATCGACTGGGACAATCTGCAGGCCAAAGTCAAACTGTGGTACCCGCTGCCGCGGCGTATATCGCTGCAGGCCGAGGGCCTGTCGGGCCAAACCGACCCGGCGGACGACACAGATCCGGTCGAACTATTCAGTGCCGGCAAGGCATCAGGCCAGTTGCAGCCGAATGGCGGGAATCTCGACTATGTCGGCAGCTTTGGCGATCTCGAGATCGATCCCGACGCGATCGGCGGGCGCGTGCTGCCGGCGCTCGATGCCAGCGGCGACGTGACACTGAAGAACGGCGTCGCGGTGATCGGCACGCAGGTGAAAAGCCTGCGCGGCCAGAGCATCGAAATCCGCACCCTCGATCTGTCGTCGGGAACGGCGCGTGTCACCGTTTCCGGGTCGCTTTCGGTCGATGCCGAGGGCCTGGTCGACGCCGATCTGATGATCAGGATCAAGGATCCCAAGGCCGTGGCATCCATTCTTGCCGGGGCTATACCCGAGCAGAAGAATGCGATCGAGCAGGGTTTTGGCGCCCTGGCGCTGCTTGGTAGCGAACCGTCGATGCCGCTGAAAGTGGTCAAGGGCAAGGCGTCGCTCGGCTTCATCCCGCTGGGCAAGATCAAGCCGGTGCAATAGTCCCGCCATGGCAAGACCCGTGAAGCTCCTGAGTGTCGGGGCGCTGACGCTGGATACGATCCTGCGTGTCGATGCATTGCCCCATCATCAGGGAAAGTTCATCGCCTCCGACGGCATCCAGATCGCCTCGGGCATGGCCACGAGCGCGGCCTGCGCCGCGCATCGTCTCGGCGCTGAGGTATCGCTATGGGCGAGCGCCGGCGACGATCCGGTCGGCGATCAGCTGATTGCGGGAATAGAGGCCGAGGGCGTCGATTGCGGCCATGTGCGCCGCGTCAGTGGTGCGCGCTCGGCACTGGCCTCGATCCTGGTCGATGCGCATGGCGAGCGGATCATCGTGCCTTTCTACGACACACGCGCTCAGGCTGATCCCGACGCCTTGCCGTTCACCGACGTCACGGCATTCGATGCCATTCTGGCCGACGTGCGCTGGCCGGGTGCCGCTGCCCTGGCCCTGAAGGCGGCGCGCGCCGCTGGCCGGCCGGCTATCCTCGATGCCGATACCGCGCCGCTTGCGGTGCTGGAACAATTATTGCCGCTGGCCTCGCACATCGTCGCCTCCGAACCGGCAGTCCGCATCATATGTGGCCACGCGCTGGATCTGGAGACCGCCTGCACCGACCTTGCCTCCCGCACCGATGCCTTCGTCGCGGTCACCGGCGGTGCGGCGGGAACCTGGTGGCTTGATCGAAGCGCTGGATCAGCCCGCCATGTCAAGGCACCGAGGATCAAGGCGGTCGACACGCTGGCCGCCGGCGATGTCTTTCATGGCGCCTTTGCCGTCGGACTGGCGGAAGCCATGCCGGTCGAACAGGCCTTGCGTCTCGCAAGTGCGGCCGCCGCGCTCAAATGTCTGCGCTTCGGCGGCAGGCTGGGCGCGCCGGATCGGGCGGAGACGCTCGCCATGATGGAAGCGACCTGGCCTGAAACAGCTTAGCTCTTTGCCGGGTGCTCGACCGCCTGGCGGCCGAAATCGGGCGCGTCGATATCCTGGCCGGCTTCGATGATCGAGCGGCGCACGGCGCGGGTACGGGTGAACAGGTCGAACAGCTTGTCGCCGTCCCCCCAGCGGATCGCGCGCTGCAGGAAGGCCAAATCCTCCGAGAACCGCGCCAGCATTTCCAGGATGGCATCCTTGTTGTGCAGGCACACGTCCCGCCACATGGTCGGATCGGAGGCGGCCAGACGCGTGAAATCGCGAAAACCGGAGGCGGAATATTTGATCACTTCCGTCTTGGTCACCGATTCCAGATCGTCGGCGGTGCCGACGATGTTGTAGGCGATGATGTGCGGCAGATGCGAGACGATGGCCAGCGTCATGTCGTGATGCTGCGGGTCCATCGTGTCGATGTTGGCGCCGCAGCGGCGCCAGAATTCCGAGAGCCTTTCCAACGCTTCCGGATCGGTGCCCGGTACCGGCGTGAAGATGCACCAGCGATTGTCGAACAGGTCGGCGAACCCGGCATCCGGGCCGGATTTTTCGGTGCCCGCCAGCGGGTGGCCGGGAATGAAATGGACGCCATCAGGCACATGCGGTTGCATCTGCGCGATGACCGACGCCTTGGTCGAGCCGACATCGGTGAGGACCGCCCCCTTTTTCAGCGCCGGCGCGATTTCCTGCGCCACCGCGCCGGACGAACCGACCGGCACCGAGACGATGATCAGATCGGCATCGTGGACCGCTTCCCTGGCAGCCGTGGTGTAGGAATCGCCGAGGCCCAGTTCTTCGGCTCGCTTGAGCGTTGCCGCGCTGCGGGTCGAGATGGCGACTTGGCGAGCCAAACCCTCACGGCGAATGACGCGGGCGAGCGACGAACCGATCAGGCCAATGCCGACCAGTGCGATTTTTTCAAACATCGGAGATGCCATGGTTTCTAGCTTTTCAGGAATGTCGTGAGCGCGGCGACAACGCCGCGATTGGCCTCTTCAGTGCCGACCGTCATGCGCAGCGCGTTGGGAAAGCCGTAGCCTGAAACGCGCCGCAATATATAGCCGCGCGCGCTCAGATACTCATCAGCAGCCGCCGCCGAATGCTTCTGGTCGTCGGGAAAATGAATGAGCAGGAAATTGCCGACGCTCGGCGTCACCCGCAGTCCGAGCCCGGTCATCTCTTCGCTCAGCCAGGCGAGCCAGGTCTCGTTATGCGCCACGCTGCGCTCGACATGGGCGCGGTCGCGGATCGCGGCGATGCCGGCTTCGATCGCCGTCGCATTGACATTGAAGGGCCCGCGCACGCGGTTGATGGCGTCGACAATGTGCATTGGACCATACATCCAGCCGATGCGCGCGCCGCCGAGGCCGATCTTGGAGAAGGTGCGCGTCATCACCACGTTCTCAGCGCTGCCGACAAGTTCTATGCCGGCTTCATAGTCGTTGCGGCGGACATATTCGGCATAGGCCGCGTCGAGCACCAGAAGCACGTTTTTCGGCAGTCCGGCATGCAGCCGGCGCACCTCCTGGAACGGCACGTAGGTGCCGGTCGGGTTGTTGGGATTGGCCAGGAACACGATTTTCGTGCGCGGCGTCACGGCCGCCAGCATCCCATCGATGTCGGCGCGCTCGTCGGTCTCCTTGACCACCACCGGGGTGGCGCCCGCCGACTGGATATAAATCTTGTAGACCATGAAGGCGTGTTCGGTGAACATGGCCTCGTCGCCGGGCGCGAGATAGGTCTGCGCCAGCAGGCCGAGGATCTCGTCGGAACCATTCGAGCAGATGATGTTCTGCGCGTTGAGGCCATGCACCTCGGCGATCGCCTCGCGCAACCGCCTGGCGGTGCCATCGGGATAGATGTCGAGTTTGCCGGCGACCTCACGCGCGGCCTCGATCGCCTTCGGCGAGGGCCCAAGCGGATTCTCGTTCGACGACAGCTTGTGGACCTTGGCGACACCGGCCGGCGCCGTGCTCTTGCCGGGCACGTAGGCGTCTATGTCCATGATGCCCGCGCGCGGGGTCGGACGTGCCTGATCAGATGTCTGGTTCATTTTTGCAAAATCCGTCGAAAACGCCTCCATCCGGAAGCCGCTGCGGAAATACAAGCCACGGCAGGCAATGTCGAGGGGCGGCAGTGGTGCCGGCCGCCGGCATTGACGGCGAGGCGGGCGGGTTCTAGAAGGACAGGGACAGTTCCGTGGTGATTTGGCCGGTCGGCTTGCAGCCACGTTAAACAATTCGCTAAAGGGCCGTTTGCGTGACGTAACCGGCTTTGCGAAGGCAATGCCGGTTTTTTATTGTCCGCGACCGGCCGGACGAACGCATCGGCGGCGCGGAGATCGGCAGCGATTTCCGCAAAAGCACGGTGCAGCAAGAGAGACGTGATGGCTGTTCTGCGTGCAGGAAAGACCAACAACGAGGCCGACCAACCGTCGAGCCCGGTGTTGCGTTTTGGGCCCGACAAGCCGCTCAAGCTCGACGCCGGCACGCTGCTGTCGCCATTCCAGATCGCCTACCAGACCTATGGCACGCTGAACGACGCCCGTTCCAATGCCATCCTCGTCTGCCATGCGCTGACCGGCGACCAGCATGTCGCCAGCACCAATCCGGTGACCGGCAAGCCAGGCTGGTGGGAAGTGCTGATAGGCCCCGGCAAGATCATCGACACCAGCCGCTTCTTCGTCATCTGCTCCAACGTCATCGGCGGCTGTCTTGGTTCCACCGGGCCGGCCTCGACCAACCCCGCCACGGGAAAGCCATATGGGCTCGACCTTCCGGTCATCACCATCCGTGACATGGTGCGTGCGCAGCAGATGCTGGTCGACCATTTCGGCATCGAGAAGCTGTTCTGCGTGCTGGGCGGTTCGATGGGCGGCATGCAGGTGCTGCAATGGGCGTCGAGCTATCCCGAACGGGTTTTTTCGGCACTGCCGATCGCCACCGGCGCGCGCCATTCGTCACAGAACATCGCTTTCCACGAGGTCGGGCGGCAGGCCGTGATGGCCGATCCGGACTGGCATGGCGGCAAATATTTCGAGCACGGCAAGCGCCCGGAAAAGGGGCTGGCGGTGGCGCGCATGGCCGCCCACATAACCTATCTGTCGGAAGCCGCCCTGCACCGCAAATTCGGCCGTAACCTGCAGGACCGCGAAGCGCTGACCTTCGGCTTCGATGCCGATTTCCAGATCGAGAGCTATCTGCGCCACCAGGGCATGACCTTCGTCGACCGTTTCGACGCCAACTCCTACCTCTACATGACACGGTCGATGGATTATTTCGACCTCGCCGCCGACCATGGCGGCCGGCTGGCGGACGCCTTTGCCGGCACCAAAACCCGCTTCTGCCTGGTGTCCTTCACGTCGGATTGGCTGTTTCCGACCGAAGAGAGCCGCTCCATTGTTCATGCGCTCAACGCCGCCGGCGCCTCGGTATCCTTCGTCGAGATCGAGACCGATCGCGGCCACGACGCCTTCCTGCTCGACGAACCGGAACTGTTTGCCGCCATCAACGGCTTCATCGGCTCGGCCGCGCGCGCCAGGGGGCTCGGCGCATGACCCCGAAGAGTTGCGGACTTTCCGGACCATGGTCGTGCGCCGCTCAGGAGGCGAAACCATGAGCGTCAACGGCAGCCAGCGTGTCGACCTCGAGGTCGTCGCCAACCTCATCCCGCCGCAATCGCGCGTGCTCGACGTCGGCTCCGGCGATGGCTCCCTGCTCGAATTGCTGCAGGAAAGCAAACAGGTCGACGGCCGCGGGCTCGAGTTGTCGCAGCGCGGCGTCAACGAATGCGTGGCGCGCGGCCTCTCGGTCATCCAGGGCGATGCTGACAAGGATCTCGAATTCTATCCCGACAAGGGTTTTGACTTCGTCGTCCTGTCGCAGACCCTGCAGGCCACCCGCAATCCAAAACTGGTGCTCGACGAACTGCTCAGGATCGGCAATCGGGCGATCGTCTCTTTCCCCAATTTCGGCCATTGGCGGGTGCGCCTGTCGCTGTTCGTCAAGGGCCGAATGCCGGTGACCAAGGATCTGCCCTATTCCTGGTACGACACGCCCAACATCCACTTCTGCACCATCCGCGACTTCGTCAATCTGTGCGAAGAGCTTGGTGCGACGGTGGAAAAGGCGACCGCGCTTGACGCAAACGGCCAGAAGATCGGCCTGTCGATGCCATGGTGGTTCTGGAATTTCTTTGGCCAACAGGCTGTGTTCCTGCTGAAGCGGTAGTGGTTGCCATGCATCTCTTTCGCAGACGGCCTCTTCCGGTTGAAATACCACCTGACATCCTGTCTGGCATAAAAGCTGGAATTCTGGTCTGCACGTCACCGCGCAGCGGCAGCAATCATCTCGCTGGATTGATGGCAGCCGCCGGGCTTGGCAACCCTTTGGAGTGGTTCGGCGGCCGCCGTCTTCTTGAATTGCCGAACTATCCTCGCGATCCCCGCGCTCAAGTCTTGCGGGCATTGAGGGATGGGCGATCCCCTTCCGGAATTTACGCAGTCAAACTGTTTGCCAGCCAATTTTCCCAAGTGGCTAGAACCATCGACCTACCAGCCACCCTCCCAGAATTGCGCTATGTCCGTTTGACGCGCCGCGATCTCCTTGGCCAGGCAATCTCCTGGGCGCGCGCCCGTCAGACCGGCCGATTCCGTTCTACCGAGACCGCCAACAATGCGCCACGTTACGACGGCGCGGCGATAGCACAGTCGCTTGATAAACTTGTGCTGGAAAATCTGGTTTGGGACCTCTGGTTTGCAAAAAACGGTGTGCCTTTCCTGTCGTTGACATATGAGGATCTTTTGCAAGACCCACAGACCAGCCTTAAGAAAATCGCTGGTCTCGTTGACGCCAAGCTTGCCCGTGACGTCGGATTTGGCTTTGCGTCCGGCCTCGCAATTCAACGAGACACCGTCAATGTAGAATGGCGGCAGCGTTTCTTGGCGCAATATTCAGACACTTCAAGATTCCCGGTTGACCGCACTCGCGGTTCCCTTTGGTCCCGATTTGGTGGCGGTGGCTGATCGTCAGTATTGTTGGGAAACACCCCCGCGTGATCTTGAAAGGGTTGCCTTTAGGCCGACTTGCAGGGACTATCGCCAGTGCGACGCAGCGATATGGTCCATGCGGAAATGGTTGAACCACACCCAACATATTCCCTCGTGGTGGAGATGGAGAACGCCAAGTCCATCGATTGGGACGAAGTCGGCATTGGCCTGAAGGCCTTGGCACGTGAAATCACCACGGTTCCTTCAGCCGGCTTGCACAGACCCAAGGTTGTTATCTCTCACGGCGGCACGGACGCCGACGCTGGATCGCTTCGTATCGACGTCAGGGCGGTAGCGCCACAGCTGGAACAAGTTGCCGATCTGATCTTTACCGCTTTTCCCGGGGGCCGATACTACGATCTAAAAAACAACGGCATATTGGCAACGGACGGAGATATCATCATTTTCACCGATTCCGATGTAGTGGCCGAACCAGGCTGGCTATCAGGTTTGCTTGAGCCCTTTAACGATCCAGAAGTCATGTGTGTGAATGGATATACTTATCTTTCATACGATGATTTCTTTTCGAGGACGTTTGCACTGATCTGGTTTTTCCCAATGGCTCACGGGGACAAGCGGTTTGCCTCGAAACGAGCGATGAACGCCAACAATGTAGGGTTTCGGCGCGACTGGATCGTCGATCATCCTTTTCCAAGACACAATGGCTTCAAGGTCTCGTGCACATTGCTGATGCGCGAACTGCAACGCGAAGGCCGCACAATTCGTAATGTCAACGCCCGCGTCTACCATTACTCACCGCGGGGCTGGCGATTTTTTTTCTGGCGCGCCCTGGTCACGGGCAGAGACGCCGACCGAAAGTTCGTGGAGCTCAAATCGCCTGGCCGCACGCAACGGGTCGTCAAGTGCTTCAGCCGTTGGTTCACCATGTCATGGCGCACCACAAGACGGATTATCGGCCATGCAGGGCGCACCGGGATGCCGCTTTGGCAGACTCCGTTTTCCCTTCTTGTCGGCCTTGCATTCTACAGTTTGGCGTTTTGGGGCCAGTTCAGTCTCGCTACAGGCCTGGTCAGCGACGACATCGAGATCGTGCCCGACTATGTCGGGCACAGCTAGCAGATTTTAGCGGTGGATTAGATCGCCCTTGCGAAAATTGATCGTCAACGCCACTTCGCAAGCATGGAAGGCAGCGATGGTGTTGCAGTTAAAGCTTCAGGAGCCGGAATTCATCACGCCTTGTCGGTCGAACGACAGCAGAATAGGATGACACAACAGGTTGTTCTTTGTAGCGTCGCGCCGAATCCGATGAGGGCCATCCAGGGGGAAGTCCGATCCGTTCAACCATCCTGAGGATCAAAGGACCTGGCGCGAAGTGTGTTTTTGCGCTCAAGACGGCTGACGCGATATGACCGGGAAGACGGAGCAGGCGCCCCTCATCACGGTCATCACACCGACCCACAACCGGCGCGAAACGGTGCTCCGCGCCGTCGAAAGCGTGCTTTCCCAGAGCATGCCGCGGTTCGAGCATATCGTCGTCGACGATGGCTCGACCGACGGAACCGAGGCGGCGCTCGCCCGCGTCAGCGATCCGCGGCTGATCTATGTCGGCGCGAAATGGCGCGGCGCCAACGCCGCCAGGAACGCCGGCATCGAACGTGCGCGGACCCCCGTGGTGACATTTCTCGATTCCGACGACGTCTACCTGCCGCACCGGCTTGAGCGCACGCTGGCCCGGTTCGATGACGATCCGTCGCTCGAAGTATTGCTGAGCTCATACGTCTCGCTGAAGAGCGGCCGCGCCACCAACTGCATCAATCCCGAGGCATTCGTGAGTTCCATGGTACTGGAGCGCACGCTTGTGGCGCAGACGATCTTCATCGCCGGCTCGGCGATATCGGCCCGCCGCGAGGCCCTGCTGGCGGTTGGCGGCTATGACAGCGACATCACCCGGATGCAGGACCGGGAGTTGCTGCTGCGCCTCGCGCAGCGGTTCGGCGCGCAATTGTCGGGAGATATCGACTGGACGAAATACAATTCGGAGAATTCGATTTCGGGCCGCAGGACAGGCTATGTCGAAGCCTATGCCAATCTGATGGGCAAGCACCCGCATATCGCCCGCTCCTACCCGCACATTCCGCCCTACATGATCTCACGGCAGATCATCGCCGATATTCTCAGGGGCCGGATACCGGAGGCGTTCGAGGGCTATATGGCCAATCGGTCGTCGAAGGCGCTCGGCTACTCCTTGCCGGAACTGGTCAACGGTTATGTCCAGGGCCGGCGCTGGCGCCGCGATCTCTTCAACACGTTCCGCAACGAGTTTGGCGCCCGGCCTGCCTGACCCACGGCCTATCGGTCCAGTTCCGGGAAATAGGGATCCGACAGGAACCGCCTGTCCCGTTCCCCCAGAAGGCAGTCGATCGGGGCGTCCATCTCGACAGGCGTGATTTTGGGCTTGTCCTGAATGCCGCTGACTTCCAGAATCAGCTTGCGCCGGATCGCCGTCGAGAATTCGGCGGCCGCATGGATCGGCAGCACGAAGGAACCAGGTCCGCCGGTCACGCACTGCGCATAATACTGATCGAGATGGCTGAAGGTCGGCGATGGCTTGATCAGGATCGGCAGGCCGTTGACGACTATGCCCTTGGCAATGGCCGCATCACGCGTCACGGTGACCGGCGGCCCGATATTGTTGGGGCCGTCGCCAGATATGTCGATGACGCTGCGTTCGCCCGCGAAATTGGTGCCGTCGAAAAGCTCGGTGCCGAAAGCAAGCGCGCTTGAAATCGAGGTGCCGCGGAAACTCCGGAAGGGGCGGGCCGCAAGCTTGTCGGCAAAGCTGTTGGCGCTCTCGGCGCCGTCGATGATCTGCCAGCCGATGACCGCGTCGTCGCGCACCGTGCCGGCCCACTCGAAATAGGCGAGCGCAATGCGGCCCGTATGGCCGGAACGGACCGCCTCGATGAAATCGGCATGCCGCAGCGCCTCGACGTAGCCGGCGCGTTGAAGGGCGAACTCGGTCTCGTCCATCGACAGGGAGATATCGACCGCCAGCACCAGTTCGACGTCGACGGTCAGCGTATCCGGCGCCGAAGGAACCGGAGCGGCCTCGGCGCAAGCCAGGCAGGCAAGCAGGCTCATCGTATCAAGCATGGCCAGCACAAGCGATGTTTCGATCGCAACATCGCTCGCGATCACGGCGAAATAAAGCTTGTGGCAGGCGCGCGCCCGGCCGGTCCGAATGCCGGCTGTTCTATGCCTTGCGCCGTACGGCGACTGGCGGCGGTTCGATCGCACCTGCCCGGACAGGGGCGGGTTTCAGGGCGGGCGCGCCGGTATCCTTCACGATCGTCAGGGACCGCGGGAAGAACTGATTGTTGTGCAGGCCGCGTCCGATATTGATGATCGCGGCGTCCTTCAGATGCTTATCCAGCAGCGACAGCACGCGCCTTAGCGACGGGCCGTCGAATGCATCCATCGCTTCATCGATAACCACCCATTTCGGCTTCCGCAAGGCGAGCCTGGCGAAGGCGAGCGATCGCTGTTCGTCATCGCCCAACTCCCGCTCCCAGCGGGCCGACCGGTCGAGCGAGGATGACAGCCGCCCGAGGCCGACTTCGCCAAGCACCGCCGAGATCTCTGCATCGCTTGCCGGAGCAACACCATAGGGATGGTCAAGAACCTCGCGCAGCGTGCCAGCCGGGAAATACGGGACACGAGGCACGAAGATGGGGGCTTCTCCCGCCGGCATGCCGATCTTTCCGCTCCCCCACGGCCACAGGCCGGCAATGGCGCGGAAGAACAGCGTCTTGCCGGCGCCGGGCTCGCCGGTGATCATCACACGCTCGCCGGCATGGATTTCGACATGCTGGTCGGAGAGCTTCGTACAGCCCTCCGGCGAGGCCACCTGGAGTTTCTCCAACGTCAGGCTGCCATTGGCGTTCTGATCGAAGGAGATACGCTTCTCCTTGTCGTGCAGCACATCGGTTTCATCGAGCGCGATGCGGAAGTCGGCGACACGCATCAGCGTGGCACGCCAGTCGGCGATACTGCCGATGTTGTTGATGAACCAGCGCAACGACGAATGCACCTGGTTGAAGGCGCCGACCGCCATCATCAGGCCGCCAAAGCTGATATCGCCCGAGAAATAGACCGGCGAGGCGACCAGGATCGGCGCCACGACGGTGATCCAGCCATAGGTGTCGGTTACCCAGGACAGGTTGATCTGGGCGGTGTAGATGCGGCGCATGGCACCCAGCACCGTGCCGAGGTCGAGTTCGAGCCGTCTCTTGGCATCATTCTCGCCACGGTACAGCGCGATGGCATCGACATTCTCGTTGACGCGCACCATCGAGGAGCGCAGCTCCGCTTCGCGCGTGTAGCGGTCGCTGTTGAGGCGGATGAGCGGCCGCCCGACCAGCCAACTCAGCCAGGAGGCGGTGCCGGCATAGAGGAACGCCGCCCAGACCATGTAGCCCGGTATCGCCAGCGACCAGCCGCCAATGTGGAACACGAAACCCGAAGACAGCTCCCACAACACGCCGACGAAAGACACCAGCAGGATGAAGGACTGCAGCAGGCCGACACCAAGATCGGTCGACAGGTCCGACAGATGCGCGGCATCCTGCTGCATGCGCTGATCGGGATTGACGCCGATGGCGCCGGCATTGGCCAGCCGGAAAGCACGCGCCGGCCGCATCCACTGGTCGATCAGATCCAGCGTCAGCGCCTCGCGCAACTTCAGCCGGATCATCTGGTTGAGCCAGGTCTGGCCGATGTTGAGCACCAGCAGCCCACTAGCGATCATGGCAAAGACGAGAAGCTGATGCAGGAAGGCGGCCATGTCGCGGCGCGCGAGCGCGTCGTAAAAGGGTTGGTTCCAGCGATTGAGCAGAACCTGGCCAATCGACGTCGCGACGATGACGGCCATGATCCCGGCCGACGTCCACAGCAACCATTTGCGAACCGGCGATTCTATCAGCGCCCGCTTGATCGCCGCCACCTGATCGCGCAGGCTGCTGACCACGGCGACCGGCTGAACGGTGGCCTGATTGTCCAGTTGATCAGCCATAGCCAAAGTCCTTGCGTTAAGTAGCGAAGCTGAAACCGGATGAGATGAAGAGCGCCGACGGCGGCAGCCCCTCAACCACTTTGCGAGCCCAGCACGACAGATAGGTCGGAAAGATGCCGCGCGATGCAAGTTCCATCGCGATCACGACGGTGTCGCTTGCCGAGCCGACGATGCCGTACCGCTACCCTCGGCCTGCCGGCCGAGCCGTGTCGCGCCATGTGGCGACAGCACCGGCACGAAGACGCGACGAGACGCGCGCTGGGCCACCGGCACGCCTTGATAAAGTCGCTTCTGCGCTTCCACGACAATGACGCCGGAGAAAATCGGCCACAGCCGCCGGCCGGCGCGCTCCAGCACATTGTGGAAGCGCATCATGAAGCGCCGTCGCGATGGCGGGAAAAACAGCGCATCGGACCAGGCGGCGGGCGTGAAATTCGCCTCGCGCAGCAGCTCGGTGAGCTGCCCGCGTGAGAAAGGCCGCCCGTTGCCGAACGGCGTATGTTCGAAGCGTGCCCAAACGCCGCGCCGGTTGGGCACGACGATGACGACGCGCCCCGCCGGCGACAGCACCCGCCAGATCTCGTTCAGCGTCTCGCGCGGGTTCTCGACATGTTCGAGCGAATGGACGAGCAGCATGCGGTCGATGCAGGAATCGACCAGCGGCAGCTCCTCGTCGAAGACCAATGCCGTTGCCGTCGGCCCCGTCGCCGGCCAAACCACGGCGCCCTGGGTCGCCGGCATGAAGGCGAAGACCCGCTCGGCGTCGGAGCCGAAGCGCTCCAGCCAGGGCAAGGTATAGCCGAGACCGACCAGCCGCTCATTGGGCACCGCGGCCCATATCGACGATAGCGCCATGGTTATCGAATGCTCGGCGAACCGGCCGAGCGTTGTCGAATAGAAGGAGCGAAGGTCGACGATGTCGGAGTGCATGTCAGGGATGTAGCCGTGATGTCGGGCGGATTCAACAAAAGGTCCACAGCGGGCGGCACGGCGGATGTCAATTTGACATCCCAGGATGACATTCGGATGTCATTCGCTTTGACATCCCGGATGTCATTCGCTTTGACATCCGGGATGACATTCACGCAGCGGCACCCTATGTCTGCAGCGGTAAATGGAGAGATGCGATGCCGGTCGAAATCGAACAGTTCATGTGCCGCACCGACAATTTCGGTGTGCTGGTGCATGATCCCGAAAGCGGCCAGACCGCAATCGTCGACGCGCCCGAGGAGGCGCCGATCCTCGCCGCGATCAAGCGCACCGGCTGGACGCCGACGATGATCCTGACCACGCATCACCATGTCGACCATGTCGAGGCCAATCTGGCGCTCAAGGAGCGCTTCAAGCTGCGCATTGTCGGCCCGGAGGCGGAAAAGGCCAAGATTCCCGGCATCGACGAAACCGTCGAAGAAGGCTCCATCCTTCATCTCGGCGATGAGCGCATCGAGGTGATCGCCACGCCCGGACATACCGCCGGCCATGTCTCCTACCATCTGCCGGCATCGAAAGTGGCGTTCACCGCGGATACGCTGTTCGCGCTGGGTTGCGGACGGCTGTTCGAATGCAAGCCGCCGGTGATGTACGAATCGCTGAAGAAGCTCGCGGCCCTTCCGGCCGAGACGACAGTCTATTGCGGCCACGAATATACGCTCGCCAATGCCCGTTTCGCGCTGAGCGTCGACCCCACCAATTCGGCATTGAAGGAGCGTGCCGCGCGGATCGAGGCGCTGCGGGTCGACAACAAGCCGACGCTGCCGACGACGATCGGCGAGGAACTGTCGACCAATCCCTTCCTGCGCTGGCACGATCCGGCAATCCGCAAGCATCTGGGCATGGAGAAGGCTGGAGATGCCGAGGTCTTCGCCGAGATCCGCAAGCGCAAGGACAATTTCTGAGCGCCGTGTTGGCTTTCTGCCGATGACCAGTTCCGCGGAAATCATAGCAACGCTCGCACTGAAGCCGCATCCGGAAGGAGGCTGGTACGCGGAAACTTTTCGTGACGAAGCCGGCGGCGTGCGGGGTCATTCGACCGCCATCTATTTCCTGCTGGAACGGCACCAGCTTTCGGCCTGGCATCGGGTCAGGGACGCCGCCGAGGTCTGGCATTTTTATGCCGGTGCCCCGCTGGCGCTGTCGATGTGGGAAGAAGGCGGCGCCATTATCGAGCAGGTTCTCGGCATCGACCTCGCGGCGGGCGAACGGCCGCAAATCGTCGTGCCGGCAGGCTGGTGGCAATCCGCGCGCAGCCTGGGCGAGTGGACGCTGGTCGGCTGCACCGTCGCGCCGGGTTTCGATTTCGCCGCCTTCGAACTCGCCGAGCCGGGCTGGCAGCCCTAACCCAGCAGGAAACCCAGGGTAATCGCGAACTGGGCGGCGTAGTACAGCACCCAGACGGCGAGGCGCATCAAGGCACGCTGCGGTGATATGGCGGCGACCAGGAATTTCTCCGTGGCGAGCAGCCCGTCCGATGCCATGAACAGCACCACGCCGCCGATCACCCAGCTACTGTTTGTCGTCAGCGCCGACATGCCCATGGCCAGGATCGCAAGGATATAGGCCGCGATCGGACTACGCAGGCCGGGACCGACACGGCGCCAGAGCGCCGCCAGCATGACAATCGCGAACACCGCCATGGCCAGTGCAATCGCGCCCAGCCAGGATCGGCGGCAAGCAACTCCAATCCGCCACCGCTACGCAGGAACAGCGCGGCATAGATGATGTGGGCGACGAGAAAGCTCGCCAGCCCGCCGAGAAATGCCTTTTCCCCGTCGCGCGACAGGAAGGCGTCACCAACCGCGCTCAGCGCAAGGGCGGCGACCAGCAGCAGCGGGCCGCCCTGGATTGCGGCGAGTACGGCGAGCATGGCCACGGCGAGCGTCTTTGCCGCCGAGCGGGCCAGCGTCGGCCGCATGCCAAGCGTGAATGCATAGATCACCGCCGCCACCAGCGAAAAGATCAGCGTTGCATTGGCATTGGCGTCGATGCCGCCGGCAAACGGCATCGTCATGCCCTGGCTCCGCCTTCGGATGCCCTGGCTCCGCCTTCGGATGCCCCGGCCCCGCTTTCGGATGCCCCGGCTTCGCTTTCGGATGCCCTGGCTCCGCTTTCGGATGCCTTGGCTCCGCTCCCGGTCGCCGCTGGCTTGCGCAAGAAGAGCGACTTTGCCGCCAGCGCCGCGCCGCCCGTGATGAGCACGCAGGCGGCCAGAATGCGCAACGAAGGCTCGGCGGCACCGGCCGCGATCAGCACCAGCGTCGACAAAAGCGGTGCCGCGTAGCTTGCGGCACCCAGCACCTGGATGTTGCCGCTCTTGACGCCGATGTCCCAGGCATAGAAGGCAGCGCCCACCGGCATCAGGCCGAGCCCGAGCACGGCCAACCACTGGCCGGCGCCGTCAGGCAGCACTGTTTCCTCGAGCGCCAGGTGGCAGGCGAGCGACAGCACGGCGGTTGCCGCGCAGAACCAGGTGACGATGCTGGTCGGCACCGACGGGAAACGTCGCGACAGCAGTGAATAGGACGACCATAGCAGGGCGCAGACGGCGGCCATGGTATAGCCGAAGGCATAGCGCGCGTCGAAGGCCAAGCTGCCGCCCTTGGTGACGATCAGCACGGTGCCGGCAAGGCCGAGCAGCGCGCCGACGACATGATTCCAAGCCAGTTTTTCGCCCGGCATCAGCGCCGAGCCCAGCACGATCAGCAGTGGCCAGAGATAAGCAATCAGGCTCGCCTCCACCGCCGGCGCGTTGCGCAGTGCGGTAAAATAGAAGAAGTGGTAACCGAACAGGCCAGCAATACCGACCACCCAGACCTGGGGAGGGATTTTCTGGCTCCTATCTGTGGCCGGCATGAACAGTCGCGCGACAAGCCCTACGCCTGTGCCGATCGAGAAAGTGATCGCCGACAACAGGAATGGCGGCACCTTGCCGGACGCATCCGTCAGCAACGCAAGCAACGCCCACATGGCGACCGCCGAAAAGCCAATCAGTGTTGCGCGCGCCATTTTGTCTCCAGCGGCGCGCCCCATCCTGTCCCCGGTGGCGTGCCTTATTGTACTGCTTCGAACCGCCTGGCGCTGATGGTCAAGGTACCGATCTGCGTTCCGACCGTGGCGTGGATCGGCGCATATACTCCGGTTTGGCCAAGCGGTGCAAACGTCACCATCATGCGACTTTTGTTCTTGAGGTAGTTGAGCGCCTTGCGGCCCTTGCGATAGCCCGCTACCGGCTCGAAACCCATCTGGCAGGTAACGGTGTCGCCCTTGTAGCCCGGCACCGAGATCGTTCCTTTCGAGGCGTAGGTCAGTGTCAGGTCCGCGCGCATCTCGCCATCATAGAACTTGACCTTGCGGCCGCAGACCTGGTCCAGGCTGTCGGCATGGATGACGGTGGCGGCCATCGGATCGAGCACCGATGCCAGGTCGCCGGCGCCGATCGGCACCCAGGCCTCGGGGTCGCGCTTGCCGGGGGCGGGGATGACCTGCGTCGAGGTCACGTTACCGTTGGTAAAGCGAATGTCGATCGAGGATGCCTTCTTGCCGGAAGTGTAGTCGGCACGGAATGCCTCCGGCACCATCTTCTGCCCGGAGATCGTACCCTTGGACGAGATCGTGCCCCGCGTGTCGTCGAACAGCTTGGCGAGACCCGCCGCGGAGACACTGCCTTCGATCGCGTAGGCGCCATTCTCATAGTGGCTGGAGAAAGTCGACCTCGCGATCGAGAGACCCAGAAACGACACCGTGTACTCGCCCTTGAACGACTGCGGCGAGGCAGCGGACGCGGCGGACGGCAAGGCGACGGCAAGCGCGGCAACAAGCGCGTGAGACGAACGAGGCATGGCGGGATCGGATCCTTGATTTTCGGCCGGAGGCGGGCGACTCCGGTCTGGCATGTCCCTGTGAGACCGCTTATAGGGTGAAATCCGGCCTTAATATGAAATGCCGGGCGCTTCCGTGGGGAAGCCGGAGCTTGACGCCCCGGTGAAATGCAACTAAGGAACGCCAACTTTTCCATAAGGCCGCCTGACCAGAACCGCGCGCCGCCCGGCGTGGGCACAAAAGTTTGGCAGGCCACGAGAGAACTGAAGGTTAGAACCATGTCCCGCACCTGCGAACTCACTGCCAAGGCAGTCCAGACCGGCAACAATGTGAGCCACGCGAACAACAAGACCAAGCGTCGTTTCCTGCCGAACCTCGTCAATGTGACGCTGATTTCGGAAGCGCTGAACCAGAATGTGCGCCTGCGCATTTCTGCCAACGCGCTGCGTTCGGTCGAACATCGCGGCGGCCTCGATGCCTTCCTGGCCAAGGCCGACGTCAAGGAGCTGTCGCAGCGCGCGCGTCTCTTGAAGAAGCAGATCGCCAAGAAAACCGCCGAACAGGCTGCCGCTTAATTCGTCTCTCAGGCGGGGGAAAACCGCCCTGGCCAACCTCTTGTTGGCCACTGAGCATCGGATAGATCCGCAAGGTTCGACAACCCGATGCTCGACTACGAAGCGAGCGTGATCCGGTTTTCGGCAAAACGCTCCGCTGGTTCCATTACCCAGGATAAAAAAATGTCTTCCTTTTCGCGATACCTGCCCTTTGTGGCCGCCATGGCGCTTGTCGTCGTGGCTTCGAACATCCTCGTCCAGTTCCCCATGCGGGGCCAGATCGGCGGCCTGTCGCTCGCCGACGTTTTGACCTGGGGCGCCTTCACCTATCCCTTTTCCTTCCTGGTCACCGACCTTGCCAACCGCCGCTACGGACCTGCCGTGGCGCGCCGGATCGTCTTTGTCGGCTTCATGACGGCGGTGGTGTGCTCGATCCTCGTTCCGCCCTTCCTGTTCCGTCATGGCCTGATCGAGTTCGAGACATCAGCCGACCGGCTGGTGCGCATCGCGGCCGCTTCGGGCGCTGCCTTCCTGACCGCGCAGTTGCTCGATGTCACCGTGTTCAACCGGCTGCGTCGGCAGAGCTGGTGGCGGGCACCGATCATCGGCACGCTGGCCGGATCGGTGTTCGACACCGTCGTGTTCTTCGGTGTGGCTTTTTCGGCCGCCTTTGCCTTTGTCGGTCCAAGCGATAGTTTCGCGCTCGAAAGCACCCCATTGATTGGCGTGTTTCATGTCGATGCCATGCGCTGGGTGTCCTGGGCGCTCGGCGACCTCAGCGTGAAGCTGATCATCGCCGTCGTGGCACTGATTCCCTACCGGCTGCTCGCCGCCCGCTGGAGCCAGCCGGCCATTGCCGCGGCCTAAGCGGTGATTCCCTGGATCCAGCTGGACTCCGCGAAAACGCCCGACGGCCAGCAGGAATTGCGGCTGAAACGGCGCGGTTCCGAATTCTCGATCATGCTCGGCACCAACGAGCTGATGAACAGCCGGCTGAACGGCTCCGAGGAAGCGCTGGCGAAACTGTCCTGCCAAAGGATTGCGGGCCATCGGCAGCCGAAGATCCTGATCGGCGGGCTTGGCATGGGTTTTACGCTGCGCGCTGCTCTCGCCGAACTGGGCGACAATGTCGAGGTCGTTGTCGCGGAACTGGTGCCGGCCGTCGTCGCCTGGGCGCGCGGCCCAATGGGCCGAGATTTTCGCCGGGTCGCTCGATGATTCCCGCGTCACCATCCGCGAAACCGATGTCGGCCAGTTGATACGGTCCGGGGCCGGAGCCTGGGACGCCATCCTGCTCGACGTCGACAATGGCCCCGAGGGCATCGTCCACAAAGGCAATGACGCCCTCTACAGCGTGGCTGGCCTCTCCGCCGCGCGTACCGCCCTCAAGCCGGGCGGCGTGCTGGCGGTGTGGTCGCAGGGACCTGATGCCGGCTTCACGCGGCGGCTGAAACAGACAGCTTTCGCTGTCGAGGAAGTCAACACGCGCGCCAACGGCAAGCGCGGCGCGCGTCATGTCATCTGGATAGCCACCAAAGCCTCATGATCTTGACCAAGATCGTCGGCAGCCGGGGCTAGTTTGACCGCTGAAGTTCGGCGGCAAGGGCCTCCAGCAGCCCGCGAGTCCCCTCCTCCCGTCCCTTGGCGGAATCGATGCCGTCGAAGAAAGCGCCCTGTTCGGTGTAGGTCAGCCTTGTGCCATCGCCTGAAGGCGTCAGCTCCACGGTGGTCAGCGATGCCGACATGGGCTGCGGCCCGACCGCCATCCTGTAGGAAAACACGATGCGCCGGTCGGCGACGATGTCCTGGAATTGCGCGTCGAGCCTGATCTCCGGGCCGCCGCCATAGCTGAAGCGAGACACCTCGCCGCCGCCGACGCGAAAGTCGAAGCTGAACTCGGCGACGGCAAAACCATCGCCTTCGATGCGCCAACGCCGCACCGTCGCTATCTCAATTGTCAAGTCCAGACTAAAGTTTTTTCGCAAACACGGTCACGGTCGATAAACTCATTCAGATTTAGTGGTCTGTCAGGGAGAACGCTGGGATGGCCGACGCATGGACCAAATCGCCAATAGGCGTCGCGGCGGAGCTGCCACTCAATCCTGGTGCAGAATGAATTCCAGATAGAGATTGCGCTGCAGGATCGACTGGTTGTCGTCGGAGATCAGCGAAACCATCAGCGCGCCGTCATCGCGGGTCCAGACGTCTAGCCCTTCCATATTGTCGATCTGGTAGCCCATGTCGGCTTGCAGCAGCACCGGCCCGTCGGCAACGGCGCCCTTCTCGACGCTCTCTCCATAAATGCGCCGCAGCCGCATCTTGAGGCCGCCCGTCATGGTGAAGCTGCGCTCCAGCAGCAAAAGGTCGCCATCGGGCAGAAAGGCGCCATCGGTGATATCGAAATCGCCGCTGCGCTTGACTGTGAAGACGCCCTTGCGCGGCCCTTCGATGATGGCGGCGTAGATGTTGCCGGTCTTGTCGAGGCTCCTTTCCGAGACCACGACAAGGCCGCCCCGATGCTGGCCGTTGGCATTTGAATGGGTGACTGTCTCGAAGCCGCGGTTCTGCCGCAGTTCCCGCGCCGGCACCAGGAAATCCAGCTGCCTGAACGGCGCCTTCATATTGTCCGGGTCGATCCGGAACTGGACGACGCGGTGGTTGCGCTCGAAACCGACGGTGGCAATGCCGTCCTTGACCGCGAGGCCCTCGGCATCGATTTCCCGTTTTTCGTCGATCGGCTGGCCGCTCTGGTCGACCATTTGCTGCATGCGAAATTTCTGGATGCCGACGGGTCGCCCGTCGGCGTCTCGGGCCACCGAGCCGAAGAACCAGTAACCGGTATCGGCCACACCGATGAAATCGCTGCCGGCTTTCAGAAACCGGAAGGCCGACAGCGCGCCGAAATCGTGTGATGGCGAGGTCATCTCCAGCCCGCCGACGAATTCGAGTTGGCCAAACTGCTTGTCGGTACCGCCAATATGGAATTCGGTGATCGGGCGGGCCGAGATTGCGACAGGCTCAACTGCGGCCGAGCCGGCCGAACCGGCTGGCGCCGAAGCCATGCCGGCAAGCAAGGCGATGGCGGCGAAAAGCGTGTCCCGAAGCCCGCGCCGCGAAAGGATCATCCGGCGCGTCGTGTGCCGCCGCGCCGCGTATCCTTCGCGCTTTCCTCGGCAAACAACGAAGCCAGTTGCTCGGTCATGGCGCCGGCCAGTTCCTCGGCATCGACGATGGTGACGGCGCGCCTGTAATAGCGGGTCACGTCATGGCCGATGCCGATGGCCAGCAGTTCGACCGGCGAACGGGTCTCGATCAGCTCGATGACGGCGCGCAGATGGCGTTCGAGATAATTGCCCGGATTGACCGACAGCGTCGAATCGTCGACCGGCGCGCCGTCCGAGATCATCATCAGGATCTTGCGCTGTTCGGGCCGGGCGATCAGCCGGTTGTGCGCCCACAGCAGCGCCTCGCCGTCGATGTTTTCCTTGAGCAGGCCTTCGCGCATCATCAGGCCGAGATTGCGCCGCGCCCGCCGCCAAGGATGGTCGGCCGACTTGTAGATGATGTGGCGCAGATCGTTGAGCCGGCCGGGGTTCGGCGGCTTGCCGTCCTTCAGCCATTTCTCGCGCGCCTGCCCGCCCTTCCACGCCCGCGTGGTGAAGCCGAGAATCTCGACCGAGACACCGCAGCGCTCCAGTGTGCGCGCCAGGATATCGGCGCAGGTGGCGGCGACGGTGATCGGCCGGCCGCGCATCGAACCGGAATTGTCGAGCACCAGCGTCACCACCGTGTCGCGGAATTTGGTGTCGCGCTCCTGCTTGAACGACAGCGGCTGCATCGGGTCGATGACCACGCGCACCAGCCGCGCCGGGTCGAGATAGCCCTCTTCCAGGTCGAAATCCCAGGACCGGTTCTGCTGCGCCATCAGGCGGCGCTGCAGCCGGTTGGCGAGCCGACCGACGACGCCCGACAGATTGGCGAGCTGCTTGTCGAGGAAGGCGCGCAGCCGGTCGAGCTCTTCCTCTTCGCAAAGCTCCTCGGCGCCAACCGTCTCGTCGAAAGCTGACGTGTAGATCTTGTAGTCGATTTCCTTCGGCAGATTGGTGAAGGGATTGTCGTTGCGGCGTGCCTCGCCGGGTGTCTCGGCGTCGGCATCGTCATCGTCGGACAGATCGTCGGCCGTTGCGTCGGAGGCTTCGGTCTCCGCCGATTGCTCGTCGTCTGCCGACGCCTCGGCATCCTCGGACTGCGACTGCTCGGAGCCGGAATCGTCTTCGCCGCCCTCCTCGCTCTGTTCCTCGCCTTGCGGCTGGTTGTCGTCATTGTCCTCGGAGTCTTCGGTCTCCTGGTCGTCGCCGAGTTCCTCGGCCATTTCCATGGAGGCGAGCATCTCGCGCACGACGCGGGCGAAGGCCTGCTGGTCCTCGAGCTTTTCCGACAGGCCGTCGAGGTCGGCTCTGGCTTTCTCCTCGACCCAGGGCCGCCAGAGTTCGACCAGCCGCTCGCCGCTCTTCGGCACCGGCCGGCCGGTCAGCTTTTCGCGCACCATCAGCGCGAGCGCCTCCTCGATGGGCGCGTCGGCCTTGTCCTTGACGTCGACGAGGTTGGCCTTGGTGTATTTATCCTCAAGCATCGAGCCGATATTGTCGGCGACGCCCTGCATGGCGCGGCTGCCGATCGCCTCGACGCGAGCCTGCTCGACCGCATCGTAGATGGCGCGGGCGGCCTTGCCTTCGGGCGCCAGCTTGCTGTGGATGCGAACATCATGGCAAGCGCGCTTCAACGCCATGGAATCGCCGAGTCCGCGGGTGATCGCGATGTCGGCTTTCGATGCCTTCTTGGGCAGTTCGGGCAGCCGCGCGCGGCTGCCCGCCAGCGCCGGCCTGTCCTTGGCGAAGCCGACTTCCATCTCCTTGTCGCCGGCGATGGCGCGCATGCAGACGGTGACGGCGCGCTTGAAGCTGTCGGCTTCAGACCCCGTCTTCGACTTGTTGCGCGTGTTGTCGCCTGGACCCGCCATCGAGGCTCTGCTTAGCCCAGCACCACGTTGGCCGCGCTCTCTGGCAGATCCTGGCCGAAGGCGCGCTGGTAGAACTCGGCGACCACCGAACGTTCCAGCTCGTCGCACTTGTTGAGGAAGGTCAGCCGGAACGCCATGCCGACATCGCCGAATATTTCGGCATTCTCGGCCCAGGTGATGACGGTACGCGGGCTCATCACCGTCGACAAATCGCCATTGATGAAGGCCGAGCGCGTCATGTCGGCGACGCGCACCATCTTGTTGACGATGTCCTTGCCTTTGGTGTCGCGATAATGCTTGGCCTTGGCGAGCACGATGTTCACTTCATTGTCGTGCGGCAGATAATTCAGCGTGGTGACGATCGACCACCGGTCCATCTGCGCCTGATTGATCTGCTGGGTGCCGTGATAAAGGCCGGTAGTGTCGCCCAGCCCGACCGTGTTGGCGGTCGAAAACAGGCGGAATGCCGGATGCGGGCGAATGACCCGGCTCTGGTCGAGCAGCGTCAGGCGGCCGGACGATTCCAGCACGCGCTGGATGACGAACATCACATCCGGACGGCCGGCGTCATACTCATCGAAACACAGCGCGACATTGTGCTGGTAGGCCCAGGGCAGGATGCCGTCGCGGAATTCGGTGATCTGCAGGCCGTCCTTGACGACGATCGCGTCCTTGCCGACAAGATCGATACGACTGACATGGCTGTCGAGGTTGACGCGCACGCACGGCCAGTTGAGGCGGGCGGCGACCTGTTCGATATGGGTCGATTTTCCGGTGCCGTGATAGCCCGAGACCATGACGCGGCGGTTGTAGGCGAAGCCGGCGAGGATCGCCAAGGTCGTCGCCTTGTCGAACAGATAGTCGGGATCGATGTCGGGCACATGCTCTGATGTCACCGAATAGGCCGGCACCACCATCTTGGACTCGAAGCCGAATTTCTCCTTCACCGACACCGTCGTGTCGGGCAGATTGGCGATGTCGCGATCGACCTTGTTCATATCTCTCAACGTCTCCACGGGCGAAACGTCGCGTTGCGCCGGCAATCCATTTTGTTCGGGGGCGGTCTTAGAGCCTTTTCCAACCTTATGAAAGTTGGAAAACGACACAAACCATGGGGTCGCTCAGCACAGGCCTGCCTGTTTGAGCACGCGATAGGCCTGAAGCACATCGCGGAACCGGTCTTCCGAACCTCTGTCGCCGCCATTCGCATCCGGATGGTGACGCTTCACCAGTTCCTTATAGCGCGCCTTGATGTCCTTGCCAGTCGCCTTTGTATCAAGACCAAGCGTTTCCAGCGCCTTGGCCTCAAGGGGCTTGGCCTTGCGCTCGCGTGCCTCGCGCGGATCCTTCGGCCCCTTGAACAGGTCGAACGGGTCGCGCATGCGGTTGTAGTAGCCGGCGCGGCCGGAGCGCATCTGCGCCATATCGGGCGAGGAGCGTGTCGAGGCGCCGTTGACGCCCATCTTCCAGGTCGGCCGATGGCCGGTCATCGCTTCCTTCTGGAAGCGGGCGACCTCGGTGTCCGGCACGCCGGAGAAGTAGTTGAAGCCCTTGTTGTACTCGCGCACATGGTCGAAGCAGAAGCGGAAATACTCGCCCTCCTTCATGCGCCCGACAGGCGCGCGATGCGTGCCCGCCTCCTTGCAGCCATCCCACTGGCAAATCGGCGCGTGCGCCTTCACCTCCGCGTCCTTGTCTGGACGGACGCGAATCTTCTCGAAATATTTGGGATACGGCTTCATCTCACCCATTTATGGGGCGTTCGCAGATGCGAAACAAGAATTGACATTTTCGCGATCATCGCCCTAACCGCTGAATCGCGGCTTAAAGCGGGCGAATGACCGATTTTGTTGTACGCCGGCGGCCTGGTGAAACCGATTTTCGGTTTTCATGGCGGCGAGCCAGCCATATGTGGTGAAGGGAAAAGACGATGTCCATACAGGCGACCATGGAAGACAAGCTCAACAAGGCATTTTCGCCCGAGCGGCTCGTCATCCTCAACGAAAGCCATCTCCACGCCGGCCATCATCACATGGAATCCGGTCACCACACAGAATTCGACGGCGCCGGAGAGACGCATTTCCGGGTCCGCATCGTCTCTCGGAGTTTTACGGGCATGAGCCGCATCGACCGTCATCGCGCCGTCAACCAGCTTCTGGCCGACGAGTTGAAATCGGGCGTGCACGCCCTGGCGATCGAGCCCGCGGCGCCCGGCGAACAGACGCGCTGGTAGGCCAAGCTGCGAGCCAGCCCTGCGCCTCTCATGCTGCGTTTAAATGACCGCTTCGATCAGAAACGGCCCCGGTCGAGACAAGGCAGCGTCGAGCAGCGCGTCGAAACGTTCGCAGCTATCCGCACGCGCCGCCTCCACGCCCATGCCTTTGGCCAGCGAAACCCAGTCCAGCGCCGGATGGTCGAGATCGAGCATGCGCCTAGCATTCTCGCCGATCGCGTTCACGCCGACATTACGCATCTCGCCATGCAGGATCGCATAGGTGCGGTTGGAAAAGACGATCGTCAGCACGTCGAGATGTTCCCGCGCCTGCGTCCATAGCCCCTGCACCGTGTACATGCCGCTGCCATCTGCCTCGAGATTGATCACCTTGCGGCCGGGACAGGCGATCGCCGCACCTGTCGCCAGCGGAATGCCGCCGCCGATCGACCCGCCCGTGCCCATCATGTAATCATGCGGCGCGGCAAAGGCCGACAGCGCGAAGAAACGTCGCGCCGAGGTGACGGCCTCGTCGCAGACTATCGCGTCGGCCGGCAGCTTTCTCGCGACGGACAGCGCAATGGCATCTTCCGTCAGCCGGCCATTCGGCGTTGCCTCGTCACGGAAGGCACTGGCAACCGCCGTCAGATGTGACCGCTTGACGCCCAGTTCGTCGCGAAGCGCTTCCAGCGCCGCATGCAAGTCTTGCCCATGGGCTGCGAGCGTCAGCACCTGGCAGTCATCACGGACAAGCCGTCCCGGTTTTCCCGGATAGGCAAAGAAGGCGACCGGCTCCTTTCCGCCGACCAGCACAAGGACATCGATATCCCTGAGCATCGCCGTCGCCGCGTCGACCGGATAGGGGATGCGCGTCGGCGCGACACGCCCGCGCCCGCGCTGCATCCGGGCGATCAGGACCTCGCTGAACAGCCTGACATCGCAGGCCGTCGAAATCTGGCCGGCGATTTCAAGAGCATCGGCCCGTGCCGCCCGCCCCCGGACGACCATGCCAACACGGCCCGGAGTCGCGCGGATCGCGGTAGCGATCGTTCGCACGGCCTCCATGCCGACGGCTGGCGGCGATGCGAGTTCCACCTTGCCGGGCGAAACCGCGTTGGCGTCGCCCCATGCGGCATCAGCCGGCAGGATCAGCGTCGTGACGCCGGGCGGCGTCAGCGAGGCGCGAAAGGCCGCCTCCGTGGCCGGCTGGACATCGGCGGGCCCTTCGATGCGTCGAACCCAGTTGGACATCGGCGCCGCGAGGCCTTCGATATCGCTGGTCAGCGGCGCGTCGAGTGGCAAATGGTATGAGGCGTGGTCGCCGACGATGTTGATCATCGGGCTCATGGCGCGCCGGGCGTTGTGCATGTTGGCAAGACCATTGGCCAGCCCCGGCCCGGTATGCAGCAGCGTCGCGGCGGGACGGTCGGTCATGCGCGCATAGCCGTCGGCCGCACCGGTCACCACGCCCTCGAACAGGCCAAGCACACAACGCATCTCGGGCTTACGGTCGAGCGCGGCGACAAAATGCATTTCGGATGTGCCGGGATTGGCGAAGCACACCTTCACATCATTGGCCAGCAGCACGTCGCACAGGACATCGGCGCCATTCATGCAAATTTCTCCCATTCACGAAGAGCAGTTGCACCCGCGGATGTCCGCACGGCAATATCCCGCCGCCGCTTTTGGCATGATCCAGCCACAGGCGCCGCGGCGGTCAGCATGTCTCCATCCCTGCCGAAATCGCGGTCGATCTCCAAATCGCAAGAGTCTCCGCGGACGCTGCGAGCGCTCAATCAGGACAGGCAGCCATTCGGGCTGGAGCGATGCCAGGATTTTGATGCCAGATGCACGCGCGTCGACGGAACAAACAATGCCTTCCCGCAGTTGAATGTGTGGGCCCCGCCAGAATGGCTCTGAAGGCAATGATCATGCGTGAGAACCCATCCGACGTCTTCCACCTGTTTTCGGAAATTTATGCAAACGCCGCCCAGGAGGAGATAAGTCTCCAGCAATATCTGCTTGCCTGCCGCGAGGACAAGTCGATGTATGCCTCGGCGCCGGAACGAATGGTCGAGGCGATCGGCGAGCCTGACCTGGTCGACACCAGCAAGGACGAGCGGCTCGGCCGCATTTTCTCGAACCGGACCGTCAAGATATATCCCTCCTTTTCCGATTTCTACGGAATGGAGGATACGATCGAGCGCATCGCCGGATATTTCCGCTATGCCTCTCAGGGCCTCGAGGAGCGCAAGCAGATCCTTTACCTCCTAGGCCCGGTCGGCGGCGGTAAGTCCTCCTTGGCCGAACGGTTGAAGAAATTGATGGAGGAGCGCCCGATCTACACGCTGAAGGTCGGCAACCAGATCAGTCCGGTTTTCGAATCGCCGCTTGGCCTGTTCCATCCGGATCGCATGGGCGATCTCCTGGAGGACAAATATGGAATAGCCCGGCGCCGCCTGAACGGGCTTATCTCGCCATGGGCGGCCAAGCGCCTCGACGAATTGTCCGGCGACATTTCCAAATTCAGCGTCGTCAGACTGATGCCGTCGCGGCTGCGCCAGATCGGCATTGCCAAGACAGAGCCTGGCGACGAGAACAATCAGGATGTCTCAGCCCTGGTTGGCAAGGTCGACATCAGGCAATTGGAAAATTTCAGCCAGTCCGACCCCGACGCCTATTCCTACAGCGGTGGACTGAACCGGACGACGCAGGGTCTGCTCGAATTCGTCGAGATGTTCAAGGCGCCGATCAAGGTGCTGCATCCATTGCTAACGGCGACCCAGGAAGGCAGTTACAACGGCACCGAGAATTTCGGTGCCTTTCCCTACCAGGGCATCATCGTTGCCCATTCCAACGAATCCGAGTGGCAACAGTTCAAGAACAACAAGAACAATGAGGCGTTTCTCGATCGCATTCTCGTGGTCAAGGTGCCGTATTGCCTACGCATCACCGAAGAAAGGCAAATCTACGAAAAACTGCTGCGCGAGAGTGAATTGGCCGCCAGCCCCTGCGCGCCCGAGGTGTTGGACATCCTCAGCCGGTTCAGCGTCTCGACGCGCCTTGCCGAGCACGACAATTCGCCGCTGCACACCAAAATGCGCGCCTATGACGGTGAGAACCTGAAGGAAGTCGACCCGAAGGCGAAGTCAGTCCAGGAATATCGCGACGCCGCCGGCGTCGACGAAGGCATGACCGGCGTCAGCACGCGCTTTGCCTTCAAGATCCTGTCGCAGACGTTCAACTATGACACCGCGGAAGTGGCCGCCGATCCGGTGCATTTGATGTACATACTGGAAGAGGCGATCAAGCGGGAGCAGTTTCCGAAGGAGATGGAAGCGGCCTATCTCGAATTCATCAAGTCGGAACTGGCCGCCCGTTACGCCGAGTTCATCGGCCACGAAATCCAGAAGGCCTATCTGGAGTCCTATAGCGAATATGGCCAGAACCTGTTCGACCGCTACATCGCCTATGCCGATGCCTGGATCGAGGACCAGGACTACAAGGACCCCGATACCGGCCAAATCCTCAACCGCGAGGTGCTGGACAGCGAATTGTCGCAAGTCGAAAAGCCGGCAGGCATCGCCAATCCGAAGGATTTCCGCAACGAGGTGGTGAAGTTCACGCTGCGTGCCCGGGCGCGCAACCACGGTCGCAACCCGTCATGGACGAGCTACGAGAAGCTGCGCGAGGTGATCGAAAAGCGCATGTTCGGCCAGGTCGAGGACCTCCTGCCGGTGATCAGCTTCGGCTCCAAGCAGGACAGCGTCACCGAAAAACGGCACAGTGAATTCGTCCAGCGGATGGTGGAGCGCGGTTATACGGAACGGCAGGTCCGCCGGCTGGTCGATTGGTACATGCGGGTGAACAAGGCGGGCTGAGAGCAGCCCGAATGGTTGCATGCCGATCTTTATCGACCGCCGCCTCAATCCGAAGGACAAAAGCCTTGGCAATCGCCAGCGCTTCCTCAGGCGTGCCCGCGAGGAACTCAAGCGCAGCATTCGCGACCAGATCCGTGCTGGGCGGATCGCCGACGTGGACGCGGACCATGTCGTGCCGATGCCCGAGAGAGGCACCGGCGAGCCGACCTTCAACGACGCCAGGGACACCGGCCGGCGCCGGCACATTCTGCCGGGCAACAGGCAATTCGCCCAAGGTGATCTGATCCCCAAGCCTGGCCAGGGCGGAGGCAAGGGCGGTTCGTCACCGGGAAACACCGCGTCCGAGGACGACTTTCGTTTCGTCCTGTCGCGCGAGGAGGTGCTCGATCTTTTCTTCGAGGATCTCGAACTGCCCGACCTGGTGAAGCTCAATCTCAAGGAGATCCTTGCCTTCAAGCCACGCCGGGCGGGTTTCGCGGCCACCGGTTCGCCGACCAACATCAATGTCGGCCGCACGATGCGCAACAGCCACGGCCGCCGCATTGCGCTCAGGCGCCCCAAGCAAGCGGCGGTAGATGCGATCCTGCAGGACCTCGCCTCGCTGGAGGCCGCACCGCCCAATGCTCAGACGCGCGAGCGCGTCGCGGCCCTCAAAGAGGAGATCGAGCGGCTGGAGCGCCGACGCCGGCGGATTGCCTTCGTCGACCCGGTCGACATCCGGTTCAACCGCTTCGACCCGCGCCCGGTGCCGAATGCGAAAGCGGTCATGTTCTGCCTGATGGATGTGTCGGGCTCGATGGGCGAGCGCGAGAAGGACCTTGCCAAGCGCTTCTTCGTGCTGCTGCACCTGTTCCTGAAAAGACGTTATGAGCGCACCGAAATCGTCTTCATCCGCCACACGCACGAAGCGCAGGAGGTGGATGAGGAAACCTTTTTCTACTGCACGCAAAGCGGCGGCACCATCGTTTCCACCGCACTCGAGGAAATGCATCGCGTCATCGAGCAGCGTTATCCCGCGAGCGAGTGGAACATCTACGCCGCCCAGGCCTCGGACGGCGACAATTTCGCCACCGATTCCGAGCGCTGCATCGCCCTGCTGAATGGCAAGCTCATGCGCCTGTGCCAGTATTTCGCCTATGTCGAGATCATCGACGAACGCGAGAGCCACATCTTCGGCGCGACCGAAAACGGGACGTCGCTCTGGCGGGCCTACAGCGCCATTGAGTCAAACTGGCCGAACTTCCAGATGAGCCGAATAGCCACGGCCGCCGATATTTATCCTGTCTTTCGTCAGCTCTTTGCCAAACAGCCCGCGCTCCGGAAGAGTGCCTGAGGGGAAACCATGGCCAGGACAGCCAGCAAACCGGGTTTGCTCTTTTCCGGATCCGACTGGGATTTCCAGAAATTGTCGCAGGCTTATGAGGCGATCGCGGCAATCGCCGTCGAGGAGCTCAAGCTGGACACCTATCCGGTGCAGATGGAAATCATTTCTTCGCAACAGATGCTCGACGCTTATTCATCGGTCGGCATGCCGCTGATGTATCGTCATTGGTCGTTCGGCAAGCATTTCCTGTACCAGGACTTTCTCTACCGCAAGGGCGGCCGGGGGCTGGCCTATGAACTGGTCATCAATTCCAATCCCTGCATCGTCTACCTGATGGAGGAAAACACCATGGCCCTGCAGGCCCTGGTGACGGCGCATGCGGCGCTCGGACACAATCATTTCTTCAAGAACAACCACCTTTTCCAGCAGTGGACCGACGCCGGGGGAATCCTGAGCTACCTGGAGTTCGCCAAGGGCTACATTGCCCGATGCGAGGAGCGGCACGGATTGTCAGCCGTGGAAAGCATTCTCGATAGTGCCCACGCGCTCATGGAGCAAGGCGTGTTCCGATATCACAGGCCGCCAAAGCTGTCGTCCGAGCGGCAGCGTGAAGGGCTGCGCGAGCGCCTGGAATACGAAGAGCGCTCCTACAACGATTTGTGGCGCACGCTGCCTCCTTCACATGACACCAGCAAGACGGAGAAGAAGGATGAGGGCCTGACGGAGCGGAAGAAATCGCTCAACCTGCCCGAGGAAAATCTGCTCTATTTCCTCGAGAAGAACAGCCTTGTCCTGGAGCCGTGGCAGCGCGAGATCATCCGCATCGTGCGTGTCGTTGCGCAGTATTTCTATCCGCAGCGGCAAACGCAGGTGATGAATGAAGGCTGCGCCACCTTCGTGCACTACACCCTCATGAACGCATTGTTCGACCGCGGTCAGATCAGCGAGGGCGCCATGCTCGAGGTCCTGCGCAACCATTCCAATGTGATCTTCCAGCCGGCCTTCGACGACCCCCGGTTCTCCGGTATCAACCCATACGCGCTCGGCCTCGACATGATGCAGGACATCCAGCGCATTTCGATCGAGCCGACGGCGGAGGACCGCGACTGGTTTCCCGACATTGCGGGCCGCGGTGACTGGCGCGACGTGCTGCTGGACGCATGGGCCAATCACCGCGATGAATCCTTCGTCCGCCAGCACCTCAGCCCAGCCCTGATACGGAAATGGCGGATGTTTGTCCTGGCCGACCAAGCCGACGACTCGCATTACGAGGTCGCCTCGATACACAACGAGCGCGGCTACAAAAAGATACGTGCCGCGCTGGCCCAGAGCTACGACATCGGGGCGAACCGGCCAGATATCCAGGTAGTGGACGTCGACCTGCTCGGTAACCGGCATTTGCGCCTCCAGCACAAGGTGAAGGAGGGCGTACTGCTCGACAATGGCAGCCGCGACGCGACCCTGCGCCATATCCGGAGCCTCTGGGGTTACGAAGTCAGCCTGGCTTCGGTCGACGCCGAAACCGGTGCGACACTTAACGAACGCTCCAGCAATGACTGCTGAGTTTCGGCCTTGGGCCGCATCGTAGGCTGTCGAGCGGAACGAGTGGAACATGCTCCGCGGGCAGGCTGGGTGAGCTCAGCCGACCGTCGATTTCAGGAACGCCAGCGCCGCTATGGTCAGCGCATCATCACCCTCGCCGAAGTCGCGGTTGATCGACGTGTGCGTATAGGCGCTACCGTCGAACAGCGTCACATCAGTGCCGCTGGCGCGCAGGCGCTCGGCAAAGGCCGTGGACTGCTCGCCGCGACCATCGGCGCGAGAATAGGCGATGAACGTCGGCGGATGCTTGCGACCATCCACATAGCTCGCCGGCGACAGCGCCGCCCATTGCGAAGGATCGGAAAAGACCCGAGAATAGGCCCGCACCATGCCGCCATTTTTGGCGAGGGCGGCAAGATCATAGGCTCTGGTATCGTCTAGAAGCAGCCCGGCAACGCCGGGCAATTCGCCGCGCATGCCGGTCAACGCAATCAGATGGCAGCCGGCCGAATGGCCCATGCCGACGATGCGGTTGGGGTCGCCGCCATGTTGGGCGATGTTGGCCCTGACATAGGCATAGGCTTTCTCGACGTCGCCCGCCTGGGTGGCGACATCCGCCTGCGGCAGCATGCGGTAGTCGATGGAGACGAAACAGAAGCCGTTGGCGAGCAGGAAGGCCGGCTTGGCGTTTACCTGGCTGCGTTTGCCGAACCGCCAGGCGCCGCCATGGACGAAGAAGACCACCGGCAGGTTTCTCGCGCCATCGGGCGCATAGATGTCGAGCTTGGCGGGACCATAGTCGAAGGTTTCGGGCGATGGCTTGTCTTGTGCCGCCGACACGCCGGCAGGCAACAAGGTGGACATCGAAGCCAGGAGCAGGGTTCGCCGATCGATCGTCATCGGCGAAAGAATGCATCCCGGCGGGCGGGAGTTCCAGTGAGGATCGATAAGGCGACGGCTCAAGAGCAACTCTAGGAAAAGTGCGTAGCGGTAGAGCGGCTCGGCGATCCCATCAAGCACTGAGCCGCTCAACTATCGCCGGCCGGCCGGATCCTGACCCTGGCAATCCGGTTCTTGTCGCGTTTCATGACGACGAAGCGCTTGCCGTGGAACGTAAAAGCCTGCTTCTCCTCGGGGATCGATTGCGCCTCGTGGATGACGAGGCCGGCTATGGTGGTCGCCTCTTCGTCAGGCAAGTTCCAGTCGAGCGCTCGGTTGAGGTCGCGGATCGGCACCGTGCCTTCGACCACGACGGAGCCGTCGGCCTCCTGCTTGACGCCCTGGATGTCGACATCGTGCTCGTCGGCGATCTCGCCGACGATCTCCTCGATGATGTCCTCCAGCGTCACCAGCCCCTCGACCTCGCCATATTCGTCGACGACGACGGCGAAATGCGCCTTGCGGCGCAGGAACGCATTGAGCTGTTCCTGCAAGGTCGTGGTGTCGGGCACGAACCAGGGTTTTGACGCGATCTTCATCACATCGATCTGCGAAAAATCGTTGCCAACCTCGTTCAGCGCCCGCAGCAGATCCTTGGCGTGCAGCACGCCGACGATGTTGTCGAGCGAGCCTTTCCAGAGCGGCATGCGGGTATGCGGGCTCTGCAGGATCTCGCGCACCACCGCTTCCGGCGCGTTGTCGGCATTGACCGAGCGCATGTTGGTGCGGTGGACCATGACGTCGGACACTTCAAGCTCCTCGAGATCGAACAGACCGCCGATGCGGTCGCGGTCCTCGCGCACCATCTGCCCGTCGCGGCGGAAATCGTCGACCGCGCCGCGCAATTCGTCCTGGCTCGAGCGCGGCGGCTCGATGCGCGACAGTTCATAGCCGAACATGGCAAGCAGGCGTGTGCGCACGGCAGCGACCAGCACGACGACAATGGTAAGGACGGCGACGACGACCCAGCCAGTGTCCATCTCAGCCGGCTTTCCGGCTGGCTGGGTGGCTTTCCCTGAGGAACGACAGCACTTCCGAGGCCGGCACGTCCTTGGCGATGAAGGCCTGGCCGATGCCGCGCGTCAGAATGAAGGTCAGCGCGCCGCGCGACACCTTCTTGTCCTGCGTGATGAATGAAAGCAGGGCTTCGGCATCTGGCAGTTCGCCCGGGATATCGGCCATCCGCCTCGGCAGCCCGACGGCACGCAGATGCGCCTCGACGCGGGCCGCGTCGTCGGGGCTGGCGAGATTGAGCCGCGACGAGAACCGGTGCGCCAGCGCCATGCCGATGGCCACCCCTTCGCCATGGACAAGGCGAGCGCCGTCATACTGCGTGGCGGCTTCCAGCGCATGGCCGAAAGTGTGCCCGAGATTGAGCAAAGCGCGGTCACCGGTCTCGAACTCGTCGCGGGCAACGACATCGGCCTTCGCGCGGCAGGCCTCGGCAATGGCCTCGACCCGTTCCGGTCCGCCGGCGAACACCTTTTCCCAGTTCGCTTCCAGCCAGGCGAAGAATTCCGGCCGGTCGATCAGCCCGTATTTGGCAAGCTCGGCATAGCCGGCGCGGAATTCGCGGATCGGCAGCGTGTCGAGCACTTCGGTGTCGGCCAGCACCAGCTTGGGCTGGAGGAAAACGCCGACGAGGTTCTTGCCGCGCGGGCTGTTGATGCCGGTCTTGCCGCCGACCGAGGAATCGACCTGCGCCAGAAGCGAGGTCGGAACCTGCACGAAATTCATGCCACGCCGCACAATGCCGGCGGCAAAACCAGTGAGATCGCCGATGACGCCGCCGCCAAGCGCGATGACGACGTCGCCGCGCTCCAGCCTGGCCGCCAGGACGCCATCGACCACCGCCTCGAGATGGGCAAAGCTCTTGGTCTTCTCGCCGGGCGGCATCGTGATGACGGCCGGCGAGATACCACCCGTCTCGAGCCCGGCCTTCAGCGCATCGAGATGCGCGGCGGCGACGTTCTCGTCGGTCACGACGGCGGCGCGTGTGCCGGGCAGCCGGCGCGAAATCTCGGCGCCGGCGCGCGACAGCAGGCCCGAGCCGATCAAGATGTCGTAGGCCCGGTCACCCAGACCGACTTCGACGGTGACTGGCTGATCCGCGCTCATGTATCGACCTCGCCCGTCGCGGCTATCGCATCGATGCCGAAATGCCGGCACAGCGCCTCAAGCACCTCGGCCGCGATGACCTCCTTGCGATCGTCGCGGGTCGGCACGGTGATGTCAGAGGTGGCATAGACCGGATAGCGTTCCCCCATCAGCCGCTCCAGCACGGCGCGGGGATCCGCGCTTTTCAAAAGCGGCCGGTTCTGCTTCTTGGAAACGCGGTCCATCAGAAGGTCGAGCTCGGCTTTCAGCCACACCGACACGCCGTGCGTGGCGATGGCCTCGCGCGTCTGCGCGTTCATGAAGGCACCGCCGCCGGTCGACAGAACCTGCGGGCCGTTTTCAAGCACGCGCAGGATGACACGCTGTTCCAAAGCCCGGAACTCGGTCTCGCCATAGCGCTCGAACAGTTCCGGAACGGTCATCCGCGACACGCTCTCGATCTCCTGGTCGCTGTCGATGAAAGGCAGCGAAAGCATCGTCGACACCTTGCGGCCGATCGCCGTCTTGCCGGCGCCCATCAGCCCGACAAAGACAATGGACCGGCCGCCCAGCCGGCCAAGCAGCGCGGCATGGGTCTCGCCTGGAGGATTTGCCTGTAACGCGTTCATCAGCTGTTTCTTGGGCCCTCTTTGCCGGCGTATCGACATGAAAAGCCGGTTTGCGTCAAGCGTGCCGAGTGCCTTGGGCTGATATGGACAGGGCGACGCTCGCATCAGAAGTTGCTAACAGGGCCCCGCTTCTTCCTTGAATTGGCCGGATTGGCGTCCCATAAGGGCACAGGGTTTGGAAACGCAGAACAAAAAGACGGGCGAGAATTGATGCCGACACTGTTTCGCTTTGTCGTGACCCTCGCGATTCTGACCGGCATTGCCTATGGTACGATGTTCGCGCTGGTGATGTTCGTCGAGCCGAAAAAAGCGGAAATGAGCGTGCGTATTCCGCCGGAAAAGCTCAATCCTAAGAAAAACTGAATCCCAAAAAACTGACTCGGAACCGCCTCAAGGAAATGAACAGCGCCGCCCGCATCGAGGCCTTCCTGGAAATGATGAGTGCCGAGCGGGGGGCGGCCGAGAATACGCTTTCCTCCTATCGCCGCGATCTGGAGGATGCTTCCGACGGGATCGATGGCGGACTTGCCCGCGCAGGTGCCGCCGATATCAGGGCCTATCTCGACGAGATTGCCGCGCGCGGCTTCGCGCCGACCTCGCAGGCGCGCAAACTGTCGGCGATCCGCCAATTCTTCAAGTTCCTCTATGCCGAAGGTCTGCGCGGCGATGACCCGACCGGCACGCTTGACAGCCCGAAAAAGGGCCGCCCGCTGCCCAAGACGATGAGCGAGGCCGAAACCGGCCGGCTGATCGACCGCGCCGCGCACGAAGCAGGCGATGCCGGGCTCGCCCACGCCGACAGGCTGGCGGCGCTGCGCCTGCATGCGCTGGTCGAAGTGCTCTACGCCACGGGTCTGCGCGTTTCCGAGCTGGTCGGCCTGCCGGTGACGGTGGCGCAACGCGACGACCGTTTCTTCATGGTGCGCGGCAAGGGCGACAAGGAACGCATGGTGCCGCTGTCGGCCAAGGCGCGCGCGGCGATGCGGAGCTGGCTTGGCGCTCGGGCCAAGCTGCCCGCCTTCGCCAACAGCCCGTTCCTGTTTCCGGCGGCATCCGACAGCGGCTATCTCTCGCGCCAGGTCTTTGCCCGTGATCTGAAAGGATTGGCGGCGCGCGCCGGCATTGCCTCGGCCAAGATCTCACCGCACGTGCTGCGCCATGCTTTCGCCAGCCACCTCTTGCAGAACGGCGCCGATCTCAGGGCCGTGCAGCAACTGCTCGGCCATGCCGACATATCGACGACACAGATTTACACCCATGTGCTGGAGGAGCGGCTGGTGCGGCTGGTCAACGATCATCATCCGCTTGCCGACTAGACCTCATATCGCTATGTGAGGACGACATTTCACCGCCCGGAGCCTTGGTTTCAATGGTTCCGCAGTCTTGCCTTCCGACGCATCGGTCCGCCCAACCATGTACAACTACCTCGATTTCGAAAAGCCGGTGCAGGA
Organism: Mesorhizobium sp. B2-3-13; assembly: GCF_006442195.1. NCBI lineage: Bacteria > Pseudomonadati > Pseudomonadota > Alphaproteobacteria > Hyphomicrobiales > Phyllobacteriaceae > Mesorhizobium > Mesorhizobium sp. B2-3-13. The sequence goes on from NZ_VFVQ01000002.1 coordinate 392,525, forward strand.
TCTTGAGCTCAAGATCCTCGAGCTGAAGAAGCTTGCCGAGAACGGCGAGGCGGTCGATGTCGCCGATGAGATCACCAGGCTCGAGAAGCGCTCGCGCGATGCGCTGCGCGAACTCTACAAGGCGCTGACGCCGTGGCAGAAGGTGCAGGTGGCGCGCCACTCCGACCGGCCGCACTGCGTCGACTACATCAAGAGCCTGTTCAGCGACTTCACGCCGCTCGCCGGTGACCGCAATTTCGGCGAGGACCAGGCGATCGTCGGCGGCTTTGCCCGTTTTCGCGGCGAACCCATCGCAATTCTCGGCCAGGAAAAGGGTTCGGACACGGCGAGCCGCCTGAAGCACAATTTCGGCTCGGTACGCCCCGAAGGCTATCGCAAGGCGGTGCGGCTGATGGAGCTTGCCGATCGCTTCAATATCCCGCTGCTGACGCTGGTCGACACGGCCGGCGCCTATCCCGGCGTCGGCGCCGAGGAGCGCGGCCAGGCCGAAGCCATAGCCCGCTCGACCTCGGCCTGCCTTGGCCTGAAAGTGCCGTCGATCTCGGTGATCATCGGCGAAGGCGGTTCGGGCGGCGCCATCGCGATCGCCACCGCCAACCGCGTCTACATGCTGGAACACGCCATCTATTCGGTGATTTCGCCTGAAGGCGCCGCCTCCATCCTGTGGCGCGACACGACCCGCTCCAAGGACGCGGCGACCAACATGAAGATCACCGCCCAGGACCTGCTGGAACTGAAGATCATCGACGCCATCATCCCCGAGCCGATGGGAGGTGCCCAGCGCGCGCCCGAAACGGTGATTGCCGCGACCGGCGATCTCATCGCCAAGACGATGAAGGAATTTGCCGGCGCCAACACCGATTTCCGCGAACAGCGCCGCGAGAAGTATCTGGCGATGGGCCGCAGCCTCTGACGCCCTTGGGCGGCGGAACACGGATGGCGGAAGCTCCCTGTCCTTGGCAATGTGGCGGCGATGAGCAATTTCGCCACAAAAATGCCGCCCCATTCGGTTCAATGAAATCACCGTGAGATTGGCCGAGCCTTGCGGTAAGGAATTTTCAAGGTTAACGGGCTTACGGTCCGTCGGTGTTCAGCATGCGGGTTTGGCCGTTTCGAAGCCATTGGCCCGAGAAAAAAGACATAGCCTTGCCCATGTTTGCCAAGCTTGCACGTACTGGAGTCCTTGCCGCCTCGATAGCCGTCGCGGGCTGCAATGATTCGTCGATGAAGGACTTTGCCCCGGAAGCCAACAAGCCGCTGCCCGACAAGATCCTTGCCGACATGAGAGCCAAGGGTATGGTCCGCACCTCCTCGGTGATGACGCGCATCTTCAAGGAAGAAGGCAAGCTCGAGATCTGGAAGGCCAAGACCAACGGCCGCTACGACATGGTAGCGAGCTATGACATCTGCAAATGGTCGGGCAAGCTCGGGCCGAAATACACGGAAGGCGACCGCCAGGCGCCGGAAGGTTTTTACACGGTTCGCCCGTCGCAGATGAATCCGCGCTCGAACTACCATTTGTCGTTCAACATCGGCTTTCCCAACGCCTATGATCGTGCCAATGGCCGCACCGGGCAGAATCTGATGGTTCATGGCGCCTGCTCGTCATCGGGCTGCTATTCGATGACCGACGCACAGATCGAGCAGATCTACGCCTTCGGTCGTGACGCCTTCCAAGGCGGGCAGACCGAGTTCCAGATCCAGGCTTTTCCGTTCCGCATGACCGCGGCCAATATGGCGCGCTACCGCAGCGACCCGAATTACGAATTCTGGAAGATGCTCAAGGTCGGCTACGACAATTTCGAGGTCACCAAGGTGCCGCCGAAGGTCGACGTCTGCGAGAAACGCTACGTCTTCAACCAGGTGGCCGCCGATGGGCAGATCTTCAATCCGACCGGCCCCTGCCCGGCGACCACGCAGCCGGATTCGCTGAAGAGCGCCTACAACGCCTATCAAAGCACCTATGACGCGGCCTTCAACAGCGCGCTCAAGGCCAGCGTGCCGCCACCCAAGCCGACGATTGCCGGCATCAAGGAAGCCAGCATCGTCTCCGACTGGTCGAAGCGCCGGGCTCGTGGCGAGCGCGTGCCGATCGATCCGCCGTCGCTCAACACCGACGGTTCGGTGACCGAGACGGCGCGCATGGGCCGCATCGATTCGCCCGCCGGCCGCAAGATGGCCGCGCTCGACGCCGAGAAGGCAGCTAAGCAGAAGGCGGAGGAGCAGAGGCTGGCGGCCATCGAGGCCGCCAAGCAAGCCAAGGCACAGGCGTTGGCTGAAAAGGAAGCAGCCAAGGCGCAAGCTGTGGCTGCAAAGGAAGCGGCCAAGGCCGCCAAGGAAGCTCCCGTCGCCACCGCGACCATCGCTGCCCCAACCGAGGCCGCACCTGCGGCCGAGACGCAGGCTGCAAGTGCCGATGAGAGCCGCGTGACGAAGCTGAAGAACAAGCTGCTCGGCATGTTCGGCGGCTGAGTTGGCCAATGCATGTCGACCAAAAGTGCGTAGCGGTTTTGGGTCAACGATATGCGTGACTTAGAACAAGCCGCGATCTATGACCTGAAGGGGCTGAACTGCCCCTTGCCCGCACTGAAGGCGAAAAAACGCCTGGCCGGTATGCAGCCCGGCAGCAGGCTCTGGCTGGAGACCACCGACCCGCTGGCCGTCATCGACATTCCGGCATTCTGCGCCGACAGCGGTCACCAATTGATCGAGACAGCGGCGATGCCCGATGGCCATCGCTTTCTGGTCGAACGCGGCGAACAGCGCCCGTAAGACTCAACGTCCGGCGATCGCCAGCGGATTGTGTTCCAGCGCCACGCGGTCGGGCGTGTCGACCGACGGCCGGTTGGTGAAGGCAGCGAACAGCCGGCGCACATAGTCTTCCGGCATGTCGAGCGTAATCAGCACCAGACGCGTGCCGCGCTGGCTATCCGGCCAGGATGGCAGCCGCACCGGCGGATGCAGGATCTTCTGCACGCCATGCACGACCAGCGGCCGCGATGGGTCCTCCTGCAGTTCGATGACGCCCTTCATCCGCAGCAGGTGCTCGCCATGTGTGGAACGCAGGAGATCGAGGAACATCTCGATGGCTGAAAACGGCACCGGCCCGTCATGCACCAGCGAATGGGTTTTTACGCGCTGGTCGTGGCGATAGGCATGATCATGATGATCATGATGGCCATCATGGTCGTGATCATGCGCGACCTCTTCGCCGAGCCAGCGCCGCACGTCGGCGGACTTGGTGGCCGGGTTGTAGAGGCCGCAGTCGAACAGCACCGCCACACCGGCTTTCGTCTCCCCGACATCAAGCAGTCGAGCCCCGGGATTGATCTGCCGCAGGCGCGCCCGCAGCGTTTCGAGATCGCCGGGATCGGCGACCAGGTCGGCCTTGGAGAGCACGATGCGGTCAGCGACCGCGACCTGCTTGACCGCCTCGACATGCGCATCGAGTGTCGTATCGCCGTTGACTGCATCGACCAGGGTTATGACGCCATCGAGCCGAAAAGCCTGGACCAGGGCCGGATGGCCCATGATCGACTGCAGCACCGGTGCCGGGTCGGCCAGCCCCGTGGTCTCGACGATGACGCGGGCAAGGCGGGCGATGCGGCCGGTCTGCAGCCGATCGACCAGGTCGGCCAGCGTGTCGACAAGTTCGCCGCGCACCGTGCAACACAGGCAGCCGTCGGAAAGCTGGATGATGCCGTCGGAGGCCTGCTCGACCAGCAGATGGTCGATCGTCACCTCGCCATACTCGTTGATGATGACCGCGGTGTCGGCCAGCGCCGGATCCTTCAGGAGCCGGTTGAGCAGCGTGGTCTTGCCGGCGCCGAGGAAGCCGGTCAGCACCGAGACGGGGATCGGGAAACCGTTCATCTGATTCTGCCTTTTGATTTGAGCATGATCTCCAGCGAAAACCGGATTTTTTGGATTATGCTCTAATTCGCGACCTTGGCCGACTGGTCGCCTTGCGCGGCGGCACCCACGACTTTCGGGCCCGTGCCGGCGGGTACCGGCTTGTCGGGCCGCCAGGCCGGGATCGGCACATCGGCATATTCCTGCGCGCCCTCGTCGAGGATTGCTTTCGGCGCCGGACCCGTGGCGCCGCCAAGGCCGACGGCAACCAGTGTCGGCACATGATCGAGCTTCTCCCGATAAGGCGACTTAGGCTGGTCCTTGGCGGCGGCCGGCGGCGGCGCCTCGGACTGCTCCGCCTTCGTCTTCTTCTTGCAGACCTCGTCATGCATGTCGTTGGGCGAGATCAGATCGCCGTAAGGCGCGAGCGTGGTGACGGTGGTGGACCCGGCGGCAGGCGCGTCAAAGCCCTGATCGAGCAATTTGGCAGCGGCTTCGGCACGGCTGACCGCCGACTTCTCGCCAAGCACGACCGCCACCAGCGTGCGTCCGTTGCGGGTCGCCGACCCGATCATGTTGAAGCCCGACGGGCAGACGAAGCCGGTCTTCATGCCGTCGGCGCCGGGATACCGGCCGATCAGCAGATTGTAGTTCGGAATGGCCTTCTTGCCGACCGCGAGCCCCTCGATCGAGAACCACGGCGCATATTGCGGAAACTCGCGGCGGATCGCCATCACCAGGATCGAAAGGTCGCGGGCCGTCGTGTACTGGTCGGGCGAGTAAAGGCCGTTCGGGTTGACGAAATGGGTGCCGTTCATGCCGAGCCTGGCCGCCTCGGCATTCATCCTTTCGGCGAAGGCTGCCTGCGAGCCGCCGACATTCTCGCCGACCGCCATGGCGATGTCGTTGGCCGACTTGACCAGCATCATCTTCAGCGCATTGTCGAGCCGCATCACCGAGCCCGGCTTGAAACCCATCTTGCTCGGCGGTTCGCCGGCGGAGTGTTTGGTCACCTTGATCGGCGAATCGAGCTGGACTTCCCCCGCCGCGATCGCCCGGAAGGTCACATAGGCGGTCATCAGCTTGCTGAGCGAGGCCGGATACCAGCGCTTGAACGCATCCTGGTGCTGCAGGATCTGGCCGCTCTTCAGGTCGAAGACCACCACCGGATTGGCCAGCGCCGACCCGGCCAGAACCGACAGCATGATTGCGCCAGCCGGGAATAGTTTGAGGAAATGCCTGTGCCGCATGATCGAATCCGAAATCGCCTCTTGCCCTGATTGCCCCTGGCTCCGTAAGATTTCGTTACGTGACCGCCAGCATAAGGATCCGACCCTCAAAAACCGGACCGCATTATTGCGGTGCTATTTACCCTATGTGACGCCAACATGGCAAAGCGCCTGACAATCACAATTGCAAAGCCCGGGGCACAATTGCAAAGCCTGCGGCACAATTGCAAGCACCGGCCCATTTGCAAAACCTCAGGCTGAAGCCGGCTGCACCAACAACGAAATGGAACCACCATGCCAATCCTGAACCGCGCCGCCGAAATGCAGGACGAAGTCGCCGGCTGGCGACAGCATCTGCACCAGACGCCAGAGCTGAACTTCGATGTCTTCAAGACCGCGGCCTTCGTCACCGAAAAGCTGAAAGAGTTTGGCTGCGACGATGTGGTGACCGGGCTCGGCAAGACGGGTGTCGTCGGCATCATTCGCGGCCGTCAGGGGGAAGGCCCCACGATCGGTTTGCGCGCCGACATGGATGCACTGCCGCTCAAGGAGATCACCGGCAAGCCCTACGCGTCGACCGTTCCCGGCAAGATGCATGCCTGCGGCCATGACGGCCACACCGCGATGTTGCTCGGCGCGGCGAAATATCTCGCCGAGACGCGCAATTTCACCGGCTCCGTTGCGGTGATCTTCCAGCCGGCGGAGGAAGGCGGCGGCGGCGGCAACGAGATGGTCAAGGACGGCATGATGGAGCGCTTCGCTATCGCGAAAGTGTTCGGCATGCACAACATGCCCGGCCTGCCGGTCGGCCAGTTCGCCATCCGTCCAGGCCCGATCATGGCGGCGACGGCCGAATTCACCATCACCGTGAAAGGCAAAGGCGGCCATGCGGCGATGCCGCACGGCACGATCGACCCGATCGTCATCGCCAGCCAGCTGGTCGGCGCCCTGCAGACGATCGCTTCGCGCAGCACCGATCCGGTCGAGGCCGTGGTGGTGTCGGTGACCAAGTTCCACGCGGGCGACGCTTACAACATTATTCCGGAATCGGCCGAGATCGCCGGCACCGTACGCACGCTGAAGAAGGAAGTGGCCAAGAAATCGGAAGAGCGTATCCGGGCGATCTGCGCGGGGCTGGCTACCGCCTATGGCGCGACGATCGAAGTCGACTACGACGCGAACTACCCCGTGACGTTCAACCATGCGGATGAGACGGTCTTCGCCAGCGATGTGGCCGCCGACGTGGCGGGCGATGCCCAGGTGCACCGCGCGATCCAGCCGGTGATGGGCGGCGAGGATTTCTCCTACATGCTGGAAGCCCGGCCCGGCGCCTTCATCTTCATCGGCAATGGCGAGACCGCCGGTCTTCACAACCCGGCCTATGACTTCAACGACGAAGCCATCCCGCACGGCATGAGCTATTGGGTGAAACTGGCGGAGACGGCGCTAGCCGCCTGAGGCCGGTCAGTAAAAACGCCGGCCGAATTGCGTTCGGCCGGCCCTCTTGGCGAAACGGTCCGAAGCGGCTATGTGTCGGGCCGCGTGGTCCCGTAGCTCAGTAGGATAGAGCGGCAGATTCCTAATCTGTAGGTCACAGGTTCGATTCCTGTCGGGATCACCACTCAGGTTCAAGCGGCTGGCATTTCCATTGCCTGAAGCAATCCCTACCGAGGCTTGTCGCTTGGCACCCATTTGAAGTGGTCGCCGTCCTTCTCGATCTGCCCGACACCCGGGAACGGGAAGTGTGGTGCGAAGATCATCTCGTGGTCCTCGGCCAGCGTCGTCAGGGTCTTGGCCCTGTTCTGCTCCGCTTCCGGCTTGTCGCTGTCGAAGGCCAAGGCCCAGTCCGGCTTGGCGAGCGAGATGATTGAGCTGTGCACCGTGTCACCAATATCGAACAGCCGTTCTTTTCCGGATTTGATCTGGTAGCCGACATGGCCAGGTGTATGGCCCTTGAGCGCTACCGACGTGATGTCAGGCGCAATTTGGACGCCGGCCTTGAATGGTTTCACATGGTCGGCGATGACACTGACGATATCGGCCGCATCCTTGTTGGACTTGGCAAAATCCCACTCCACGTCCGACATCCTTACCGTGGCATTGGGAAAAGCCAGTTTGCCGTCCTTGACCAGTCCTCCGATGTGATCGGGATGAGAATGGGTGATCAATATCTCGTTAACGTCACCGGGTTTGACACCGGCCTTGGCCAGGCTGTCCTGCAGCGCGCCGCCGACACCGGTGTCGATCAGCACGACACTGGTCTTCGATTTGACCAGCAGGGCGTCAACGCTCAGCGTGATGGTATCGGTCGGCGCCCCCGCCGCCTTGAGCAGTTCGCCGACTTCCGCGGGGCTGTGATCGAGGCCGAAGGTCTTGCCATCGTTGGGTTTGACGAACTGGGCGTCGTGCAGTGCAACGATGTCGAGCTTGCCAAGCTTGAATGATTTTGCATCCGGCTGCTGCGCCGGCATCTGCGCCATTGCCACGCCTTGATAAAAACCCATCAAGACCGTCATGGCCGTCAGCCTGATCGTGGGATTGAACCTTTTCATATGGGCATCCTCTGGCTGCGGAAGGCACGACCGTAGCGGAACACCACTAGTGGGGCGGATAATTCCGGGGTCGGGCCGATCACAAATTTGCTAGGGGATATAGGCCCTGGGCATGTTCCGGCAATGGGCGACCCGTTGCCTATAGCCGCCCCCTCGTGCGGCTCTATCGACTAGGCCGGACGGCCCCTGTCGTGCTCAAGGGCACCTGCCAGCCCCGAAGGATAGTCCGCGCAGAGTCAGCGCACTTCGTCTGAGCCATCGGCGACACCGACGCGATGACGGTAGACCATTTCCCATCCCTTCCAACCCGTGAACAGAAGGATGAGAACCACGATCAGCGAGAGGACAAGGCCGGTGGGCATCACCGCCGTCTCGCCATGGGCATAGCGCGAATACCAATTGTAGAGTTCGATCAGGACGACGACCACATTGCCGCCAGCGTGGAGCCACGCGTCACGCAGATTGCGGATTTGAACATCGCCCAAGACATCGGTCAGCCCGGCAAGAGCTGCCAAGGCGGCCATTATCAAACCCGCCCCGAGCAACCAAAGACTACCGGTGACCCATCCCGGACTGCCCGTTCGCCAGAAGATCAGGTCGCAAACGAAGGTGGCGACGAAAAAAGCGATCGGGAACGGGATCAGCATGGGATGGATCGGATGGCCGGCTATACTTGCGGTGCTTTGTGGGTTGCGGGCCATGGTAGTGCCTCGAAAGCCAGTCGCGCGCGACTGCATTGCATCTCTGAAAGACAGCGTGAGGTAAGAACGCCGGCGCCGGCTGAATGTTCCACAACCGGAAGCGGCAGAGACCTCAGGTGCGGAGATGCATGCGGGGAGCAAACCCGTTCGATGGCGGAGCAGGTAGAGCGAAGTGGCGGGGGGCGCGTAGCTATGCCGCAATGTGCGCAAAGCTGGCCGTGCTCACCCGCCATGGCGAACCATGGCGGGATTTTTCATGCTTCGGATGCGATCAGGCCGGCTCAGCGGACCCGGACGACAAAATGCTTGGTCACCGGCTCGATGATCTTCCAGGTGCCCTTGAAATCGGCTTCCACCACGAAGGCGTCGCCGGGGCCAACTTCGACCGGCGTGCCGCCGTCGGGCGTGATGATGATGCGGCCGGCGATCATGTGCACGAACTCATAGTCTGTGTAGGTCGCATGATAGGTGCCGGGCGACGCCCGCCAGGTTCCGGATATCACCTTGCCGTCTTCTGTCGTGTGCTGGACGGCGGTCTGCATGGTCGGCTGGCCCTCGACCACGATCCAGCCAGGCAGATCGCCGGCTTCCGCGTGCTCGACCGCGCCGAATTTGAAGATGGTTTTGTTCGTCATGTCGGGCTCCGTTTGCTTCGTGTGTTCGCGATCGGATAGCCGATGCACATGACGGGAGCAATGCCGTGCCATGCGAAACAGGTGCGGCTGCGCATCCGGGCATGACCCGCCCGCTGCCCGCCGACTTCGAGTGCTATGGCTTGTGCCGTGCCGAGACCAACTCCGCCCTGCGTTGCGCCGTCTCCAGCCCGAGGCCGATGAAGGCGCGCGCGTGCTTGGCGAGGGCCATATTGTCGGTCCACAGATTGCGCCAGATGGCGGTCTTCTTCGACAGGTTTTCGTCGACGATCTCCGAGGAGAAGGATTCGAAGCTGAGGTCGTCGGCGTAGCCGATGGCGGTCAGCGCATCGAATATTCCGGCGAAGTCGATGTTGCCGGTGCCGAGGAAGCCGCGATGGCTCTCGCCGATATGGACATAGCCGATCTTGGCCGCCGCGTGGCGGATGGCGAGACCGACATCGGCCTCCTCGATGTTCATGTGGAAGGTGTCGAGATGCAGGAAGATGTTGTCCGACCCGGTGTCCTCGATGAAGGCGAGGCCCTGCGCGGCGGTGTTGAGCAGGTTGCTCTCGAAGCGATTGACGATTTCGAGGTTGAGCGTGACGCCGGCGGCCTTCGCCGTCTCGGCGACCTTTGCCAGCGTTGCCGCGCTGCGGTTCCATTGATCGCGTGTCGGCGCCTCGACCTGCAGCCCATGGCTGGTCGACAGAATGCCGGCGACCTTGCGGCCGCCAAGATCGCGCGTCAGCGCGATGGTGTCGTTGAGGATCTCGACGCCGCGCGCGGCGATCGCCTTGTCGGCGCTCGAAATATCGCCATCTCCAGGCAATCCAATGCTGATCGCGACGCCGAGATCAAGAGCGGCAATGCGTTTGGCAAGCGCGCCGATATCGACATTGGCGGGGTCGAGATAGGAGAATTCGATCAGGTCGAACCCGGCCTTCTTGGTATTGGCCAGCGTGCGTTCAAGCTCGCCCTGCGCCGAGCTTGCCGACCAGACGAAGGAATGGATTCCGATGCGCGACATGATCGTCTCCGGCATTGAGATGGGATGAGAATGGGTGCGGCCGGGATCACCCCGGCCGCACCAGCCGTGGGAGGCTTAGCGGGCCGCGGTCCAGCCCTTGTAATCCTTCAGGTTCTCGGCCGTGATCAGCTTCGGGTCAAGTAGCACCGTCGGCTCAGCGGGCTTCTTGCCGGCCAGCAGATCGGCCGCCATGGTCAGCGATTGGCCGGCCATCACATAGGGATCCTGCGAGGCCGAGGCCTTGATCATCGATTTGCCGGACGCCAGTTCCTTCTCGATATCGGGTGCGCCATCGACTGCCGTGAAGACGAACTCGGAACGGTTGAGCTGCTTGGCGGCGAGTTCGGCGCCGATCGCCGTCGGATCGTTGATGGCGAATACCGCGTCGATCTTGTCAAAACGAGTGAGCAGCGACTGGAACACTTTCAGGCCGCCGTCACGCGAGCCTTCGGCATTCTGGTCGTCGGACAGGATCTTGATGTCGGGATGCTGGGCAAGCACGTTCTTGCAGCCCTTCACCCGCTCCAGGATCGACGAAGACGCCGGTCCGTTGAGGATGACGTAGTCGCCCTTACCGCCGGTGTGGTCGACCAGGTATTGGCAGGCTTCCTCGCCGGCCTTGACGTTGTTGGTCATCACAGTGACGTCGGCGCCCGGTGCCGAAACGTCGAAGGCGGCGACGACGATGCCGGCGGCCTGCGCCTTCTTCACCGCGGGAGCGATTGCCTTGGCGTCGACCGCGTTGAGCATGATCACGTCGACGCCGGCGGCGATGAAGGAATCGACCTGCGAGACCTGCTTGTTGAGGTCATAGTCGGCCGACACCGACGTCACCTCGACCTTCGGATTGATCTTCCTGGCCGCATCCTCGATGCCCTTGATGGTCGCGACGAAGAAGGGGTTGCCGAGCAGGCCGACCGAGATGCCGACCTTGTTGAGGTCCTTGGCCGATGCCGGCACGATGGCGACGGCCGCGAGGGCGGCGCCGCAGAGCAGTTTGGCGATGGTCTTCATTACGCTTACTTCCTCCTGATGCCCCGCGCCTCTCACGGTGCGTTACAAGCCGGTCTTTAATGCCGGCGACCAGGTCACTCACGTTCTCGCCCCTGCCTGGAGCCGGTAGCGGTCGAGGGCGACCGCCACGATGATGACCAATCCCTTGATGATGTACTGCCAGATATCAGAGACACCGGCCAAGATGAGCCCGTTGGACAGCACCGCGATGATCAGACCGCCGATCAGCGTGCCCCAGATAGACCCGACGCCGCCGACGAAGCTGGTGCCGCCGAGGATGACGGCGGCGATGGCGTCGAGTTCATAGCTCTGCCCGAGTTGTAAGCCGTTGGCGGCGTAGAGCCGGGCCGCCGACATCGCGCCGCCGAGACCGGCGAGCAGGCCGGAAACGCCGTAGACGAAGAGCAGCACCAGCGGCACCTTGATACCGGTCAGTCTGGCTGCCTCGGCATTGCCGCCGACGGCGTAGATCCAGGTGCCGAGCACGGTGCGCTTCAGCACCAGCCAGGACAGCACCACCACCGATAGCGCGATGATGACCAGCCAGGGGATGCCGAGCACCGAACCGTTGCCGATGAAGTCGAACGGCAGGTCGGAGTTGAACACCGTCGTGTCCTGCCCGAGCAGGCGGGCAACGCCGCGTACGGCGGTCAGCGAACCCAACGTGACGATGAACGGCGGCAGCCTGATATAGGCGACCAGCAGCCCGTTGATGAGCCCGAAACCGAAACCGACCAGGATGGCCGCCGGCACGCCGAGCAGGCCCCAGTCCGGCACCAGCGACACCAGCACCGCCACCATCGCCGAGGCGGCGAGAATGGAGCCGACCGACAGGTCGATGCCGCCGGTCAGGATGACGAAGGTCATGCCGGCGGCAAGCACGATGTTGATCGACGATTGTTGCGTGACGATGAGCAGGTTGGTGCCGGTCAGAAAGCGCGGATTGATGAACTGGAAGCCGGCGGCCAGCAGCACCAGCACCGGCAGCATGCCAAGCGCCGCAAGCGCGGTGCGCAGCCGCCGGCTTCTGACCGCCGCCTGATCCACGCTCTTCGTCCCGGTCGTCCTGTCTGTCATCGCTGAGACGCTCCCGTCGCAAGTTCCATGATCGCTTCCTGGCGAAGCGGCTCGCCTTCGGATGCCGTCACCTCGCCAGCGATCGCGCCATCGCGCATCACCAGCACGCGGTCGGCGACGCCGATCACCTCGGGCAATTCGCTGGAGATCATCAGGATGGCGATGCCCTTGTTGGCGAGATTGTCGATCAGCCGGTAGATTTCCGACTTGGCGCCGACATCGACGCCGCGGGTCGGCTCGTCGAGGATGACGACCTTCGGCTCGGTCTCCAAGAGGCGCGCGAGCAGCACCTTCTGCTGGTTGCCGCCCGACAGCGAGCCGGCATTGGCTTGTGCCGAGCCGGTGCGGATGGACAGGTCGGCAATGGCCTTTGCCGCTCTCCTGTCGGCGGCGGTGAAATCGCGAAAGCCGCCGGCTCGCGCATCCCTGGCCAGCACGCCCATGCTGATGTTGTCCGAAATCGACATGTCGAGGAACAGGCCGAGTTCCTTGCGGTCCTCGGTGAGATAGGCGATGCCGGCGTCGAGCGCCTCGCGCGGCGAGCCGATGGTCACCGGCTTGCCGTCGAGTTCCATCGTGCCGGCGCTGCGCTTGTCGGCGCCAAAGATCAGCCTGGCAAGCTCGGTGCGGCCCGAGCCGACGAGGCCTGCCAGTGCCAGCACCTCACCGTGATGGAGGTCGAACGAACAGTTCTTCAGCAGACGCCCGTCGGACATGCCGCGCACCGAGAGCGCGACGGCGCGTTTCTCGTCGGGCGGGCGATGATCCTTCTTGTAGAAGGCGGAGAGATCGCGGCCGACCATCATCGAGACCAGGCGCGACGCGTTGAGGTCGGCGCGATCGAGCGTGCCGACATAGCCGCTGTCGCGCAGCACACTGACGCGGTCGGCGAGTTGGTAGACCTCCTCCATGCGGTGGCTGATGTAGATGATCGCAATCCCTTGCGCTTTCAGCGTCGCGATCACCTCGAACAGGCGGTCGGTCTCGCGCGAGGTCAGCGACGTGGTCGGCTCGTCCATGACGATGATGCGCGCGTTGGTCGACAGCGCCCGGGCGATCTCGACCAGCTGGCGCTCGCCGAGCGACAGGCTGGAAACCAGGGCACGCGCCGAGAAGGAGACACCGAGCCGGTCGACGATCTCGGCGGCGCGCCGGTTGCACTGGTCGCGGTCGACGACGCCGAACCGGCGCGGCTCGTTGCCGAGGAAAATGTTCTGCGCCACCGTCAGATTCGGCGCCAGTGACAGTTCCTGGTAGATCACCGCGATGCCGGCGGCGCGCGCCTTGATCGGATCGCCGGTCGCGGCGGGCGCGCCATCGATCAGGATCTCACCGCCGGGATCCGGCCGATAGGCGCCGGACAGCACCTTCATCAGCGTCGACTTGCCGGCGCCGTTCTCGCCCATCAGCGCGTGCAGTTCGCCTGCGTGGACGCTGAGCGAGACGTCCTGCAGGGCGCGTATCGCGCCAAAGGTCTTGGAGATGTGGCGCATCTCCAGCACCGGCTGGCGCGCCGCTAGCGTCCGGACTGCCGCGCTCATCGCGCACCCGCTGCCGTCTTGGCGGCGCTATCATGCCCGGCAACGCGATCGCGCCAGGTGTCGCGATAGCCGGCGAGGCCGCCGAATTGTGTCGCCTGCACCGGCTCCGGCGGCTCGGCAGCGAAGTCTCGGCCCACGCTCCCGAAGGCGAGCGCCGCGGCGCCCGTGGCGCTGCCTTCCAGCGAGGCACCTTGCAGGAAGGCCTGACCGGGACGCAGCTGCGCCAGCAGCCCGGCGAGCAGGCCGCCAGTGTTCAGTCCGCCATCGACGATGACGGTATTATCGGAATGGCTGAGGTCGAGGCAGAGATCGATCATCAGCGCCACGTAAAGCAGCGCCACCGCCGCGCGTTCACCGGCATCGGGCGTGCGCCCGACCAGCCGGCCAGGGCGATCCGGCATCGGCCCGCCCGGAGCGAAGCTCGGCAGCGCCATGAGGCTGGCATCGATCGCCTGCTGTATCGGGCCATGCGGGATCGGGCCTTGCCAGCCGCCGCTGATGACGGCGAATTCGCGCCCGCCCATGAAACGGATGGTCGGCACCGGACCGCCGTCGACATCGACATTGACCAGCATGTCGCGGTCGCGGTCGAGCGCTTCGAGCGGACAGTCGGGATTGAGTACGACGACCCAGGTGCCGGTCGACACGACGGTCAGCGGTCCAAGCCCTTGCCGTCGATAGGCGTACAGCGCCGCATTGGAGTCGTGGACGCCGTTGTGGATAGCGATCGATCGCCCGGTACTGCCGAAGCGCTGCTCGCCGATGACGGCGCCGGCGCGTTCGAAAGCCGGCATCTGGCCGCGCCAGCCTTCGGCGTCGACCAGCGAGGAAAAATCACGTTCGCGCGGCGCCCACAAATGCGAATGGCAACCGAGATAGGACACCTCGCAGACCGGCAGGCCGCCGAGACGCCAGCTCCAGTACTGGGGATAGCCGAGGAACCATTTCGCCGCCGCGAACGTGTTGGGATCGACTTCCTGCAGCCACAGCATGTGACGGCCATAGTTGAAGCCGAGCGGCAGGCGGGGAGAGAACGTCTCGGCGAAATCCGGGATACGGCGGTCGATCCGCGCCGCGATTTCGGCCGGCGGCTCCTGCTCGTAGTCGAGGATCGGATGGGTCAGCGCCTTGTCGACAAGGGCGAAGGTGCAGCCATGGCCCGACACCATCACTCCTCCCACGCCGTGGCTCTCGACCGCGTCGGTGACGGCACCGAACGCCCAGCCATGGAGGGCGGCATCGTCGAGTACGCTGAAACCGCCTTGTCGCGTCCATTTCGGCTGCGTGCGGCGCTCGTCGAGGATGCGTCCGTCCTGGCCGAAGACGAACAGCTTCGAATTGGTCTTGCCGAAGTCGAGCACCGCCACGTTCACGCGAGGGCTCCCGAGGTTGAAGCAATCCGCACCATGACGCCGGCATCCTCCAGCATGCGCGCATCGGCATCGGAGAGCCCGTCATCGGTGACCAGCGTGCCGATGCGCGACAGGGGCAGCGCGACATTGCGGGCGTGGATCGACAGTTTGCGGCTATCGGCCAGCACCACGATCTGATCGGCGCAGAGGCTGAGGTCGACGATGGAGCGCACCAGCAGCGGATGCGATTCCAGCAGCCCTTCCTGGTTGAGGCCTTGCGTGCCGAGAAAGAATTTCGAGGCATAGAACGGCGTTGCCTGGGTCAGCGAATGGATGATGCCTGGCTCGCGGTGCAGGTCGCCGCCGGCAACCGTCAGGCTGCAATGGCCATGATCGCTGAGATAGGCCGCGAGCGGCATCGAGTTGGTGTAGAGCCGGATGTTGCGGTCGGCGAGCTTGACGCCGAGATGAAAGCAGGTCGAGCCGCCATGGACGATGACGGCATCGCCATCGCGTACCATGGTCGCGGCGACCGCCGCGATCTGCCGCTTGGCCTCGACGGCAAGGTCACGGTTCTCGTCATAGGGTCGGGCATAGGCGACGCCCGCATGCGAAGCGCCGTCGAGTGCCGAGATACCGCCATAGACCTTGCGGGCTTCACCGGCCTCATCGATTCGGTCGATATCGCGCCTGACCGTCGCCGCCGAGACACCGAGCCGCTCCTGCAACTCGCGCACGGAGGCGAACGGGCGGTCCCGCAGCAATTCGATGATCTGACGCTGGCGGCCGAGGTCGTTCAACCTTCCTCCCTGACGCATTTTTCGTGGCAATTGGTGTAACTTACTCAACATTAGTCGGATTGCAAGCTGATTTGACGATAGTAGATCAGCATTGACGCAGATCACTCACATCTGCGATACCATCGCCAACACCGGTCCCGACGACGGGATTTTGTGCGAGCGCTGGAGAAAAGGGCCATGGCAACCCAAGCTGATGCACAGGAACTGGCCGCCTTGCGGGCGCTTTCGACCAGCATCGGACTGAACCCGCATATGACACAGGCGGCGGGCGGCAACACCTCGTTCAAGGCCGGCGACACGCTGTGGATCAAGGCCTCGGGAACCTGGCTGAAGGATGCCCTCAGCGACGACATCATGGTGCCGGTGGCGATGGCACCGCTGCTCAAGGCCGTCGAGCAGCGTGATCCAGCCGCCGACAAACCACAGGCCTTCGCCATCGAAGACCTCAATCCGCGTGGCCTGCGCCCGTCGATCGAGACCACGGTGCATGCCTTGATGCCGCAACGCGTGGTTCTGCATGTCCACTGCGTCGACACGATTTCGCTTGCCGTCCAAGCCGATGGCGAGGCCGAGGTCGCCAGGCGGCTGGGCGACATCGAATGGGCCTGGGTGCCCTATTTCCGGCCAGGCCTACCGCTCGCCCGCGGCATTGCCGAGAAATTGCGGCCGGGGGTCGACGTGCTCATCCTTGGCAATCACGGGCTGGTGGTCGCCGCCGAAACCGTCGCCGCGGCGGAAGCCTTGCTGCATCGCGTCCGGTCGCTGCTGGCGCGGCAGCCGCGCACGACCGCAGCACCTGATATCGCCGCCTTGACGGCGCTGGCCGGCGACTACCGATTGCCGTCGGATGTCGAAGCGCACGCGGTCGCGCTCGATGCGGAAAGCCTGGAGATGGCCGAAGCCGGCAGCCTCTATCCGGACCATGTCATCTTCCTCGGCCAGGGCTCGGTCGTTGCGAAACCGGGCGAGGACGTGGCCGGCGTCATCGCGCGGGTCGGCGCGGCGCCCGTGGCAATCCTGTTTCCCCGCGCCGGCGTGCTGATGCGCGGCGACGCCAGCGCCGGTGCCGACGCCATGCAGCGTTGCCTCGCCGACGTGACCGCGCGCGTCGATGGCAAGGCGCGGCTGAACTATCTCACCGCCGCCGAGAATGACGATCTGGTCAACTGGGACGCCGAGCAGTATCGCCAGAAGCTAAACGCCGCCAGCACGGCCTAACAGGGGACGGACGACATGACGCCACTTGTCGTCGGCATCGACATCGGCACCTCCGGCGCCCGGGCCGTCGCCATGCGTCAGGATTTTTCCATCGCCGGCCAATCCGCAGTGCCACTCGACAGATTTGGCCAGAACCCCCGTGATCCCCGGACTTGGTGGCAAGCGATCCAGGCGGCGCTGGCGGATCTGCTTTCGGGCATTGACCGCGCCGCGATCCGGGCCGTCGCCGTCGACGGCACGTCGGGCACGCTGCTGCCGGTCGACATCGATGGGCGGCCGCTGGCCGAGCCACTGATGTACAACGACAAGATCGATGACGCCGACATCCTGGCCATGGTCGCCCGTGAGGCGCCGGCAGCGAGCGCCGCCCACGGAGCGACTTCCGGCCTCGCCAAAGCCTTGCGGCTCCAGCATCAGCCCGGCATAGCGGCCGTGCTGCACCAGGCCGACTGGATCGCCGGCAACCTGTCTGGACGCTTCGGCGTCAGCGACGAGAACAATGCGCTCAAGACCGGCTATGATGTCGAGGCCCGCCGCTGGCCGGACTGGATCGCGACCACCGGCATGCGCATGGACCTGCTGCCTGATGTCGTCGAACCGGGCGATGTCACCGGCACGCTAACCGCGGCCGCCGCGGAGCTTTTCGGCCTGCCGCGCGATGTGGTCGTGGTTGCCGGCACCACGGACGGCTGTGCCTCGTTCCTGGCGACGGGCGCCACCGCGGCCGGCGACGGCGTCACCGCTTTGGGCTCCTCGCTAACCATCAAGATCCTGTCCGAACGGCCGATCTCGGCGCCGCGCTTCGGCATCTACAGCCATCGGCTCGGCGATGTGTGGCTGGCGGGCGGCGCCTCGAATTCCGGCGGCAAGGTGCTGGCGCAGCATTTTCCGCTCGCGCGGATCATCGAACTCAGCGCGATCATCGACCCCACGACCGAGACCGGCCTCGACTACTATCCGCTTGGTACGGCTGGCGAACGGTTTCCCGTGGCCGATCCGGCCTTGGCGCCGCGTCTCACCCCACGGCCCGCTGACGATGCCGACTACCTCAAGGCGATGTTCGAGGGCATGGCGGCGATTGAGGCGCTTGGTTACAGCAGGCTGGCCGAACTTGGCGCGCCGGCCCTGACCTCCATTCGCAGCGTCGGTGGCGGCGCCGCTAACCCGGTGTGGAGCGCGATCCGGCAGCGCAAGCTCGGCGTCGCGTTCCTGCCGGCATTGTCGGACGAGGCCGCCGCGGGTACGGCGCGGCTGGCGCTGAAAGGCGCAAGCGAGGCAGGGCTTCTATGAATACGAAAAAGCTCGAACGTCTCGACGGCATCGGGCCGCTGGCGGAACGCTATCAGGTCTTCCTGCTCGACCAGTTTGGCGTGCTGCATGACGGGCAGGCTCCCTATCCCGGCGCGGTGGCGGCACTGTCCACGCTGAAGCGCGCCGGCAAGACCGTGGTGCTGATCTCCAATTCCGGCAAGCGCGCCCGGCCCAACGAGGCACGCCTGCTGAAGCTTGGCTTCGAGGCCGGCAGTTGGGACCATTTCGTGTCCTCCGGCGAGGTGGCGTGGCGACGTTTCCACGAGATGGCGGCGACCGGAGCCTTGCGGTCCGGCACGAGGTGCCTGCTGATCAGCCGCGACGGCGACCGCAGCGCGATCGAAGGCTTGCCCTTCGGGCTGGCGGAGGCTGGCGAAGACGCCGAACTGGTGCTGATTTCGGCCAGCGAGGGGGACCGCCACGACCTCGACCACTATCGCCGGCTGCTCGCCCCGGCGGCGGCGCGGCAAGTACCGTGCTTCTGCACCAATCCCGACAAGATCATGCTGACGGCGGTCGGACCTCGCTTCGGCGCCGGCGAGATCGCCGATCTCTACGAAACCCTGGGCGGCGGTGTCACCCGCATCGGCAAGCCCTATCCGGCGATCTTCGAGGCGGCACTCGCACTGGCCGGCGAACCAGAGCACGGCAGCGTGATCTGCGTCGGCGACAGTGTCGAACACGATGTTGCAGGCGGCAATGGTGTCGGAATCGCAACGGCGCTGGTGCTGGGTGGAATACTGGCCGGCACGCCTGACCTTGCCGCTGTTTTCGACGAACACAAGGCCCGGCCGGATTACACCACGAATTCGTTCAGCTTTCGCTGACCGCTTCCAGCATCCGTCTTGCGCTTTCCTCGTCGGTGATCAGGATTGTCGGCACAATCAGGTTCATGGCGCCGAGCAGCGCATCGGTCTTTTCCGCGCCGCCGGAGGTCAGAATGCGGATCGGCGCCTTGCGCAGCCGGTCGACGTTCACCGACATCACATGGTTGTTGACGGGATGGTCGACCAGATCGCCATTGCGGTCGTAGAAATGGAACAGGAGGTCGCCGACGGCGCCGCGCGCCAGCAGCGCCTCCCGGTCCGCTTCCCTGAGGAAGCCGCCGCGCGAGAAGGTGGTGGCTGAAGCGATGCCGCCAACACTCAGCAGAACGGCATCGAGCGCGTCGGCCATTTCAAAAACCTCCTGCAGACCGCAACGTTCGACCAGCGCGATCTTGGTCTCGACGCTGTCGACGACGGCCGGCGTCGGCATCAGATAGCCGTCGCCCTGGAAGATTTGGGCGAAGCGCCAGGCGAACTCGGCCGGGTTGGTCCGGCGTGCGATGCCGACGCCGCCAAGCAGCGAAATCACCTTGAAATCGGTCAGCGATTTGGCGCTGATGAACGGCAAGGTGTGGAACAGCGTATTGCCCCAGCCGACGCCGACCTGCATGCCGGACTTCATCGCATCGGACAGGAACATGCCGGTCTTGGCGGCGATTGCCGGGATCGGGTCGGCATTGGCCGCTGTCAGCGGCGCCACCAGCGCCTGCTGCAGGCCGAAGGTCTTTTCGAGCGCGCGTTCCAGCCGCACGATCTCCAGAAGCTCGCTCTCGATGGTGATCTTGACCTCGTTGCGCGACCGCGCCTCCGCCAGCATGCGCACGATGGTGACACGGCCGACCCCAAGCACGTCGGCGATCTCGTTCTGCGTCATCTGCTCGACGAAATACATCCAGGCGGCGCGGATCCTGAGGCGGTCCGTCCGGCTCTCGCTGACGACCTGCTCGGTCGCTTCGGCTCCTGCCCGCCTTTCGTCGGCCCGCCTTTCGTCGGTTTGTCGTCCCCTGGCCAAATGATCCCTCCCCCGCGGCGGCGGACGCGCGCGCCGTCGCCGATTCTGCGTGCTGGTCTAGTATCGCCTATTGATCTACCAATCGATAGGAACAATGTAGAGTCGGTGGGCCGGCCATTGCAGGTGGCTCCGCACGGCACATTCGAGGCGAACCGCGATGCTCCGACAAATCTCCGAAGATGTCCGCGTCAACCTCAAGGACCGGCTGCGGGAAGTCCGTGACATCATCCGCCAGAGCCGCCATGACGGCGCCAGCGAGGCCAGCCTGCTGCACGAAGCGACCAGCCATCTGCCGCCGTTTCCGGGCAAAGGCATCGAAGGCCTGCTCAGCCATGCCGCGAGTGCCGTCGACGAAGCGCTGTCGATCGCCGAATCCTTCGTCCCGCATGAACGTCCGATAAGGGTCGACGGAACGACCGTAAAAGGCCTCGGCACCTATTTCCCGGCAGGGGACGAAGACCAGCAATTGAGCGCCGAGCGCCTGTTCCGGCGCGACATGTATTATCTGACCAAGGCGGTGCTTGCCGGGCTGAAGATCGACCATGCCCGTATCCATGAAGCCGGGTTCGCCGCCGTCCACGCGGCCATGCGCAGGCGCCATGGCGATTTGTTGGCTGCGCTGGCCGCGCCTGGTGCTGGACTGCAGGCGATCGCGGCGACGTGTTCGGCGTTGCTGATCGAGTGCCTCGGCCATCGCCCGATCCGTTTTGATGACACCGCCCCGGAAGCGACGGCAATGAGTGATAGGGCGCTCGACATAAGCTGCCTGGGGCCGGTCGTCCTGGCCTGCGGGCTGGCGACAAACGGCCGCAACGATGCGCCGGAGCCCGACATGCTGGAAATCGCGATCCTGGCCGCCGATATCCGCCGCGACCGTATCATCCAGGCCTGCGCCAAAACGAGCCCGGCCGATGAATTGACACCTGTCTTCGCCACCTTGCTTGCGCATTTGCCATAAGGCCTCCTGGCGCAGTTCCAGAAAACAGAGCGGCCGCAGGGCTACTCCCCGGCCGCCATCGCCGTGATCGTCTTCTTGGCGCGCTGAATCGAGGCCGGGCTCATCGACAGTTCGGTGAGACCCATCTCCAGGAAGGCGGGGATGAGATCCGGCCGGCCCGCCGCCTCGCCGCACATGCCCACCATGATACCGGCGGCGACGCCGGCCCTTGCCGTCAGTTCGATCGCAGACATGACGGCTGGATTGGTGACGTCGTTGAGCTTCGCAACGGTCGGGTTGAGCCGGTCGGCGGCCATGATGTACTGGGTCAGGTCGTTGGTGCCTATCGAGAAGAAAGCCACCTCCTTGGCCAGTGCCCGGGCGATCAGCACCGCAGCCGGGGTTTCGATCATCACGCCGAGATCGAACGTCGCGTGCGGCACGCCTTCGGCCTGGAGTTCGGCGGCGCATTCGTCGACAAGAACGCGCGTCTGCCGCACCTCGCCAAGATCGGAAACCATCGGCAGCATCACCTTGATGTTGCCGTGTACGGCGGCCCTTAGCAGCGCCCTGAGTTGGCGCTTGAAGATATCGGGCCGGTCGAGGCACATGCGGATGCCGCGCCAGCCGAGGAACGGATTTTCCTCGTCGGGAAACTCGATGCCGGCAATCGGCTTGTCGCCGCCGATGTCGAGCGTGCGCACGATGACCGGATAAGGCGCGAAGGCCTTGGCCAGCGCCGCATAGGTCTCGGCCTGCATGTCTTCCGACGGCAGGTGCATGTGACGCATGAACAGGAGCTCGGTGCGGAACAGGCCGACACCCATGGCGCCGGCTTCCTGCGCCGCCTCGATCTCCTCGAGCGAGCCTATATTGGCCGCGACTTCGATCACCTTGCCGTCCGCCAGCTTCGGCGTCACCGTCTTGAAGGCGGCCAGGCCGGCACGTTCCTTCGCCGCCGCTTCGACCCGGCTGGCGAAATCGGCGCGTGTCGCCGCATCGGGATCGATGATCACCTGGCCGGTATTGCCGTCGAGCGCTACTTCTTGCGCCGTGCGCAAGGCATTGATCCGGTCGCCAAGGCCCAGTACCGCCGGAATGCCATGCGAGCGAGCGATGATGGCGATGTGCGAAGTGGCGCCGCCATGGCCGCACACCACGCCGCCGATGCGTTTCAGCGGCGCACGCGCCAGGTCCCAGGCGCCGATGTCGTCGGCGATCAGGATCGCACCTTGCGAAATATTTTCGAGGCCGACGTCGTCTTGGCCCAGCAGCGCCAGGCAGATCTGCCGTCCGACTGCATGGACATCGTCCGCCCGCGCATTGAGGTAATGATCGTCGACGGCGCTGAAATCGGCGGCGATGGTGGAAGCTGCGGTAATCATGGCCGAGACCGCGTCATTGCCGCCCTTGATCGCCTTCTCGGCCTCGCCGGTCAGGCTGTCGTCGGCCGCGATATCCCTGAGCGCCGCCACGATGCCCCTGTCACCGGCCGACAGACTATCCTGCGCCAGCGCCCGATCCATACGCGCCTGGACAGCGGCGACGGCGGCGCGGAACCTGTCGATTTCGCCGGCGATCTCATCGGCTTGCAACATGCGGCCCTGTCCGGCGATGTCAGGCGGGAAATGCGCGAATGCCGGCCCGACGGCAACGCCCTCGCTTGCGGCGACACCACGCAAACCATTCGCTTCGGCTGGTGCCGCCGGCGCGGATTGGGACGCAGGCGCCGCTTCCTTGCCTGCGTCATTCGCCGGGGCGTGGGCTTCGTCGTCGTCGAGACCCGCCTTGGGGTTCTCGAGATAGCCGATCAGCGCCTCGATCGCCTCGATGGCATCGGCGCCGTTCGCCCGCACGGTGACTTCCTGGTTTTCCTTGACCGCCAACAGCATCAGCTTGACCGAGCTCTTGGCGCTGACCGCCTTGCCGTCCTTGACCAGTTCGACGTCGGATTCGAAAGCCTTGGCGAGCTTGACGAAGCGCGTGGCGGGACGGGCGTGCAAACCTTCATGCACTCTGACGATGGTCGAGCGTTCCATGGCAAATACTCTGCTTTTTTGGGCGCCAAAGCCAGACCGGCTGGGGCGCGGATGCTTTCAGGCGGCGATGGTGATGATCGCGTCTGTTTTCAGGGCGGCCACGAGCGCTTGCGTGTCGACCTGCGATGCACAGATCTCGCCCGGCCTTTCGGCCTCACTGGCGCCATTGAACGAGATGACGACGTGGCCCATCTCGAGGACCTTGCTCCAGGCACTGGAGCCGACGGCGGTTATAACGGCCGAAACCGGGCCAAGGGTGATCGACGCGCCCTTTTCAGGCGCGCCGTCGCTGGGTCCGATCTCCGTCTTGTGGAGCACGGAAACCTCGGCAAGCTCCGGTGGCGAGCCATCCGCGAACAGGATGACCACGCCGCCCTCGGCGAGGTCCGCCACTTCGGGTCCTATTGCCGTGACCCGTGTCTTGAGAAGAACCGACATATGGCGAACCTCGCTATTTCTGGTGTCTAGAACACGATCAGGGAGACGATCCAGGCGATCAGCACCGAGACCGGACCCATGATCTGGCGGCTGATGAGCACCGCCGGCACGCCGATTTCGATGGTTTTCGGCTTGGCTTCACCCAGTGCAAGGCCGACAGGAACGAAGTCGCAGCCGACTTGGGTGTTGTAGGCAAACAGCGCCGGCAGCGCCATTGCCGGCGAAATCGTGCCGTTAGCGATCTGCGGGCCGATAATGGCGACGCCGATGACCTGCGCGATGACGGCGCCTGGCCCCAGAATGGGCGACAGGAACGGCAGGCCGCAGATGGCCGAGATGACCAGCAGGCCGACGATGTTGTTGGCCAGCGGTCCCATCGGCTGCGCCAGCACGTCGCCGATGCCGGTGTACAGGATCAGGCCGATAAGCATGGTCACGAAGGCCATGAACGGCAGCACGTTGCGGACGACCTGGTCGATGGTCCGGCGGCCGGCATTGAAGAAAATGCCGACGACACGACCCATGACGCGGCCGATCGTGCTGATGAATCCGATCAAGCCACCCTCGCTGGGCAGCGCCGTCGGCGTCGCAGTGCTGTTGTTTGAGCTCATCGACGCTGCTCCCCCTGCAGTTGTGACCGCCTCGGAACCGTCCGCCATTGTGACATTGGCCGGTTTCACGCCCGAAACATAGATATCCTCGGTGATGAACTGGGCGAGCGGCCCAGCCTGGCCGACCGGCGTCAGGTTGACGGTCGGGATACGCTTGCGCGGATAGACGCCGCATCGCGCGGTGCCACCGCAATCGACGACGACAACCGCCATCTCGCCTTCCACCGGCGGCGCCTTGAAACCGTCTACGGCTGTGGCGCCGGTCATGTCGGCGATGAGCTGGGCCACGGGATGGATCCCGCCACCGGTCACGGAGACGACCTTGTCGCGCTGCGCGGTCGGCTCGATGACGAGCGGGCCGCCCCAGCCGGTGGAACCCCGGGAGACTTTTACGGCTTTGTATGTCTTGGTCATGATGTCCTCCCCGCCCTTACAGTTCAACGCCCTGGCGGCGTGCCATGATGGCTGTGATGCGCTCGGTCAGCATGCCCTTGAGCAGGATCACGACGAGACCAACGATCGCGTACCAGATCGCCACCTTGACGTGGTAACCGGCGACGACAACGCCCCGCTTCTCGAGATCGAGCAAGGCAACGAGCATGCCTCCCCAGACGAAATATTCGCCAGGGTTGATGTGCGGGAAGAGGCCGAGCGGCGGATGCACGTAGGACACGGCCGCGTCGTAGAAGGCGGGCTTGTGCTTCTCTTCCAGGAACGACCCGAAGGTGTAGGCCATCGGGTTGGTGAGGAAAAACACCGCCAGCAGCGGTAGCACGGTATAGCGGGTCAGCGCGATGCGGCCAGCACCACGCGCCAGGCCGTGGACACGCTCTTCGCCGACCAGTTCGGTGACGGCGTAGAAGGCTGTCATCAGCACGACAAGTGTCGGGATGATGCCGGTGACAAAGCCGGCGAAAACCTCGCCGCCCTTCTGGAAGATGCCGATGAAGTACTTGCCGATGGCAGTGAGCCAGCCAAGCTGCTCTTCCTGCTGCACATTTTTCAGCTGTTCCTTCAGCTGCTCGGCAGTAACCGGCGCCCCGTCGGTCTGCGCCTGCGCAAGGATCACGAGATGATCGGAAGCATGCTCGACGGCGAGCCTGCCATGCAATGCAGCGTCCGAAACCATGGCACCCGCGATATGCAGGTTATGCACGGCCATGTCGGCATGCTGCGCCAACAACGAAAATACAGACATTTCTCCTCCTTATGCCGGCCCGCCGGTTGATCCCAGTCGGCGCACGGCCTCCTCTATCCCTTTGATCCAGAGGCGGATTCAGATTTCAGGTCGATTTGACCTGGAAATCATCCGACTCTAGGCCCTTGCTACATTCAAGCCGGCCAGGCCCGGCTTCTTCCCCGGCTCCGATCGTGCTTTGTCGATCTGTTCGATCGCCCGCTTCACGGCCTCGGCCACACCGGGTTCCCCCTCCCCCATGATCGTAGGGTTGGACCGGAGTCGATCGAGGGGGACACCCTCGAATTCTTCATGTCGCTTGAATTTGGTGAACACGGAACGGCCGCTCATCACCATCATGCGGCGCACGATCAGGTCGGGCGTAACCACGACCAGCGCGATTGTTCCCTTGGCAAATCGGCCGCGAAAATTGCCAGCGCCGACGAAGCCATCCTTGTACTGATCGGTGACGCCCCGAAAGACATCCGAATAGTGCCGCATCTGCAGCCAGACGCCGAGCGACTGCAACGCCCACACAATAACCAGCAGGAGCAGTCCCCACTGCCAAATCGCCATTCGGTTCTCCTCCCGAAGCCTCAGTCGAGGCGCACCTTGGACCGGCACGCGACAACAACAAAGTGAGAACATTTGTTTCCGCGAATGTCAATATGTATGATATTGGCCTCAACCACGGTCATCCACAGGGCCGCCGCGCGATTTCGGCGGGGGCACGACTGTGCTAGCCTGTGGACAAACGGGATACAGGAAATGGAACTGCCCTTCAGGGATGAACTGGCCCTCATGCCCGATCTGCGCCACCGGCTTCGGCAGTTGCGATGGTTCCGCGCCACCTTCCGCGGCAGCGCCAAGGTGGTTTCGGACACATTCGGCGTACGCTTCGAAATCGACGAGGCGAAGCTGACCCGGGCTTTTCTCGACTGGGTCGAGGTGATGGAAGCGCAGAAGCGCTTCGCCACGATCGACCGCGCCGATTTCATCGTCTTTGCCGCCGGCCTCGTGCTGCGCGAACTGATCAAGCAGGCGCCGGCCAGGGAGATCTCCGGCCTTACCCACCTCATCGAAACGGATCAGAATGCCGGCACGCTGGACATCATCCGCTTCTGGCCGGAAGGCTTTCTCTACACCAACTACTGCGTCTCGGTGATTTCGGCCATTTACGAGCAGGAGTTCGGTTCAGCGCCTAGCATCGACAAATGCGCCGACGACCTGCGCACCTGGTGGTCCTATCGCGAAAACGTCACCGAAATGCCGGCCTATGCCGTGGCTTTCCTCGACCGCTTCCTGGGCGCGGAACCGAACTGGATCACGCCCGACCGCGCGCAGTCGCGGCAGGCCATGCAACGAGCGTTGGGGTCCTCCCGCGCCAGCGATGCCTTGCGCCAGCTTTGAATTGGCCTCTATTGCCCCCTATTCGAGAGGCCGCGAGTGCCCGCTATTGAACATTTGACTTTTTGTCGATAGCGATGTGCCAATTCTGACAGAGGCCGGGAGAAATGCGTGGCGCCGTCAAGACTGATCATTTTCGATTGCGACGGCGTTCTCGTCGACAGCGAGCCACTGGCCGCCAAGGCCTATGAACGTGTCTACGATAAGCATGGCATGCCGGGCGTTCACGGCGGTATCATCGCCCAGTGCGTCGGCATGAAGCAGGCCGACATCATCGTCAGGATCAAGGAATTGACCGGCCATCAGTTTCCCGCGACGGCCGATGGCGATATCTGGGCCGAGACTAAAGCCCTGTTTTCGCAGGAATTGAAGCCGACACCGGGAATCACCGCATTCCTGGAAACGCTCGAGGGCGGCAGTTGCGTTGCCTCGTCGTCCTCCGTCGAGCGTATCGACCACAGCCTGACCATCACCGGACTGGCGCGGTTCTTTGGCGATGCGATCTACAGCTCCTCGATGGTCAAGAACGGCAAGCCGGCGCCTGATATTTTCCTGTTCGTCGCTGCGAAGATGGGGGCCAACCCGGCGGACTGCATTGTCATCGAGGATTCACCTTTCGGCATCCAGGGCGCGGTCGCCGCCGGCATGACCGCGATCGGCTATACCGGTGGCGGACATACTTATGCGGAACATGCCGCACGGCTGACGGCCGCCGGTGCCGATTTCATCTGCGCCGACTGGAATGAAGTTAGCCGGCAATTGTCGGGGCTGGGTGTATCGGCCTAGCGAGCGGGTAGTCCAAGGCGCGCCCATTCGCCAGGCGGAATCACAGCTCCGACACGGAAGTCGAAGGACAAGACCCTGGTCGCGTCGCTGTCGACCTCGCAGCGGAAGCCCAGATGGAACCACGTGGTTGAGGTACGGAAAGCAACGTCAGGGGCGT
Source organism: Mesorhizobium sp. B2-3-13 (assembly GCF_006442195.1). Lineage (NCBI taxonomy): Bacteria > Pseudomonadati > Pseudomonadota > Alphaproteobacteria > Hyphomicrobiales > Phyllobacteriaceae > Mesorhizobium > Mesorhizobium sp. B2-3-13. The sequence goes on from NZ_VFVQ01000002.1 coordinate 420,225, forward strand.
CAAGAACATTGCCGGCCTTCAGCGGAACACTTGGAATCAAGATAGGAAAATAGGAGGCGTCCAGCAATTGCTGCTGCAACGCGCTGGCGCAAAGTTTAGCCCCACGCTGACCGCGAGGCACGCCACCCATCGAGGTCGTGGCCAGCGCGTCACCCGTAGCGCCCTGCGAGTAAAGCCTGCGAACGCCCGGAAGGCCTGAATACCTGCGCGATGCGGCGCTGGCTACATCAGTGGAACCTGGGCTTCCGGCGCCCCCATTTCGGGACTTCGCAACCTTTGAAGAACTGGGCTTCGGTGTATTTGTCGGTTTAGGCTCCGGCTTCGCAGCCGATATTGGAAGCTCGACCTCACCGCCCCCGTCTGTGGCCAGCGGCGTTGGTGCCGCGCCTGTCTGCTTGGCGGCGTCCTGCACTCCCGCCTGTTGTTTGGCGTCCTGCTGCTTATCTGCGTCCTGGGTCAGAGTTGCCTGCTTGTCCTGCGCGGGCTGGGTATCCTTCGCGTCGGCTACCGGCTTTTCGCCGGCCTCAGCTAAATCCGGCGGCTTCTCGGTCCCTGCCGGCACGTCGGATTGGGTCTCAGCAGGCTTCTGCACGACCGGCGGCTTCGATTCCTCATCCTTGGTCGGCGACGGCGAACTGTCTTGAGCGCTGGCCCCATCCAGGGATTTCCGGGGGCCCGCATCCTTGTCGCCGAACTGAAAAACAGGCTTCAGCACCTCGATTGGCAGAGGCTTCCGAGGTTGCGGAGCCGGCTTTTCAACTTTCTGCTCAGGCGGTTTTTCAACCCTCGGTTCCGGTGGCTTAGGGGACGGTACAGGGGCCGGTTTCGGTTTTGGCTGCTCGGGCGGGGGCACGAGCGCGACATTGACCGGTTCCTCCTCCTGCGGCTGTTGGCGAGGTGTGGGCAGGCCATAGATCAGGAGCCCCGCGACAAGCGCATGCAGGATCAGCGATGCGGGGATACCCCACAGCAAATTCCGACGCCGCTCTCCTGTCTCGCCCTTCATCCTGACCGATGTGGAATGAAATAGCGGCGGCTTCAAGCATAAGCAATTGGATTGGCGCAATTTGGGCGCTGACAGGTTGGTGATCTGGATCACCACGGGCAGGGCCGTGTTAGCGAGGCGTCGGCACGACATCGAGCAGGATGCGATCATTGCCGCTGCTCACGGCGAGGGCGGGTGCCACCCTTTTCGCCGAAACCGCCAAGCAGGTTCAGTCATCACGAGGCTGCTCCCGCCGCCGGGATCAGCCAGCCGGATTTTATGCGCAGGCGCGCTTGCGCCCCGTTCTCCAGCACAACCGGATCGGGCTGTTCGAAATGCAAGGTGAGGTCGGGACCGGCCTTGGGCGTGAATTCGATGCGCGCCGCTCCGCCTTGGTAGACCGCCCGCTTGACGAGACCGTCGAAGCCCGAGGCATCGGCCGAAATCTCGATGTCGGCGGAGCGGCAGCAGATCCTGGCGCCGGCGCGCGGCCGCTCGCCACGCCGGCAGCGGACCACCAACTCGCTTCCGAGTACCCGGACCTTGCAATAGCCGCTTTCCTCGGCCGTCAGCACCTCCGCCGGCAGCAGGATGCCTTGCGAAATGAAGGAAGCGACCATTTCATTTGCCGGCTCATGATAGAGGTCGCGCGGCTTCGCAAGCTGCGCCAGGCGTCCACGATCCATCACCGCGATGCGGTCGGCCAGCGCCATCGCCTCGGTCTGGTCATGGGTAATGTAGACGATGGTCGTGCCCGTGCGCTTGTGGAAGGCGGCGAACTCGTCCTCCATCGAGGCCCTGAGATGCACGTCGAGATTGGCGAGCGGCTCGTCGAACAGCACCAGCGAGGGTGCCGCCACCAGGCAACGCGCCAATGCCACGCGCTGGCGTTGGCCGCCGGAAAGACTGGCGGGCCTGCGCTCACCCAGGCCCTGCAGATTGACCAAGGCAAGCGCGTCTTCCACTTTTTGGCGCGCAACCGCCTTGTCGAGTTTGGCCACCTTCAGCGAATAGCCGATGTTCTCGGCGACACTCATGTGCGGCCACAGGGCGTAATTCTGGAAGACGATGCCGATGCGCCGCTTTTCCGGCGCGATGCTGCCGCCGCTGTTCGAAACGACATCGCCGCCGATGCGGATTTCGCCCGAGGTCACTTTCTCGAAACCGGCGATCAGCCGCAGCAACGTCGTCTTGCCGCAGCCGGAAGGTCCGAGCACCGCCAGAAACTCGCCGTCGCCGACGTCGATCGAGACATCCTTCACGGCATCGAAATCGGCGAAGCTCTTGGTCACGTGGTCCAGGGTCAGTCGCGCCATGGCAGAACTCCGCTCGGAAGATGAGGGGCAAGCAGGTTGGTCACCAGCATCAGCACGAAGCTAACCGCGACCGTGATGACGGACATCGCCGCCGCGTAGTTGGAATCGCCGCCCTGCTCGAAGGAAAACATCACCACGCCGATGGTCTCCGAACCCGAGGACCACAACAATGCCGAGACCGTGAGTTCACTGAGCCCCGTCATGAAGATCAAAAGGCCACCGGCGACCGCAGCCGGCGCGACCAGCGGAAAGAGGATGGTGCGCATGCGCGTGAACAGGCCGGCGCCCGCCACCTGCGCTGCCTCCTCCAGTGCCCGGTCGATCTGGTGATAGCCGCTGATGGTCGGCCGCAGCGCCAGCACCAGGAAGCGGGCGAGATAGGCATAGAGGATGATCCAGACAGTGTTGTAGAGCTGGATGCCGGTCAGCGGGATCGGCCGCAGGAACAAGAGAAGCGAAGCGATCGCCAGCACAACGCCGGGCAAGGCGTAGGGCAGTTCGACCGAGAGATTGAGCAGCCGCACCCAGCGCTGCTTGCCCCAGGCGATGAGATAGCCAACCGGCACGGCAACGATGACGGCGACGAACGCTGCAGCAATCGACAGCCAGAAACTGTTGAAGAAGGCGCGGGTGGCGGCATCATGCTCGAACAGCACGAAACGGTAATTGTCGAGCGTCGCCGTCTTGGCGGTGAGCGCAATGCCGTAGCCCGGCAGCAGCGAGGTCAATACCAGCCCTAAGAGCGGCAGGACCAGCACCAATACGATGAGCAGCCACATGCCGGCCTTGACGACCGGCCGCCAGCGGCCCAGTTCATAAGGTTCGGCCGGCAGCGCTGTCGAAGAGATGCGGTAGTCGCGGCGGCGGCTCATCACCTCCTGGGCGAGGATGCCGGCCATGGCGATGATGCCGATCAGCACGGACAGGAACGCGGTCTCGCCGAGCACCGCCGGACCGCCGCCGGCCAGCTTCTGATAGATGAGCGTCGGCAGCACCAGGTAGTTGGCGGGAATGCCGAGAAAGGCCGGAATGCCGAAATTGCCGACGCAGGAGACGAAGGCAAGTGCTGCCGCCGCCATGATGGAGGGCGTCATCAAGGGCAGCACGATGGTAGCCAGTACGGTGAACCAGTTTGCACCGCCGGCACGTGCGGCTTCGACCAGTTCGCGCGGCAGCTTGCGCAAGCCGGCCCGCACCAGCAGGAAGACCAGCGGCCCGTACTGTACGCCAAGCAGCAGGATGATGCCCGAGGTCGAATAGAGCGGGTTCTTCGTGCCGAGCGGGGGAGCCGCCCCGAAAAGCTTGAGGAACGGGCTCGCCGGACCAAACAGTTGCAGCCAGGCTAGCGCCGTCACCTGCGGCGCGATCATCAGCGGCATGACGTAGCAGAACACCAGGGCGCTTCGGCAGCGTATGTCGGTCAGCGAGACGAGCACGGCCACCAGTGTTCCCGAAAGCACCGCCAGAAGCGTGCCGCCAATGCCGACGACCAGCGTGTGCCACGTCGCGATCCAGGTTGCCGGGCTTCTCAGCCCGGCTTCCACGGCCGCGGTCGACAAGGTACCGCCGGGCGCCACGATCTCCTTGACGAGGCGCAGCATGGGCAACATCGAAAGCAGGACGATGACGACGGTCGCCGCCACCGTCAGGACCATCTCCTGGCCACGGCTTTCCCTGATGCGTGTCGGCATGATTGCGTTTCCTGGGGTCAATGCGACCGGGTGCGGTTCATTTTCGGCGCAATTCCGGACGGAAAACGCTTCGCACTTTTCCTGGAATTGCTCTGGCGAAGCGAGCGGGATGCCGCTGCCGGCACCCCGCCGCGATTGACAGTTCAGCCGCCGAACAGTTCCTGGAATTTCGCCTTGTCGGCGTCGGTCTTGGCGACGATCGCCTTGGTGTCGAACTTCATCACCTTGACCTTGACGCCTTCCGGCAGCCAGTCGGGACGGCCGACCGAGGCGCGTGCCGGCAGGTAGCCCATAGACAGCGCCAGCTTCTGGCCCTCATCGGACAGAATGAAGTCGACGAACTTCTTGGCGCCATCGACGTTCTTGGCGGTCTTCATGATGGCGACCGGCTCGGTCACGGCAGGCACGCCTTCGCTGGGGAACACGAACTCGACCGGCGAGCCCTTCTTCTTGGCGTTCATCGCCATGAAATCGACGAGGATGCCATAGGGCTTCTCGCCCGAAGCCACCGACTTCAGCACCGCGCCATTGCCGCGCACGCTGACGGTATTGTTGGTCTTCAGCTTCTGGAAGAAATCCCAGCCATAGTTGGTATCGCCGGCGAAGCCCGAAAGCAGGTAGGCGGCCGCACCCGAATAGAGCGGGCTTGGCATGACCAGACCATCGGCATAGGCCGGCTTGGCGAGATCGGCCCAATGCTGCGGCTTTTCGGCGGCGGCGGTGTTGTAGACGATGCCGGTGGTGATCAGCTTGCTGCCGAAATAGGTCTTGTCGGCATCATAGGCATCCGCGTCGACCCCGTCGAGCTTGGCCTCGGGATAGGCCATCAGCCTGTCGTCCTTCTTCAGCAGTTCCATCGAGACCGCGTCGGCGATGAGCAGCACGTCGGGCTGCGGGCTGCCTGCGGCGAACTCGGCCGCCATCTTGGTCAGGATGTCGCTGGTTCCGGAGCGATAGATGGTGACGTCGATGCCGGGCTGCGCCTTCTTGAAGGCATCCACGGTCTTGGCCGCGTCCGCTTCCGGCTGGGATGTGTAGAGCGTCAGTGTTTCGGCATTTGCCACGCCGGCGAACAAAGTTGCCGCGAGCGCCAGCTGGCTGGCCAACAGCTTGATGAATAGCGTCTTCATGAGACCTCCTGTCCTGTCTGTGCATGACCGGTCTGGCCCCTGACCAGCACCCCGTCTCTTCCTCCCTGCACGGCGCATATGACTGGTGGATGACACAGCGCATCAAGGCTTGGATCAAGATGAGATCAGGCCGCCTTCTCGCGCAAGAGGCGCGTCGACGCCCAACAGGCGTTTTGTGTAAGGCTGCGCCGGGAGGAATCTGGGCGGGAGGTCATCAGAACCCGGAGATCGGTGCTAGACCAGCATGCCCATCGGATTTTCGATCAGCTTCTTGAAGGCGACCAGCAGTTCGGCCCCAAGCGCGCCGTCGACGGCGCGATGATCGGTCGACAGCGTCACCGACATCACCGTGGCTATTTTGATCTCGCCGTTCTTGACCACCGCCCGCTCCTCGCCGGCGCCGACCGCCAGGATCGTCGCATGCGGCGGGTTGATCACCGCGGCAAAATCCTTGATGCCGAACATGCCGAGATTGGAGACCGCCGTCATACCACCCTGATACTCCTCGGGCTTCAGCTTGCGGCTGCGGGCGCGGCTGGCCAGATCCTTCATCTCGTTGGAGATGACGGACAGCGTCTTTTCGTCCGCATGCCGGATGATCGGCGTGATCAGGCCACCGGGGATCGACACGGCAACGCCGACATCGGCATGCTTGTGCTTGACCATGGCGCTCTCGGTCCACGAGGCATTGGCATCCGGCACCGCCTTCAGCGCCATGGCCATCGCCTTGATCACCATGTCGTTGACCGACAGCTTGTAGGCAGGCGCCTCACCCTTGTCGGTCTTCTTCACCGGCGCGGCGGCATTGAGTTGCGTGCGCAGGGCCAGCAGCGCATCGAGTTCGCAGTCGAGCGTCAGGTAGAAATGCGGGATGGTGGTTTTGGCTTCGACCAGGCGCCGCGCGATGGTCTTGCGCATGTTGTCATGCGGAATGAGTTCGTAGGAGTCTTCCTCGAACAGCTTCAGCACCTGGTCGTCCGACATTGGCTTCACCGCCGGCGCGGCGGCTGGTGCGCCAGCCGGAGCCTTGGCGGCGGGCGCTGCCTTGGCACCACCGCCGGCGATCGCGGCATCCACGTCTGCTTTCACCACCCGGCCATGCGGGCCGGTGCCGGATATGGCTGAAAGGGTGAGGCCCGCCTCGCGCGCCAGACGGCGAGCCAGCGGTGTCGCGCGTCCGCCCGACGGCGACTGGCCAATCTCCCCGCCTGTGGGGGAGACACCCGGCAGGGCAGAGGGGGGCGTGACGGAATGAGGCGTTGGCGGGACAGCGCCCCCTTCTGTCGGCTCCGCCGACATCTCCCCCACGAGGGGGAAGATTGGCGCCTTGTCCCCATACGTCTCATTCTCCGCATAGATCCACGCAACCGGCGCGCCGACCGGAATGTCGACACCTTCCTTGCCCGTCACGTCGCGCAACACGCCACTGGCCGGTGCATCGATTTCCATCGCCGCCTTGTCGGTCTCGATCTCGAACAGCACGTCGCCCTTCTTGACGTGCGCGCCTTCCTCGGCGAACCAGCGCGAGATCTGTCCGGTCGCCATGTCCATGTCGACCTTGGGAAGAATGACTTCGGTCGGCATGTCTCAGCGAACCCCTTTCACGAGGTCGCGCGCGGCGGTGATGATGTCGGGAACTTGCGGCACCGTGGCCTTTTCCAGCTCCGGATTGTACGGGATTGGCGTTTCCGCGCCACCCAGCCGCACGATCGGAGCGTCGAGGTAGTCGAACGCCTCGCTCTCGGCGATCATGGCGCTGACCTCGGCGCCGATGCCCAGCGTTTTGACTGCTTCATAGACGCACATCAGCCGCGACGTCTTCTTGACGCTATCGATGACCGTCTGCTTGTCCATCGGCCGGATGGTCCGGAGATCGACGACTTCGACGTCGATGCCTTCGGCCTCCAGCGTGGCGGCGGCGTCGAGCGCCTTCTGCACCATGATCGAGGTGGCGACGATCGTGAGGTCGCGGCCCTCGCGGCGGATGTCGGCCCTGCCGATCGGCACGGTGTAGTAGCCTTCCGGCACCGGCCCCTTCATCTTGTAGAGCAGCTTGTGCTCGAAGATCATCACCGGATCGGGATCGGCGACGGCAGCCAGAAGCATGCCCTTGGCATCATAGGGTGTCGCCGGCTGGATGACCTTCAGACCTGGCACATGGCCGAGCCAGGCTTCCAGGCTCTGGCTGTGCTGCGCCGCCGCACCCGTGCCGGAGCCGGCGGGAAACCGCATCACCACCGGCACTGAAACCTCGCCGCCCAGCATGAAGCGCATCTTCGCGGCCTGGTTGACGATCTGCTCCATGGCGAGCGTGGCGAAATCGGAAAACTGGAATTCGAAGATCGGCCGCATGCCGGTTAGCGCGGCGCCGACAGCAACGCCCGCACCGCCCAGTTCAGAGATCGGTGTGTCCAGCACCCGCTCAGCGCCATAGCGTTCGACCAGGTCGCCGGTCACCTGGAAGGCGCCGCCATAGACGCCGATATCCTCGCCCATCAGGAAGACGCGGTCGTCCATGTCCATGGCAATCGCCATCGCCTCCTGGATCGCCTGGGCGTAGCTCAGTTCACGCACCATCGCGTCCATCACGCCTGCTCCGTATACACGTAATTTCCGGTCTCGCTGACGTCGGGCGAAGGGCTCGCCTTGGCGAACTCGATGCCGTCGGCGATCTCCCGCGCCACCGCCTCGCGGAGGGCCGCGATGCCCTTGTCGTCGATGAAACCGAATTCCCGCAGTTCGTTCTCGAAGAGCGTGATCGGATCGCGGTTGGACATCCAGTCCTCGATCTCTTCCTTGGTCCGGTAGCGATTGCGGTCGCTTTTGGAATGGCCGCGATGGCGATAGGTCTTGGATTCGATCAGCGTCGGCCCCTTGCCCGCACGTGCCCGCTCGACCGCCCTGTACGAAGCCTCGGCAACCTCGGAGAAGATGTTGCCGTTGACGATGACGCCCGGCATCGAATACGCGGCGGCGCGGTCGGCGATGTTCTTGACAGCGGTGGAGCGGGCCGTCGACGTCGACATGCCGTAGCCATTGTTCTCGCAGACGAAAATCACCGGCAACTTCCAGACCGCCGCCATGTTGAGCGCCTCGTGGAAGGCGCCTTCATTGTTGGCGCCGTCGCCGAAGAAGGAGACCACGACCTTGCCGGTCTTCATCATCTTGGAGGAGAGCGCGGCACCGACGGCGATCGGAATGCCGCCGCCGACAATGCCGTTGGCGCCGAGATTGCCCTTGGCGACATCGGCGATGTGCATCGAACCGCCACGGCCCTTGCAGTAGCCGGTGGTCTTGCCAAAGAACTCGGCGAACATGCGCTTGACCTCGGCGCCCTTGGCGATGCAGTGGCCATGCCCGCGATGAGTAGAGGTGATCTGGTCATCCTCGCCAAGCGGCATGCATATGCCCATGGCGCTGGCCTCCTGGCCGATCGACAGATGCATGGTGCCGTGGATGAAGCCCCGCGTGTAGCTTTCCTCCGCGCCCTCTTCGAAGCGGCGGATGAGGTACATCTTGTAGAGCACCTGCTTCAGTTGTTCGGCGCTGTATTGGCGATAGACGAAGGGCAGGTTGGCGCGGCTGTCCGCGACGGCTTTGCTGGCTCCGGCCATGATCAGGCCTCCACGGTTCCGTAGACGAGCTTGTCCTGGCGGGCGCGCAATTCGGCGATCTTGGAGCCCGCTGCAGGGGCGGCATTGGCGTAGGCGATCAACTCGCCCTTCTTGATCGGCGCCGTCACCGAACCGCCCTGCAGCAGGCCGCAGGGAATGGCCCTGGCGGCATGCGCTTCCGGCGCCGTCATGATCCAGGCGCGATAGCAATATTCGCCGATCGCATCGAGCTTTTCGCCCGGCTGCATGTCTTTCTTGGCCACCGCGCAGACTTCGGCCACCGGCTTTGCCAGCGGCACCATGTCGGCCTTGCCGTAGAGCACGACGCGGGCGCAGGTCAGCGGCACTTCGAGCGACGTCAGGTGATAGGGGCGGTGGAAGGTGAAGTACGGACCCTTGCCCATCTTCAAATCTTCCATGCGTTCCGAGATGCGCGGATGCGACATGTCGGCGACGACGAAGACGCCGGGCGCGACACCCTTGCCGATCGAATAGTCGACGACGCCGACCCTGGACAACACGCCGCCGTCCTTCTGCGGCACCAGCACCTTGTTCAATTCGCCGAGCGTCGCGGCCGGGCCATGCATGCCGGCCCTGTCGGGCACCAGGCCAGTGGCGTTGGCGATCGCCGCCATCTCGACCATGGTCTTGGAACCGTCGACGAACTCGACCAGCATGCGCACATTCATGTGCCGGCGCCTGGCCTCTTCCTCATAGGCGGGCGGCGTGGCGTCGATGTTGAGCGGGTTGTTCTTGCCCTTGCCGGCGGCGACGATCGGGTGGCCCATGGCCGAAACGAATTCGATCAGCTCCATGCAGGAGGACGGCTCGTCGCCGGCGCCCAGCGAATAGGTGACGCCGAGCCGGTCGGCCTCGCTCTTGAGATAAGCGCCGATGGTGACGTCGGCCTCGACATTCATCATCACCAGATGCTTGCCATGCTCCATGGCGCGCAAACCGATCTCTGCGCCGACGGCGGGAACACCGGTCGCATCGATGACGACGTCGATGAGATCGTTGTTGATGACCAGGCTGGCGTCGTTGGTCACCGCCACCTTGCCGGCCTCCATGGCAGCCGTCATCGCCGAAGCGTTCGAAACTTCGCGCGCATGGCCGGTTTCCTGGAAGGCGATGTCCACCGCCTTGCTGGCGGCGGGCAGGTTCAGTTCGGAGATGGCACCGATCTCGATGCCCGACATATGGGCGACACGGGTGACGATGTCGGTTCCCATCTCGCCCGACCCGATCAGACCGATGCGGATCGGCTTGCCCGATTTGCCGCGTTCCTCGAGGTCGCGGGCAAGGCCCGTCAACGAAACATTGGAAGCCATACCACTCATTCCTCCCATAATGCAGGCCTGTTCAATCGCCTGACGGGTATTGAACATCTGTATTTCTGTCAAGACTAATGTCCAAATCCGTGTGCTTTTGCGGCACTTTCCCGGGGTCCACCGCAGGGTGGGAAAGAGGTCGGGAAAGCCGGCAAATCGCGGAATTCATTGGCCCACTCGGGCTCACAGTTGAGCGGTCGGCGTCCTGCTCCTGTTGGCGGTGTTATCCGGCAACAGGAAAATCGTGAAAATGGACGACCACTCCATCGGCATCGATGAAGATCACAGCATAAGCGGGTGGCTCGTGGCCCAGCCGCCAGCTGTCCGAAAAATCGAGGGCGCTCTGATGGTTGGTGCTGCGCAGCGTGCTGACCGGTATGCCGCGCCAGCTGCCGGCGATCAGCCTGTGGACGTGGCCGGCAAAGATGTGGCCGACATTGCCGTGGCGCAGGAGAACGTCATGGAAGGTATCGGCATTGGCGAGCTTGACCTCGTCAAGCACCGGCATGTGGATCCGGAACGGCGGATGGTGCATGAAGAGGAAGACCGGCCGGTCGCGGGCTTCCTGCAACTTCTCGTCCAGCCAGTCCAGCCGTGCCGGGCACAGCCTGCCCTCGACATGTCCGCTGTCCAGCGTATCGAGCAGGATCAGGCGGCCATCGCTGCCATCGAAAACGCTCTGGACGAACCCGCGCTCGGCTGGCGTTTGCGGGAACATCTCGACAAAAAGCGCACGGTCGTCGTGGTTGCCGAGCATCAGCCGGCAAGGCGGCACGAACCCCGACAGCGCCTCCCCCAATGCCGCATAGGCGGCGCGCTCGCCATCATTGGTCAGGTCGCCTGATATCACCACCAGATCGGCATCGGCATGGTTCCTGCCGATGTCCGCCAGGCAGGCCTCCAGCCGGTCGAGCGGATCGGAGCCATGGAGACGACCACCCGGCGCCATCAGATGCGGATCGGAGAGCTGGATGATTTTCATGGCCCCGCGCACTGCTTCCTGCCGGCGCCCCTGGCGTCGGCCTGAAGGCGTTATCTCTCGACCAGCTCTACTGTGCCGTCCAGCCGCCGTCCATCGGCAAGGTCGTGCCGGTGATCTGCTTGGCTGCATCCGAGCACAGGAACAGCGTCAGCGCCGCAAGCTCTTCCACGGTGACGAATTCCTTGGTCGGCTGCGCGGCCAAGAGCACGTCGTGCTTGACCTGTTCCTCGGTCATGCCGCGCGCCTTCATCGTGTCGGGGATCTGCTTCTCGACCAGCGGCGTCCAGACATAGCCGGGCGCGATCGCGTTGACGGTGATGCCGTCCTGCGCGACTTCCAGCGCCACCGTCTTGGTCAGGCCCGATATGCCATGCTTGGCCGAGACATAGGCCGACTTGAATGGCGAGGCGACGAGCGCATGCGCCGAGGCCGTGTTGATGATGCGGCCCCATTTGCGGCTCTTCATGCCTGGCACCACCGCCTTGATGGCGTAGAAGGCGGCCAAAAGGTTGATGCGGATGATGGCTTCCCACTTGTCGTCGGGAAACGCCTCGATCGGCGCCACATGCTGGATGCCGGCATTGTTGACCAGGATGTCCAGGCTGCCGAATGCCTCTTCGGCGTCATGGACCATGGCGGTGACGGCGGCGCCATCCATCATATTGGCATCGGAGTAGCGGCACTTGACGCCGAAATCCTTCTCGATGCCGGCGCGCTCCTGCTCGATGGCGGCGGCATCGCCCAGGCCATTGATGGTGACGTTGGCGCCCTCGGCGGCAAAGGCGCGGGCGATTGCCAAGCCGATGCCGCTGGTCGAGCCGGTGACAAGCGCATTCCTCGAAGACAGGGAACCCATGGGAGATCTCGCAAGAGGTGGGAGGAACTGATGAGAATAGTTTGTGCGACGCAACACGACAATGCCACGGCCATATGTCGGCTCGATTACAGCCCCGCGACGGCCTTTGCCAGCTCCGTGAGAAGGCGTCTTCGAGGTGACACGGCATTGTCATGGTGCCGTGCAACATATTTGCCAGCGCATTCGCGCGGGGTCATTTTCGAACCGTTGGGGGCACCTGGATGGAAATCGCCGATGTCGTGAAGCGCGCCTATGCGATGCCGCTCACCAATCCCTCCTTCCCGCCGGGTCCTTATCGTTTCTTCGACCGCGAATACATCATCATCACCTACCGCACGACACGCGAGGCGCTCGAAGCCGTCGTGCCGGCGCCGTTGGAGATCGACGAGCCGCTGGTCAAGTACGAGTTCATCCGCATGCCGGATTCGACCGGCTTCGGCGACTACACCGAGACCGGCCAGGTCATCCCGGTACGCTACAAGGGCCAACATGGCGGCTATGTCCATTCGATGTATCTCGACGACGACGCGCCGATCGCCGGCGGGCGTGAACTGTGGGGTTTCCCGAAAAAGCTTGCCAATCCCAAGATCGTTCATGAAGGCGAGGTGATCGTCGGCACGCTGCACTATGGTAGCGTGCTCTGCGCCACCGGCACGATGGGTTACAAGCACAGTGAGGCTGATCATGACCAGGTGCTCGCTTCGCTCGCCGCCCCCAATTTCCTGATCAAGATTATCCCGCATGTCGACGGCACGCCGCGCATTTGCGAGCTGGTCCGCTACTACCTCACTGATATCACGCTCAAGGAAGCCTGGACGGCGCCGGCCGCGCTCGATCTGCGGCCTCATGTCATGGCCGACGTGGCGAAGCTGCCTGTGCTTGACATCGTGTCGGCGGTTCACTTCAAGGCCGATCTGACGCTCGGCCTGGGCGAAGTCGTGCATGATTACCTCCCTGACCACAGCCGATCCGCTGCCAGCGCAACCGAGCTGGAGAAAGTCGGTGCTTGAGCGCAACCGCAACAAGGCAGCCGCCGCCACCATCGAGGAAATCACGGCGCAGTATGACCGTATCGCGCTGGTCTTTCAGGGCGGCGGCGCGCTCGGCGCCTATCAGGCAGGGGTCTACCAGGCGCTGGCCGACGCAGGCTGCGAGCCGAGCTGGCTATCAGGCGTCTCAATCGGCGCCATCAACGCCGCGATCATCGCCGGCAATGAACCGAGCCGCCGGCTGCAACGGCTGGAACAGTTCTGGCAGACGATTTCCGGCCGCAAGATCTGGTCCTACACGCCCGAAGGTGACATCTACCGCGACATCCGCAACCAGACCTCGTCGTTGATGACGATGACGATGGGCCAGCCCGGCTTCTTCAAGCCGCGCAATCCCAATCCCTGGTTCCAGCTGTCGGGAGCGGAAGGCGCCACCAGCTTCTACGACACCGCCGAGTTGAAGGACACGCTGGAGAGCCTGATCGATTTCGACGTGCTGAACGACGGCAAGAAGCGGCTGAGCGTCGGCGCGGTCAATGTCAGGACCGGTAACTTCGTCTATTTCGACACCGAGAACGTGCGTATCGAGCCGGAGCACATCATGGCGAGCGGCGCGCTGCCGCCGGCCTTCCCCTCGATCCGCATCGAGGGCGAGTATTACTGGGATGGCGGCATCGTCTCCAACACGCCGCTGCAATATCTGCTCGACCAGGAAGAGGACCGTTCCTCGCTGGTCTTCCAGGTCGATCTGTTCAGCGCCCGCGGCGTGCTGCCGCGCGGCATGGCCGACGTGCTGTCGCGCCACAAGGACATCATGTATTCGAGCCGTACGCGGCAGAACACCGACAATTTCGAGCGCATCCATGCGCTGAAGATGAAGCTGCTCGATGCGCTGAAGCGCGTGCCGCCGGAGCAGCTTAGGGACGGCGAGCAGGAGTTGATCGCCGACTATTCCAACGCCGGCGTGGTCAACATCGTCCACCTGATCTACCAGCACAAAGGCTATGAGGGCCACGCCAAGGACTACGAGTTTTCGGGCACCTCGATGCGCGAGCATTGGGAGATGGGCCTCGAGGACACCGAGCGCACGCTGCGTCACAAGAAATGGCTGATGCTGCCGACCAATGCCGACGGCGTCACCATCCACGACCTGCATCGCGAAGATCCGACCTGAAGGTCAGCCCTGAAACGCCTTGGTCCGGAATGCCGGGCCGGGCTCAAAATCTCAGATTGGCGCCGGCTCTCAGCAGGAGCCAGTAGAACAGGCCGGTCGCGCCCGCCGCGATCAGCAGCGCCAGTTCGAATCCGCCCGGCGTTTGTGTGAGCGGCAGGCCGGCGGTGTTCATGCCGAACATGCCGACGATAAGCGAGCCGGGCAAAAGCAGCGCGCTCATCACTGCAAGTGCCTTCAGGCTGCGGTTGGATTCGTCCGCGAGCTCGGCGGCGACCTCCTCCTGCAACAGCCGCGCCCGGTCGTTGACCATGACGACCTCCCGGTCGAGCCGTTCAAGACGAGTGGTGAGCCGGCGCAACGTCTCGTGTGCGCCTTCCGACAGTTTCCAGTCCGACCGGTCCTCGTCCTGGAAAAGTGCCGCCAGCGCCGAGATCGGCCGGTGCAGGGAGACCGCCAGCCGGCGAACATCTTTCAGCCGCCGCCTTTCGTCGGCAAGCCGTTCGGTCACCAGATGATCTTCCACCTCGTCGAGCCGCTTGGTGGCGGCTGCGAGCCGCAGGCTCGTTCCGCCGCAGAAGGCCAGCACGATCGCCTCGAACAGTTCGAAGGCGGTGGCGGGCCGCAGCCCCGCGGCCAGCGCCTCATGCACCTCCTCGACCGCTGCCAGCGAATGGCGGCGGCCGGTCACCAGCAGCCGCTCCGAGACCGCGAAGCGCAATCTGCCGATGGTGGTCGACTGACGCGCGATTTCGCTGTGCAGGTCGGCGGAAATGCCATGAACCACACCATCCTCATGCGCCAGCGCGGGGCTGTCCTCATGGCCTTCGAGGATCGCGTTGGCCGAAACCGGCAAGTCGCAGGTACGGCTGACCCAGGAATGGGCGCGCTGGTCGACGAGATCGACATGCAGCCACACCCAGCCTTCCGGCATCGCCAGTGCTGTGGCGATGTCGCGCGGAGCAAGCGCCACCGGCGGTTTGCCTGGCAAGCCGTGACAGGCCCAGACCAGGCCAGGCGCCGGATCCTGGTCGTCGACGGCAAGCAGGGCCAGATGCGATGCGTCGTTCATGACTGCCGCCCGAACTCGTCGCGAACCTGTCGCCGGAAAACGAGACGGCGCCAATGTGGCGCCGTCGTTAGTGTCGTCGCTTCGCCCGCTCAGAACACCTGGCGGAAGATGATGAACAGCACGAAGGCCAGCGTGATCGAGCAGGGCAGGGTCAGCACCCAGGCGAGCAGCAGGTTGCGAACCGTCGACCATTGCAGACCCGAGCCGTTGGCAGCCATGGTTCCGGCGACGCCGGACGACAGCACATGGGTCGTCGACACCGGCAGACCCAGGCGGTCGGCCATGCCGATAGTGACCATCGCCACGAGTTCGGCGGCAGCGCCCTGGCCATAGGTCAGGTGGCTTTTGCCGATCTTCTCGCCGACCGTGACGACGATGCGTTTCCAGCCGACCATGGTGCCCAGGCCAAGCGCCAGGGCCACCGCGACCTTCACCCATATCGGGATGAACTTCGTCGCGTTGTCGACGGCCTTGTGATAGTCGGTGACCGCCTTGAGATCGGCGGCCTCCATCGGCAGCAACTTCTTCTTGTCGATCAGCTTAAGCGCCTCGCCGATCAGATAGATGTCGTTGCGGGCGTTGCTGACCAGATCTGTCGGCACGTTGTCGACCGAAGCGTAAGGCTGCAACTCGGCCGTCGTGTTGTGGATGTAGCTCTGCAGAGCGACCGTCGTCTTGTCGCTCCAGCTCCGGGTGCGCACGGCATCCTGCACGGCAGCCTTGGCATCCTTCGCATCGGCGACGGTGACACCGGGCTTCACATATTTGCCTAGCGCGGTCTCCACGCTGACCGAAGCCGACTTGTAGGCTTCGAGATAGTTGATGTCGGGCGTGCGGTTGAGCGCATAGGCCGTCGGCACCACGCCGATCAGGATCAGCATGATCAGGCCCATGCCCTTTTGTCCGTCATTGGAGCCATGCGCGAAGCTGACGCCGGTGCAGGTGAAGATCAGCAGCGCGCGGATCCACCAGGGTGGCGGGGCATTGCCTTTCGGCGCCTCGTAGAGCGCCGGATTGCGGACGAGAAGCTTCATCGCGTAGAGCAGGATGGCGGCGGCGAAGAAGCCGATGATCGGCGACACCAGCAACGTCACGCCGACATTGGTGGCCTGCGACCAGTCGACGCCGCTGGTGGCGCTGCCGGCAGGTGCCATGAATTGGTTGGCAAGGCCGACGCCGATGATCGAGCCGACCATGGTGTGCGAGCTCGACGCCGGCAGGCCGAGGAACCAGGTGCCGAGGTTCCACAGGATCGCGGCTACCAGCAGTGCGAACACCATGGCAAAGCCGGAGGAGGAGCCTACCTGCAGGATCAGCTCGACCGGCAGCAGCGACAGGATGCCGAAGGCGACCGCGCCGCTGGAGGTGAGAACGCCGAGGAAATTGAAGGCGCCCGACCACATGACGGCGAATTCCGCCGGCAGCGAGCGCGTGTAGATGACGGTCGCCACCGCATTGGCGGTGTCATGGAAACCGTTGACGAATTCGAAGCCGAGCGCGATCAGCAAGGCGATGCCGAGCAGGATCCACGGCACCGTCCTGGCCACCGCCAGATCCTGGCTCAGCGCGTAGCCGACATAGACCACGCCAACCAGCACCAGCACACCGAAGACCGGCAGGAACCACTTCGCGCCGCCCGAACTATCCAGCGGATGATCCGGCCTTGGAATGCCCGCCTCACTGGAAACTATGTCCACCATGTCCCACTCCTATTGCATTGCAGCAAAGAACTGGAAAAGACGCTATGGCCGGACGATGAACCCTGTGTGACGCCGGAGAGGCCTGGCCTTTCGCGCGGTCTCCTTCAGGCGGGACCGGAGCGTGTCTTCAGGATCGCCGAGAACAGCGGATCGAAGGCGCGACTGATCGGCGCTGCGGCGGCTCCCAGCGCGATCGACCAGGGATCGGTTGTGCCGAGCTGCAGGCGCGGCAAGGTCCGGCCTGGCCGGTCGGCGATCGACGGCAGCAGCGGATGCATCGCCTCGACAAGCCGGCGCGCCAGCGCTTCCGGCGCGCCGCTGGTCAGGATGACTGTCTGTGGGTCGAAGATGGTTTCGATGAGATGCACGCTCCAGCGCAGGTCATGGGCCGCCCCGTCGATCCAGGCCATGATCTTCACGTCACCCGCCGCGGCCAGCGCGCCGATCTTTTCGTAGAGGTCCTCGTCGGCGGGATCGAGACCAAGATGCTGGTAGAGCGAGGCGAGCGACGCGCGATGTTCCAGCGGCGTCGAGCCCGGACCAGCCGGCGACAGCAAGGCCATGCCGATTTCGCCTGCATTGCCATGCCCACCGCTGTACAGCTCGCCGTTCAGGATCAGTCCGGCGCCGATGCCATAGCCGACATAGAGACACACTGCGTGGTCGACGCCATGCGCGGCACCGACGATGCGTTCGGCCGTCGCGCAGGCGGCCGCATCGTTCTGCAGGCCGACATTCAGTCCCGTGCCCTTGGCCAACATGTCCAGCAGCGGAAACTTCTGCCAGGCCGGCATCATCCATTTGTCATCCGAATTCTTTAGGCCGAACGGGCCTGGCATGGCGACGCCAAGACCGACGAGGCGTTTTTCCGACTGCGAGGAGATGCCGGACAGCTCGCGCCGGACGCCATCGATCAGGTCCAGGATCACCTCGACGCCCCTTGACGGCTCATCGAAAGGCAGGTTCGCCTCGGCGCGCGTCAGCACGCTGCCCATCAGGTCGACCGCGACCGCCCGCGTCAGATGACGGTCGATCTGCAGGCCGATGGCGAAAGCGCCTTCAGGAACCAGCCTGTAGGGGGTCGACGGCTGGCCCCGGCCCTTGCGCACCGCCTTGAGCGCGACGACCAGGCCATCGCTTTCCAAGTCCTCGATGATGTTGGAGACCGCCTGCTTGGTGAGCTGCGTCGCTCGCGCGAGGTCGGCCCGCGACAGCGCGCCATTGAGGCGCAGTGCCTCGATCATGACGCGGCGATTGTGCGCGCTTGTGCCCTCCTGGTTGGTGCCGCTCTTGGCGCGGATGTGGCTGATGTCGTCCATCGGCGTTTCCCTCTTGACTCCATTAGGATATTGATCGACTAATTAAGTCAAGCGAATTGACTTAATGTAAACCGAGCGCCCAAAACAAGATGGCCAAGGCCTCCGCCTGTCGCCACTGGTCAGCCGGATAACCATCAGGTCACGCGACACGGATCCGGGAAGACGATGCCGAATGCCTGGCAGCGCCGGCCCGTCAACGCTGCAATGGGAGAAGAAAATGCTTAGGACGATCACCAAGACACTGGTCGGCGCGGTTTTTGCCGGAGGACTGCTCGTCCCCCATGCCTTCGCCGAGACGACGCTCAATGCGCTCTTCATGGCGCAGGCCGCCTACAGCGAGGCCGACGTGCGCGCCATGACGGATGCCTTCACCAAGGCCAATCCCGACGTCAAGATCAATCTCGAATTCGTTCCCTATGAAGGCCTGCATGACAAGACCGTGCTCGCCCAAGGGTCGGGCGGCGGCTATGACGTTGTGCTGTTCGACGTCATCTGGCCGGCCGAATACGCCACCAACAAGGTGCTGGTCGATGTGTCGTCGAAGATCACAGACGACATGAAGAAGGGCGTGCTGCCCGGCGCCTGGACCACCGTCCAGTATGACGGCAAGTATTACGGCATGCCGTGGATCCTTGACACCAAATACCTGTTCTACAACAAGGGCATCCTGGAAAAGGCCGGCATCAAGGCCCCGCCGAAGACCTGGGAAGAGCTCGGCGCACAGGCCAAGATCATCCAGGACAAGGGTCTGCTGAAGACACCGATCGCCTGGAGCTGGTCGCAGGCCGAGGCGGCCATCTGCGACTACACCACGCTGGTCAGCGCCTATGGCGGCGACTTCCTCAAGGACGGCAAGCCGGACTTCCAGAATGGCGGCGGCCTGCTGGCTCTGAAATACATGGTAGACAGCTACAAGTCGGGTCTCACCAATCCCAATTCCAAGGAATTCCTGGAAGAGGACGTTCGCAAGGTCTTCGAAAACGGCGATGCCGCCTTCGCGCTGAACTGGACCTACATGTATAACATGGCCAACGACCCGAAGGACTCGAAGGTAGCCGGCAAGGTCGGCGTCGTGCCGGCGCCGGGCGTTGCCGGCACCAGCGAAGTGTCGGCCGTCAACGGCTCGATGGGTCTCGGCGTCACCGCGGTCTCCAAGCATCAGGACGAGGCCTGGAAGTACATCACCTTCATGACCTCGCAGGCAACGCAGAACCAGTACGCCAAACTCTCGCTGCCGATTTGGGCCTCGTCCTATGACGACCCGGCCGTCACCAAGGGCCAGGAGGAACTGATCGCCGCCGCCAAGCTTGGCCTGGCCGCCATGTATCCGCGCCCGACCACCCCGAAGTACCAGGAGTTGTCGACCGCCCTGCAGCAGGCAATCCAGGAATCGCTGCTCGGCACGGCCTCGCCGGAAGATGCCCTGAAAACCGCCGCGCAGAACAGCGGCCTCTGATTTCCACCCATTGCGGGCGGCCTTGTGCCGCCCGTGCTATTTCTGAAATCGTGTTGAATTGAAAGAGGCTGCTCCGATGTCGAGCACCTGGATGACAACCCGCGCCTGGCTGCTGATGCTGCCGCTGCTCGTGGTCATGATCGCCGTCATCGGCTGGCCGCTGGTCGATACGGTCGGGCTCTCCTTTACCGATGCCAAGCTGGTCGGCACGGCCGGCAATTTCGTCGGCGTCGACAATTACACCAACATGCTGTCGAGCTCGAATTTCTCGCGTACGCTGATCACCACGACATTGTTCGCGGTCATTTCGGTCGCCGCCGAAATGGTGATCGGCGTCCTGGCCGCCCTTCTGCTCAACCAGGAATTTCGCGGCCGTGCCATCCTGCGCGCCCTCATGATCCTGCCGTGGGCGCTGCCGACCGTGGTCAACGCCACGCTGTGGCGGCTGATCTACAATCCCGAATATGGCGCGCTCAACGCCGCGCTGACGCAACTGCATCTTATCGACGCCTATCGGTCCTGGCTCGGCGAGCCGGGCACGGCGCTGGCTGCCCTCATCGTCGCCGATTGCTGGAAGAACTTTCCGCTGGTGGCGCTGATCGCGCTCGCCGCCCTGCAGGCGGTACCACGCGACATCACCGCGGCCTCGCTCGTCGATGGCGCGGGACCGTTCAATCGCTTCCGTTTCGTCATCCTGCCCTATCTCGCAGGCCCGCTGATGGTGGCGCTGGTGCTGCGCACCATCGAGGCTTTCAAGGTCTTCGACATCATCTGGGTGATGACCCGTGGCGGGCCGGCAAACACCACGCGAACACTGTCGATCCTCGTCTACCAGGAAGCGTTCTCCTTCCAGCGTGCCGGCTCGGGCGCGTCGCTGGCGCTGATCGTCACCTTGCTCATCACGCTGCTCGCCGTCGCCTATGCGGCCCTGGTGAGGAAGACCGCAGGGAGTGCCGCCTGATGGAACGCAAGAGCCCCGCTTTCACCATCTTCATCTATGCCTGCGCGCTGCTGCTCGCCGCGATCATCCTTGCGCCCATCGCCTGGCTGTTCATCATGAGCATTTCGCCGGCCGCCGATCTTGCCGCCAAGCCGCTGCGCTGGTGGCCGCAGGCAGCCGATTTCTCCCGCTACCAGCTATTGCTGTCGACGGCTGAAAACAGCGTCGGCGCCGCCTTCACCTCTTCGCTGCGCAACAGTCTCGAGATCGCCGGCATGGCGACGCTGGCGGCACTCGCCTTGGCCATTCCCGCCGGCTGGGCGGTGTCGCGCACGCCCGCGATCGGCTGGTCGCTGTCGATGGTCATCGCCACCTACATGCTGCCGCCGGTGGCGCTGGCCGTGCCGCTCTATATGGGCCTGTCGCATCTCGGCCTGCTCAACAATGTCTTCGGCCTGGCTTTGGTATATCTCACTATCCTGGCGCCCTTCACCACCTGGCTGATGAAATCTGGTTTCGATTCCATCCCGCGTGAGATCGAGGCGGCGGCGATGATCGACGGCGCCGGCCTGTTCCAGACACTGCGCATCATCACATTGCCGCTGGCGGCACCGGTGATGGCGACATCGGCGCTGTTCGCCGTGCTGCTGGCCTGGGACGAATTTTTCTATGCGCTGCTGTTCACCTCGGACCAGCGCGCCAAGACCTTGACCGTCGCCATCGCCGATTTGGCCGGCGGCCGTGTTTCCGACTACGGATTGATCGCCACGGCCGGGGTGCTGGCCGCGCTACCGCCGGTGCTGATCGGCCTTGTCATGCAGCGGGCGCTGATCTCGGGCCTGACCAGCGGCGGTGTGAAAGGATGACCATGACTGCAACAGGAATTCGGCCGGCCGGACTGGTCGCCATCGATCGCGAAATGCAGCGCCAGCATGCGGATGCGCGCGCTTCATTCGAACAAAACACCGCCATGGCGCTAAAGGTCGCCGGCTCGATCAGGAAGACCGGACGCCTGCTCCTGCTTGGCATGGGGGGCTCGCATGCGGTGGGGCGTGCCGTTGAGCCGCTCTATCGCACGCTGGGCATCGATGCGCTGGCGCTGCCGCTGTCCGAACAACTCGGCCAGCCGCTGCCGCTCGAAGACCGCACCGTGATCGTGACCTCGCAATCCGGCGAGAGCGCCGAGGTCGTCAGATGGTTTTCGCAGACCGGCGGCAGCTCGGATATTTTCGGCCTGACGCTCGAAGGCGGTTCATTTCTCGCCCGCACTGCGCCTTGCCTGGTCGGCGCTGGTGGCACTGAGCTGGCTTTCGCCGCGACCCGCAGCCTGACCGTGACCCTGGCCCTGCATCTGGCCATCCTGGCTGCTCTGGGTGAGGATCCGGCCGCCGCGCTTGCTGTGCTCGAGGCTCCGCAGGATTGCGTCATCGCCCCCGCACTTGTCGCGCTTGGCAAGGTGGACACGATCGTCACCTCCGGTCGCCGCCTGCAAGGCGTGGCCGAAGCCCTGGCGCTTGGGCTGACCGAACTGTCGCGGCTCCCCTGCTTTTCGCTGGAAGGCGGCCAGTTGCGGCACGGGCCGATGGAGATGCTCGGCCCCCAGATCGGCGTCGTCCTATTTCGTGGTGACGACCCGACGTCGGACCTTGTCACCGCCATGGCCCTTTCGGTGGTAGAGGCCGGCGCGCCGCTGGTCATCTTCGACGCGTCCGGGCAACCGCCTGTCGTCGGCGCCGTCACGCTCTCGTTCAGATCAGCATCGGGGATGGCCGCTGTCTTCGCCATGCTGCCGGTGGCGCAGCGCCTGATGATCGCCTTCGCCGACAGCCGCGTCGACAATGCCGGCACGCCCGTGCGCACCACCAAGATCACCAGGAGCGAGTGATGCGTCCGCTGGCGGTAATCGGTAACGTCAATGTCGACCTGATTGTCGGCCCGATCGCGCCATGGCCGAAGGCGGGAACCGAGACCGTCGTCGACCATGACGAATTGCGGGTCGGCGGCCAGGCCGGCAACACCGGGCTTGCCTGGCAAGCGCTGGGCATCGATTTCGCGATTGCCGCCAATGTCGGTGACGACCAGTTCGGCCGCTGGCTTCGCGAAGCGTTTGGATTTCGCGCCGAGAAATGGGCGGTCCGTCCCGAAGGTACGACCTTGTCGGTCGGCATGACCCATCCCGATGGCGAACGAACTTTCTTGACCACGCGCGGCCACCTGCCCCGCTTCAGCCTCGGCGATGTCTTGTCCGTTCTCGACGGCGGCGCGCTTTCCGGTGGCTATGCATTGCTCTCCGGCTCCTTCCTGACCGAGGACCTCACGCGCGACTATGAAGCTTTCTTCGACTGGACCGACAGCCACGGCATATCAGTGGCGCTCGACACTGGCTGGCCGATCGATGGCTGGACCGAGGCCAATTGCGCCGCGACAAGGGCGTGGCTCTCGCGCTGCGCGCTGGCGTTGTTCAACGAAGTCGAGACGGTGACCCTGGCGGGATTGCCAGGTCCAGAGGAAGCGGCGCGTGAAATCCGATCCAGCATGAGGCAAGGTGCGACCTTTGTGGTCAAGCGCGGGCCGCGTGGCGCCATCGCCATCGGCCCGGACAATACGCTTGTCGAAGCCGTCGCGCCCGATGTCCGTGTCGTCGACACGATCGGGGCCGGCGACGTCTTCAATGCCGCCTTCCTGGCCGCATTGGCACAGGAACAGCCGCTGTCCGCCTGCCTCCGCGCCGCGACGCATGTCGCCTCGCGCGCCATTTCCACCTTGCCCCGCAACTATGGCGGGCCGATGCAGTTCGAGGGTCCCATGCATGAGCGCGCTTGAAATCCGCGGCATCCGCAAGAGCTATGGCAGTGTCGAAACGCTGAAAGGCATCGACATCGCGCTGCAGAGCGGTGAATTCCTGGTGCTGCTCGGCTCATCCGGCTGCGGAAAGTCGACGCTTCTCAACATCATCGCGGGACTGGCCGAAGCCACGAGCGGCGACGTGCTGATCGGCGGCCGCTCGATACTCGGCGTACACCCCAAGAACCGCGACATAGCCATGGTTTTCCAGTCCTATGCGCTCTATCCGAACCTGACCGTGCGCCGCAACATCGGCTTCGGACTGGAGATGCGCGGCGTCGCGGCCGACGAGCGTGACAGGGCGGTGAACGAAGCGGCAAGGCTGCTGCAGATCGAAGCTCTGCTCGACCGCAAGCCGAGCCAGCTGTCCGGCGGCCAACGCCAGCGCGTCGCCATCGGCCGGGCGCTGGTACGCAAGCCGCAGGTCTTCCTCTTCGACGAGCCGTTGTCCAACCTCGACGCCAAGCTGCGCCTGGAAATGCGCACCGAGTTGAAGCGCCTGCACCAGATGCTGCAGACCACCGTCGTCTATGTCACCCACGACCAGATCGAGGCGATGACGCTGGCCAGCCGCATCGCTGTCATGCGCGACGGCAGGATCGAGCAGCTCGGCACCCCGGAAGAAATCTACAACGACCCCGCAACACTCTATGTCGCCGGCTTCGTCGGCGCGCCGTCGATGAATATGCTTCAGGCCACCATTGCCGGCGGCAGGTTGGCCATTGCCGGGTCCGATGTACGGATCCCTTTGCCCGCGCGCTATGCGAATGCGGCTCGTGAGCGCGCACAAATGGTCGTCGGCATCAGGCCGGAAGCGCTTCGTGTGGCGACCGGAGCCGCCACGGACCGGTCATTGCCGGTGGAGATCGAGGTGGTCGATCTGACTGGCCCTG
>NZ_VFVQ01000020.1:0-126551 GCF_006442195.1 Mesorhizobium sp. B2-3-13
CCGCCAAGGCGGCCCGATCGCCTTTCAAAAAACGCCCATGCATCACGTGCGCCAAATATCGGCTCCCGTGCAAAGGCCTCGCTTGGGCTGAAGGTGCCGCTCGGTCTTGTCCTGGCGGTGCATTTTGCACCGGTGCCCTACAACGTCTTCCTGACTTTGGCGGTCTGGCGCACGGCTGAGAAGGCCGGCGGTGCCAGGGCTTCGCTCTTCATGCTAGGATCAGCGCTCTGGCTGATCGCCACGATCGTCGTCTGACGAGGCGACCCGTACGAAAAGGGCGGCCAGAGCCGCCCTTCGCGAGAAATGATGACGCCTGTTCAGGCCGCGGGCTCGAATTTCAGCGCCACGCCATTGATGCAGTAGCGCAGGCCGGTCGGCGGCGGGCCGTCCTCGAAGACATGGCCGAGATGGCTGCCGCAACGAGAGCAGTGGCATTCGGTACGGACCATGCCGTAGCTGCGGTCGACCGTGTTCTCGACCGAGCCCGGAACGGGATCGTTGAAGCTCGGCCAGCCGGTGCCGCTCTCGAACTTCAGCGTGGATTGGAACAGCGGCTGGTCGCAGCCAACGCAGGAAAAAGTGCCGGCACGCTTCTCATAGAGCAGGGCGCAGCTCCCCGGCCGCTCGGTGCCATGGTTGCGCATGACCGCGTACTGCTCCGGCGTCAGCCGGGCGCGCCATTCGGCGTCGGTGCGGGTTACGGGGTAGGTGTGGGTGTCCATTTGATCTCCTCAGCCTTGGCGGCTCGTTCTTGGTTGCAACCGGATATTCGCAACAAGATAGGCGTTTGTTACGACATTTGCCCGCATTTTCGAGCGGACCACCTGGAATTCCTCAGGCAATCGCCGCGAGATAGCGCGTGACAGAGGCGGCCAGCGCCGTCTTCGCATCGCTGATGATGTTCTGGTTCCACCATGCGCCGTAGATGTCGTCGAAGGCGAACGGCGCAAGGGCTGCCGCGATGCGGTGTATGGCGGCAGCATTGAGCGGGATCTGGTTCGGATAGCTGTACATGAAGCTGACATGGCGGCGTGTCGGCGTCACCTGCAGGATGTCGCCGGTCAGCAGGGCATCGGCACCGTCGCGTTTCCAGTGCAGCACCTGGCCGCCGGCAAAGTGGCCGCCGCAGCGGATGAGTGTCAGCGACGGGTTGATGGCCAGCGTCTCGCCTTGCCAACTGACGATCGAGCGATGCGGCCGCATGATCCATTGCCGGTCGTCGGCATGGAGATAGATCGGCACGCCGCCAAACGCCTCGCTCCATTCGACCATCACTGAATAGTAATGGCAGTGCGAGATGGCGATCGCGGCAAGGCCGCCGCGGCGGTTGATCTCCGCCACCGCCTCGTCGCTTACCATCGAGATGCAGTCCCATAGCACATTGCCGTGCAGCGTTTGCGCCAGCAGCGCCCGCTGTCCGATGGCGAAGCGCGGCTCGATGCCAAACGCGAGCACGCCGGCGTCGTCCTTCATCACCAGCCGATGCGCGGCGGCGAGTTGTTGGGGCGTGGTCCAGGCCTGGCCCTCCCAGCGCACATACTGCCGTTCGTCCTCGCAAATCGGGCAGTGTCGCGGTGGCGTTTCCGTCGCCGCGAACTGGACGCCGCACTGCAAGCAGAGGAAGCAGGTCATCTGATCTCCCGTGGTCCTTCAGTGCTTTCTTGAAAGCTGCTTCGTAGCACCTTCGAGCCCGGCCAGTGTCAGCGGAAACATGCGGCCGCCGAAGATGTCACGGATCATCGCGATCGAATGGGTAAAGCCCCAGTTCTTTTCGCTCTCGGGGTTAAGCCACACCGCGTTCGGCCATTGCCGCAGCAGCCGGCCGAGCCAAACGGTTCCGGCCTCGGGGTTCCAGTGTTCCACCGAGCCGCCGGGGTGGGCGATCTCGTATGGGCTCATCGAGGCATCGCCGACGATGATGACCTTATAGTCCGGACCATATTTGTGGAGGAGGTCGAAGGTCGGAATCACCTCGGCATGGCGGCGGCGATTGTCCTTCCACACGCCTTCGTAGATGCAGTTGTGGAAATAGAAATATTCGAGCTGGCGGAATTCGGCGCGGGCGGCCGAAAACAGTTCCTCGACGCTTTTGATATGGTCGTCCATCGAGCCGCCGACATCGAAGAACATCAGGAGCTTCACGGCATTGCGGCGCTCGGGACGCGTCTTGACGTCGAGATAGCCATGCTCGGCGGTGGCGTGGATGGTGCCGGGCAGGTCGAACTCTTCCTCAGCGCCTTCGCGCACCCAGCGGCGCAGCCGCTTCAGCGCGACCTTGATGTTGCGGGTGCCGAGTTCGATGGCATCGTCGAAATTCCTGAACTCGCGCTTGTCCCAGACCTTCACCGCGCGGCGGTTGCGGCTTTCATGCTGGCCAATGCGGACGCCTTCGGGGTTGTAGCCATAGGCGCCGAAGGGCGAGGTGCCGCCGGTGCCGATCCATTTCGAACCGCCCTGGTGGCGGCCTTTTTGTTCCTCGAGCCGTTGCTTCAGCGTCTCCATCAGCTTGTCGAAGCCGCCAAGCGCCTCGACCAGCTTTTTCTCCTCTTCGGTCAGGTGTTTCTCGGCGAGCCGGCGCAGCCATTCCTCGGGAATGTCGGCGACATTGATGGCATCCGGGCCACCCAGCGCCTCGATGCCCTTGAAGACATGCGCGAACACCTGGTCGAAGCGGTCGATATGGCGCTCGTCCTTCACCAGGGCGGCGCGAGCAAGATAGTAAAATCCCTCGACATCATAGTCGACCAGTCCGGCTTTCAGCCCTTCCAGCAGAGAGAGGTATTCCCTGAGCGAAACGGGAACACGCGCTGCCTTCAGTTCGAGGAAGAAGGGGATGAACATGGCCGGTTACAGCAAATCATACTCGATAAAGCCGGTGCGGCGCGCAACGCGGTCGTAGAGCTTGCGCGCGGTGGTGTTGGTCTCGTGCGTCATCCAATAGACGTTCTTCACGCCAATCTTGGCTGCCTCATCCTTGACGGCCTTAATCAGGGCGGCACCGATGCCCTTGCCGCGCACTTGCGGGTCGGCGAACAGGTCCTGCAGGTAGCAGTTGTTTTTCTCCGACCAGCCGGAGCGGTGGTAGAGATAGTGGGTGAGGCCGACCGCCTTGCCGTCGAGGGTAGCGGTAAAACCCTTCGGCTCGAACTCGCCCGCCGTGAACAGCCGCTTCCAGGTGACGGCGTAGACCTCTTCCGGCAGCTTGGTTTCGTAGAAGGTCAGATAGTCGGTCCACAAGCGGCGCCAGTCGGCGTGGTCGGATTGCGCGAGCGGGCGGACAACAATCTCAGACATTTTATCTCCTCCGAAGGGTTCCGGCCGAAGCTGACGTGCTCTTCGGCCGGCGGCAACGGTCCACAGCCGAGGAAAGCGCTATCGCTGCGGTCCTATTGCTGCCGTCTGGCCATGAAGGCCAGCCGCTCGAACAGGTGCACGTCCTGTTCGTTCTTCAGCAGGGCGCCGTGCAGCTTGGGCAGCGCGTTCTTGGCGTCGGCGCGCAAATCCTCTGGCGCGATGTCGTCAGCGACCAGCAGGCGGATCCAGTCCAACGCCTCCGATGTCGACGGCTTTTTCTTCAGCCCCGGCACGTCACGGATTTCGTAGAATTGGGTGAGCGCCGCGCGCACCAGGTTCTGCTTGATGCCTGGGTAGTGGACATCGACGATCCTGTGCAGCGTGTCGACATCGGGAAAGCGGATATAGTGGAAGAAGCAGCGGCGCAGGAAGGCGTCCGGCAGTTCCTTCTCGTTGTTGGAAGTGATGATGACGATCGGCCGCACCGCAGCGCGGATGGTCTCACCGGTCTCGTAGACGAAGAATTCCATCCGGTCGAGTTCCTGCAGCAGGTCGTTGGGGAACTCGATGTCGGCCTTGTCGATCTCGTCGATCAGAAGCACGACCTTCTTGCCGGCCGCGAATGCCTCCCAAAGCTTGCCGCGCTTGATGTAGTTCTTGATGTCGTTGAACCTGAGATCGCCGAGCTGGCTGTCGCGCAGCCGCGACACGGCATCGTACTCGTAAAGACCTTGCTGCGCCCGTGTCGTCGATTTGACATGCCATTCGATGAGGTCGAGGCCGAGTGCCGCCGCCACCTGGCGGGCAAGTTCAGTCTTGCCGGTGCCGGGCTCGCCCTTGACCAGCAACGGCCGCTCCAGCGCGATCGCCGCGTTGACCGCCACCATCAGATCCTTGTCGGCGACATAGGCCGCCGTGCCTTCGAAACGCATTTTTGCTCCTCGGTTCGTTCCGGGGACCGTAAGGAGGCCCTCTGGTCCGCGCAAGGGCGGGTTTGCAACGGCGATGATGCCAAATCGGCGCGGAAAGAGCACCGTCTCTCTGGCGCATGGGCCACCATCGGCCTATATTGGCGGAGGCGGTCTGCGCTTCCCGGCAGGAGACACTTTTCCCCGGGGCCTTAATGATCCTTAGGGAGCTGTCCCTGGGAAGACCCGTGGGTTTTCTCATACGGCGCCCACCTACTTTGTAGGCACCCGGGATCGACCTCTCCACCGGTTGTGTGGATCGCCACTTGTCGCAAGGCGTCCACGCATCGCGGTGGATGATGCGGTGGAAAACGTCGCTCTTGAGACCTCACACAGTTCTGACCTTTTCTACCTTGGCCGCATGACCTCTCCCAAAGACCTTAAAAAACGGCTGCGCCTCGAGGCACTCGCCCGCCGCGACGCGCTTGATGAATTCTGGCGGGTCGAGGCCGCGCTCGAAATGGCGGAGACGGCGCGCGACCGTCTGGAGGTCGGGTCCGGTCAGATCGTCTCCGGTTTCTGGCCAATGCGCTCGGAGGTGGATGTCAGGCCATTGATGTTCGCCTTGCGCGAGAAGGGCGCACGGCTCTGCCTGCCCGCCATTCTCGACAAAACCACCATCGTCTTTCGCGAGCTGGTGCGTGGTGCGCCGATGGTCGACATGGGCTTTGGCACGGTCGGACCGCACGCGGAGGCCGAAGTTCTCGACCCCTCGGTCATGCTGGTGCCGCTCGCCGCCTTCGACGCGCGCGGCCACCGCATCGGTTATGGCGCGGGCTATTACGATCGCGCGATCGCGAAGCTCGTCGACAAGGGGCATGCGCCCCGGCTGGTCGGCATCGCCTTCGACTGCCAAGAAGTTTCGCAAGTTCCGGACGAACCCCATGACGTGGTCATCGCGGAAATACTCACCGAGAGCGGGTTGCGCCGCTTTGCACCAAAATTGTAGATAGTTCTTTGAAACGCATGATCTTTGCCGAAAAGTCATGCAACTTTTCGGGATCAGGCATAGATGAGACTTCTCTTCCTCGGGGACATGGTCGGTAAGACGGGCCGCACCGCGGTGTGGGAACAACTGCCTGGCCTGATCTCCGACTTCAAACTCGATTTCGTCATCGTCAACGGCGAGAACGCCGCCGGCGGCTTCGGCATCACCGAAGAGATTTTTCGCGAGACGATCGCGGCGGGCTGCGATGTCGTGACCACCGGCAACCATGTCTGGGACCAGCGCGACGCGCTGGCCTTCGCGCCGCGCGAGCAGCGTTTCCTGCGGCCCTCCAATTTTCCCAAAGGCACGCCAGGGCGCGGCTCCGGCGTCTATATCGCCAGGAGCGGCGCGCGTGTGCTGGTCGCCAACATCATGGGCCGGGTATTCATGCATCCCGAGCTCGATGATCCGTTCCAGGCCGGCGAACGCGAGCTTGCGGCCTGTCCGCTCGGCGAGCAGGCGGATGCGGTGGTGATCGACTTCCACGCCGAGGCAACCTCGGAAAAGATGTGCTTCGCGCATTTTGTCGACGGCCGTGCCAGCCTGGTCGTCGGCACCCACACGCACCAGCCCACCGCCGATCACCAGATACTCAATGGCGGCACCGGCTACCTGTCGGATGCCGGCATGTGCGGTGACTACGATTCCTCGCTTGGCATGGACAAGGAAGAACCGCTCAACCGGTTCCTGTCGAAGGTGCCGAAAGGCCGTTTCGAAGCGGCGATCGGCCCGGCGACATTGTGCGGGGTCGGCGTGAATATTTCCGACCGCACCGGGCTGACCGAGAAGATCGCGCCGTTTCGTCGCGGCCCCCGGCTGGAGGAAACGGTCCCCTCCTTCTGGTCGTGACATTGATATAAGCGTTCGCAATACCCAACTGCCGGCGACACTGCTCTAGATCGTAGGGGACGACCTCCATGCAGCTTATCGAATTCCTGGCGCCGCATTTTCAATTCGTTTCCGACCCGACCGCCTGGGTCGCGTTGCTGACGCTGGTGGTGCTCGAGATCGTGCTCGGCATCGACAATCTGATCTTCATCTCCATCCTGACCAACAAGCTGCCGGTGGAGCAGAGGGCTCGTGCGCGCCGCCTTGGCATCTCGGCCGCGCTGATCATGCGCCTGGTGCTGCTTGCCACCATTTCCATCATCGTCCAGCTGACGACGCCGGTGTTCACGGCCTTAGGCCACGGCTTCTCCTGGCGCGACCTGATCCTGATCGCAGGCGGCCTGTTCCTGGTGTGGAAGGCGACCAAGGAAATCCACCACACGGTCGATCCCGACGACCATCAGGACACGATGCTGGGCGAAACGCTCAAGATCTCGCTTGCCGGCGCGATCTTCCAGATCCTGCTGCTCGACCTCGTCTTCTCTATCGATTCCATCATCACCGCGGTCGGCATGACCGACGAGATCGCCATCATGTACATCGCGGTCATCGTGGCCGTCACGGCGATGATGCTTGCCGCCGGACCGCTGGCGGACTTCATCGCCAAGAACCCGAGCATCGTCATGCTGGCGCTGGGCTTCCTGCTGATGATCGGCATGACACTGATCGCCGACGGCATGGGCTACCATGTGCCCAAGGGCTACATCTACGCCGCGATGGGTTTTTCGGCGCTGGTCGAGGGACTCAACATGCTGGCGCGACGGCGCAAGAAAGCGAAATCCGGCGACGGGCACTGAGACCGACCGGATCGGGCGAGCCTCGGCATTTCCGGCGAGAACAGGATCGCCTCCAATGCGCTATCTCTTTGCTTTACGCAATTCCGAACGCAAAAGCGCTTCGCACTTTTGCGTTCGGAATTGATTTAATGCCCCGGAGCGCCCTTCGGGTGGCGGTCGGCGATCAGGCCCAGCGTCAGGCCCTGTTCCAGCCAGGCCTTGGCGCCGGCGAGGACAAGTGCAAAGCCGCCGGTTGAGCCGACCGCTTGTTTCACCTGCTCGTCGCCCTTGCCGGCAAAGCCGAAATTGTGGACTTCGAGGAAGGTCGCCTCCCCAGGCATTTCGGTGAAGGTCCAGACCACCGTGGTCGGCGGATCGCTCCACGTCATGACGATCTTCTTGTCCCTGACGATCTCGCTGACATCGACGGTCGTCGAGACGCCATACATGCGCCACTCCCACTGAACCGGCTTGCCGCCATCAAGCCGGCCGCTGCCGTGGGTGAACCAGAATTGGGTCGTGATCGCCGGGTCGACGATGGCTTCGAAAACATCAGCGACCGGCCGCCGGATCAGCATGGCGGCTTCGGCGGTCGGTGTTTCACGGATTTCCATGGCGATCTCCTTTTCGAATACGCGCTCACCAGGCGTCGGGTTCGCGTACCATGTGAATGATGTTGGCCGGATTGGTGGTCCAGCCACCTCGGAAACCCAAGCCCAATGGCTCAATGGCATCGCAACGCACAACGCCCGCCTTGGCCAGATGATCCGCGGCGCCCGGAAAATCCTGCGTGAAAAGCTCCAGCCAGATCTCGGCTTGGCTCATCATCGGCGCTTCGTCGATCCACAGCCTGACAGGCCCAAGTTCGAAGCCGACGGCCGGCGCCTTGGTGGTGAACGGCTTGAGGCCGACGACGTCGCGGTAGAAGGCGACCGTCGCTTCGTACTGGTGCGATGGCACCTTCATGGCGATGTTGATGCCGCCGGTGATCTTCGCGGTCATGGCTGGGTTCCGTTTTTTAAATGTTGTTTTCGCTGGCGGGCTCGCCCTTCATCTCGCTGCGGTAATAACCGTCGCGCAGATTGATGCCGTATTCGACGTAGGCCTTCATACAGGCCAGCATCTGCGACCAGCCCTCGCAATTCAGGTAGGACTTCTTCAGGCCGACCGCGCCTTCGTGCCAGCCGCTCTCGGCGATGGTGACGAAGGTGCCGCCATCGTCGAGCGGCTCGAAATTCATCTCGATGCGGGTCTTGTAGGCGGGCTTGCCGTCGGCGTCGGTAGCATCCCAGCGCAACACGATGCGGCTGTCCTTGACCACTTCGTCGACCTCGACCGGCACCTTGCCCCACCAGACGACACCCGAACCGGCAACCAATGGCGCGCTGGCGCCGCCGATGGTGGTGAAATAACCGCTGAGCTTCTTCGGATTGGCGACCGCGTCGAAGACTTCGGCGACCGGTTTACCGATGCGCCCTGAAACCCTGAATCCAAGAGACATATCCACAGCTCCTTGCTTGATCGCGACAACGATATGTTATATAAAAGTAACATGTCAAGCCGATCGCAGGACGACAATGTTTTCAAGGCGCTGGCGCATCCGCGCCGGCGCGAAATGCTGGACCGGTTGAAAGACGAGCCCAGGACCACCGGCATGCTGTGCGAAGCCTTTCCCGATATCGACCGCTGCACGGTCATGCTCCATCTCAAGGTGCTGGAGGAGGCAGATCTGATCGTTGCGCGTCGTGATGGGCGCGAGCGCTGGAACCACCTCAACGCGCTGCCGATCAAGCAGATTCACGACCGCTGGATCAGCCAGTATGCCGGCCATGCGCTCAGCATCATCGACCGGCTGAAGTCCGATCTGGAAGGGTAGGACTCCGATCTCGAAGGGTAGGACATAGGCCGGGCGAAGCCTGCTTGCCGGGCCGCCGCATGCCGAGTGCCCGGCAACGCGGCGCGGCTGGACGAATTGAGCCGATTTATCTATAAGCCGGCCATTCCGACACAGAGCGCGTACGTTCACCCGGACGCATCAGGACGCTCTGAAATTGAATTCGAGCCTTTTGCAAAGGCGAGGTGACGCACCTCGCGGCAAGACGCTCTAGCCGAACACGACAGGGGTGCCATGGCTGGCCATTCACAGTTCAAGAACATCATGCACCGCAAGGGCCGTCAGGACGCGGTGCGGTCGAAAATGTTTTCCAAGCTGGCGCGCGAAATCACCGTTGCGGCCAAGAGCGGGACGCCCGATCCATCGATGAACCCGCGCCTGCGCCTGGCGATCCAGAACGCCAAGGCGGTGTCGATGCCGAAGGACAACATCCAGCGCGCCATCAACAAGGCGTCGATGGGCGATGCCGAGAATTACGAAGCCGTGCGCTACGAAGGTTATGGGCCGGGTGGCGTCGCCGTGATCGTCGAGGCGCTGACCGACAACCGCAACCGGTCGGCGTCCAATGTCCGTGCCGCCTTCACCAAGGCAGGCGGCGCGCTCGGCGAAACCGGATCGGTATCGTTCATGTGGGACCGCGCCGGCGAAATCTACTATCCGGCCTCGGCAGGCAGTGCCGACAAGATCATGGACGCGGCCATCGAAGCCGGTGCCGACGATGTCGAATCGGACGAGGAAGGCCACACGATCTATTGCGCCTTCGAGACTCTCGGCGAAGTGTCCAAGGCGCTTGAAGCCTCGCTCGGCGAGGCCGAATCGGTCAAGGCGATCTGGAAGCCGCAGAACAATGTCCCGGTCGACGAAGAGCGGGCGCAGTCGCTGATGAAGCTGGTTGCGACGCTCGAGGACGATGACGACGTGCAAAGCGTGTACGCCAACTTCGAAGTCGACGACGAAACCTTGGCCAAGCTCAGCGCGGCGTGAGTGAAGCCTGATCCGACATGAGCAAAGCTCGGTTGCCCGCCATCCGCATCACCTACTGCACGCAATGCCAGTGGCTGCTACGTGCCGGCTGGATGGCGCAGGAGCTGCTCTCCACCTTCGGCACCGATCTCGGTGAGGTGACGCTGGTGCCGGGCACCGGCGGCATCTTCACCATCTCGTGCAACGATGTACTGGTCTGGAACCGCAAGCGCGACGGCGGCTTTCCGGACGCGGCGAAACTCAAGCAGTTGGTCCGCGACGTGATCGATCCGGATCGTGATCTCGGTCACGCCGACCGCAAGGCGAAGAGCTGATATCTTCCCGCGAAAGCGGGACGATCACTTGCGCCTCTTTCCGAAAACAGCACCGATACCGGCGCCGATCGCTATGCCCATGCCGATGCCGACGGCGGGGTCATCCATCGCCACGCCGAGGGCAGCGCCGAGGCCGACGCCGATCGAAATGCCGACGGCCATGGTCGAATACGGATCGTTCACGGCTCTTTTCCCGACAATGCTTATGGCCGCCACAACGCCCGGCTGCGGCGGTCCGTCAACATGTCAACGCGCGGCGAACCAGAAGGATGCCATGGCAACGATGGCGGTGACGGTGCGAACGTGGTTCCACATCACCCAGTTCCGGAGAAAGCTGGTCCATACGGCGGCGCCATTGCTGCTGGCCGGATCGACGGCGGCCAGCGCATCGTTGAGAGGCACGTTGAAGACCATGGTCACGATCGGGTTGCCGACGAGATAGATCAGCGCGCCGGCCAGAAGCCAGAACGAACCCGGCTGGTTCCAGCCGATGAGGGCGCCGGCGATGAGCACGATGCAGACCAGCCCGGTGCCGAAGAGTGCCGTCATGAACATCGGCGTGATGACAGTGACGTTGATCGAATTCATGGCGGCGATGCCGCCCGCCGCCGGCAGGCGAGCGAACGCCGGCATGACGAAGTTGGAGAAGGCGAAGAACACGCCGCCGACCACGCCTGCGCCCAGGGCCGCGATGAAAGTGAGGATGGGAAGAAGTTTGACAATCATGTCGGTTGCTCCAAGTGCCGGTTGCGGCGGGTTCCTCTGTTTGCAAATGTGACTAATCCTCACATTTGCAAAATGTGATAAACCCTCGTATTCTGCGAGTCAAGTCATTCGAGGCGATTGCCGGGCGCGTTTGTTGGAGACAGTCATGGAAGGCACGCCGGCCAACGAGCAGATCGCTTCGCCGCGCCGGGCACCAAGCCAGCAGCGCAGCCGCGAGCGGGTCGAGCGCATGCTGGCCGCCGCCTCGGCGCTGATCGCCGAGCAAGGCAGCGATGCCATGCGCATGGGTGAAGTCGCTGAACGGGCAGGGGTGTCGATCGGATCGCTCTACCAGTTCTTTCCGGACAAGCGGGCGATCGTCTGGGCGCTGGCAGAGCGCTACACGGTGGAGAGCCAAGCCTGCATCTCGGCGGCGCTCAAGGATGTTACGGATGCAGAGGGGCTGGGCCAAGCGTTTTCGGAGCTGGTCGATATCTACTACCGACTGTTCCTCGCCGAACCGGTGATGCGCGACATCTGGTCGGGCACGCAGGCCGACAAGGCGCTGCGCCGCCTCGAGCTCGCCGACAGCCGGGCCAATGCCGAATTCCTCGGTGCGGTGCTGAAGCGGTTACGTCCCGGCGCCGATCCCGTTTCCCTGGAGACCACGGCCTTTCTCGTCTGGCAGATGGGCGAGGCGGCCATGCGGCTGGCGATCTCGGTCGAGCGGCAGGAGGGCGACAGGCTGGTCGCAGCCTATAAGCGTATGGCGCTCAGGGAACTGCTGGCGGAATAGAGAGCCGAAAACTCAGCCTTCGGCCAAGCAACAAAAAACCCGCCACGAGGGCGGGCTTTTGATCTGCGAAAAAGCTCTTGCCTTAGAGGCCGAAACCTTCAAAGCGCTTCTTGAACTTCGACAGGCGGCCGCCGCGGTCGAGCAGAGTCTGCTGGCCGCCGGTCCAGGCCGGGTGGGTGGTCGGGTCGATGTCGAGGTTCATCGTATCGCCTTCCTTGCCCCAGGTCGAACGGGTCGTGTATTCGGTGCCGTCGGTCATGACGACCTTGATGGTGTGGTAGTCGGGATGAATAGCGCTCTTCATGGCTCGGTTCCTGGCTTGCTGGCGCGGCTGACTGGCATAAGCCTGCGTCGATGCGCCCCTTTTTTAAACTCGAAGCCGCAGCTATTGAGGAGCCACGGCTTCTAAAACGGTCGGCGTGGCTATACATCAGCCGAAATTGAATCACAAGGCCGTGGCTCGCGCATATTGAGGCGCATACAACAAGGCGGCTAGAGGAAACACCGGGATGGCGCAATCCAGCAGCGCAGACGAGCGCCGCCGCTCGCTCAAGCCGCTCAGGCGCCTGTTCCCTTACATCGGCCGCTACCGGAAAATGGTGGCGGGCGCCGTCGTCTCGCTGGCAGTCGCGGCGATGACGACGCTGGCGCTGCCGCTGGCGGTGCGGCGCATGATCGATCATGGCTTCACGCCGGCGGGATCCACCATCATCGCTGAATATTTCGCCGCGCTGGTGGCCATGGCGGCGCTTTTGGCGGCCGCCTCGGCCGGCCGCTACTATTTCGTCATCACGCTCGGCGAGCGCGTCGTCGCCGACATCAGGCGCGACGTTTTCGCTCATGTGACGATGCTGTCGCCGGCCTTCTTCGACACTGCCCAGTCGGGTGAGATCGTGTCGCGGCTCGCCGCCGACACCACGCAGGTCAAGTCGGCGGTAGGCGCCACGGCTTCGGTCGCGCTGCGCAACGTCATCCTTGGGCTCGGCGCCGTGGCGATGATGGTTGTCACCAGCCCAAAACTGTCCAGCCTGGTCATAGCGGCCATTCCGATCATCGTGCTGCCGCTGGTCGCCTTCGGCCGCTCCGTGAGGCGCAAATCCCGGCAGGCACAGGACACGCTCGCCGAGGCGACAGCCTATGCCAGCGAGCAGATCGGCGCAGTGCGCACGCTGCAGGCCTTTACCAATGAGAAACTGGTCACCGGTCGTTTTTCGGGCGCGGTGGAAGCCGCCTTCGAGGCGGCACGTGCCTCGATCTTCGCGCGGTCCTTCCTCACCTTCTTCGCCATCTTCACCATTTTCTCGTCGGTCGTTGCGGTGTTGTGGTTCGGCTCGCGCGACGTGCTCGACGGCAATCTGTCACCCGGCACGCTTGGCCAGTTCCTGCTCTATTCGGTGTTCGCCGCCGGCGCGCTCGGCGCGCTGTCGGAAGTCTGGGGCGAACTCGCGCAAGCAGCGGGTGCGGCCGAACGGTTGACCGAGATCCTGGCCGAGACGCCGGCGATCCAGGCGCCGGCCGAGCCGAAGCCGATGCCGGCAATTGTGAAGGGCGCGATCATCTTCGACGACGTCTCGTTCTCTTATCCGGCGAGGCCCGACCGCGCCGCCGTCCATGGCTTGAGTTTTTCGGTCAAACCCGGCGAGACGGTGGCGATCGTCGGTCCCTCGGGTGCCGGCAAGAGCACTGTCTTTTCGCTGATCCTGCGCTTCTATGATCCCGAAACCGGCAAGATCCTGATCGACGGCATCGACGTGCGTGAGGCTGACCCCGTCGCGGTCAGGCAGCGCATCGCCATCGTGCCGCAAGATGTCACCATCTTCGCGACGAGCGCGCGCGACAATATCGGCTTTGGCCGGCCAGGCGCCAGCGAGGCCGAGATCGAGGCGGCGGCGAAGGATGCGTTGGCCGACGAATTCATCCTCAAGCTCGAGAAGGGTTACGACAGCCAGGTCGGCGAACGCGGCGTGACGCTGTCAGGCGGCCAGCGCCAGCGGGTAGCGATCGCCCGCGCCATCCTGCGCGACGCGCCGGTCCTGTTGCTCGACGAGGCGACCTCGGCCCTCGACGCCGAAAGCGAGACGCTGGTGCAGACGGGGCTCGAGCGGCTGATGCAAGGCCGCACCACCATCGTCATCGCCCACCGGCTGGCGACCGTGCTCAAGGCCGACAGGATCCTGGTCATGGATGGCGGCCGCATCGTCGAGGAAGGCACGCATCAGAGCCTAGTCGTCAAGGGCGGCATCTATGCGCGCCTGGCCAAGCTGCAATTCGAGACCGGCGCCAGCGCCTTCAGGGGCGCGGCGGAATAGCGGGGCTCGATATGGCCGGTCTCATCCACCGTAGCGCTGCTTCAGGTGATTGACGAAATAAACGGCGTTGAGTTTTTCGCCGGTGGCGCGTTCGAGCAGGTCCGGCGTCGTCCAGCGCGATCCCTGCGACCATATCTTCTTGCGGCGCCAGTCGTTGATGGCCGCGAAATTCCCTTTCACCAGGTCGTCGTCGGCGGAAGGATGTTCGCGTATCAGCGCGGCCCATTGCTGCGCCGCCATCATCGCGCCCAGCGTGTAGGAGGGGAAATAGCCGAAGGCGGCACCCGGCCAGTGCACGTCCTGCATCGGCCCATCGGCCGGATTGTCGATGGTGGAGAGGCCGAGATAGTCGCGCATCTTGGCGTCCCAGGCTTCGGGTAGATCAGCCACCTCCAGCCTGCCCGAGACGAGTTCCTGCTCCAGTTCGTAGCGCAGGATGACATGCAGCGGATAGGTTACTTCGTCGGCATCCACGCGGATCAGGCCGCGCTCGACACGATGCACATGCGGCAAGAGATCATCGAGCGACCAGGTTTCGCCGAGATGCTTTTCCACCACCGGCAGCGCCCAGTGCCAGAAAGCAGGATTGCGGCCGATCTGCTTTTCGACGAACAGGCTCTGGCTTTCATGCACGGCCATGCCGCGGGCCTTGCCGAGCGGCCAGTGCGACCATGCCCTCGGCAGGTTCTGCTCATAGAGCGCATGGCCGGTCTCGTGCAGCACGCCCATCAGCGCCGACAGGAAGTCCGATGTCTTGTAGCGGGTGGTGATGCGCACGTCGCTGGGCACGCCGCCGCAGAACGGATGGTGCGACACCGACAGCGAGCCGTGTGTCAGGTCGAAGCCGACCGCCGCCATCATGGCGAGACCGAGTTCGCGTTGCCGGTCGATGGCATAGGTGCCCGAAAGCGGCTTCAGCGGATGCCTGCGCAGCCGCGCTTCCTGGATCGCCAGCGCCTCCGGCACGAAGCCTCTAAGGAAGGCCTTCAGGTCGGCGAAGACGGGAGTGATATCCGCCGTGCGGTTGCCGGGATCGTATTGTTCCATCAGCGCGTCATAGGGCGCGAGGCCGAGCACGTCGGAGCGCAGGGCCGCCTCTTCGCGCACCAGCGCCACCACGCCCTCGAGCGCCGGCTGGAAGCCAGCCCAGTTGTTCTTGGCGCGCAGGTCGCGCCATAGCTGCTCGCAACGCATGCGCGCCGTTGTCTGGCGTTCGACGAATTCGACCGGCAGGCAGGTCAGGTTGGTGTACTGCCGCCGCAGCTCGGTTAGGGCCGCGCGCTGCTCATCGTCCAATGCCTCGGCTTCGGCGGCGGCGATCCAGTCCGATATTTCCGGCGCGGTCGCCCTGGTGTGATACATGCCGGCCAGTGCCGCCATCGCCTCGGCGCGCTTCTCGCCACCGCCAACGGCCATATGGGTCGCTTCATCGGCGCCGAGGATGGCCAGCGCATGCTCAAGCGCTTCGAGCTTGTGGCCGAGGTCGTCGAGTTTGTGAAAGGACATGGCGGCTCCGTGATTGAGGACGGCGCGAAAAGACACCAACGCAAAAGCCTTGGCAACCCTCAGATCCCATTCAGCAGATGCAGCTTGCGCAGGCGAGGTCGAGCATGAAATGCTGCCGGCGACGCATGCAGGGGGAGCAGAATGATCGGCAACATCCTGGCCGGGCTCGTGGCCTTGATCCATGTCTACATCGTCTATCTCGAGATGGTTCTTTGGGACACGCCGCGCGGGCACAAGACATTCCGCCTGACGCCGGAATTCGCCAGTGCCTCGAAGGTGCTCGCCGCCAATCAGGGCCTCTACAACGGATTTCTCGCCGCCGGCCTGATCTGGGGGCTTTACCTCGGCGCCGGCGGGTTCCAGGTCAAGGTCTTCTTCCTGTTGTGCGTGGCCATTGCCGGTCTCTATGGCGCGGCAACGGTCGGCCGCAAGATCCTTTACATCCAGACCGTGCCGGCGGCGGCCGCCCTGATCGCGGTCTGGCTTGGTCGGTGGGCAGGATGGGCTGGTAAGGAAAAGGACGCCTGCGGGATTGGGTCCCGAAGGCGCCAGTTGATCCCTTCCTCCTGGAACTTTCAGGCAGGATCGCCTCAGCCGTTCGGATAGTTTCCGCCGTCGGCGCCATCGCCCATCAGGAAACCGCTGCCGGTGTTGACCATCAGACGCTGGTCGACAGTGTCGAGCTGGCGCAGCAGGTCATGGTATTGCGCGGCCGGTATCCTGCCGTGATCCGACGCGGCTATCTTCTCGGCGGCCCGACCGATACGGGCGGTGCGCATTTCCAGGCGCTCCGCGACGGCCGGGGTGATGTTGTTAGCTCGCCTGGCGTCGACGATGCCCTGATGGACACCCCGAGCCTGTTCAACGAGCGCTGCGACACGCGGGCCTGTCATGGCGGTCGGATCGGTCGCATCGAGTGCACCCTTGTGGTGGCCCGCGGCATAGGCGCCGGCAAGCGGGGCCGCGATCAGAATCGCGGCAAGGGTTGCAGTCTTGAGAGATGCTGAAGTGCTCATAGGGAGGTTCCTCCTGCCGGGAAGGGAGAGCGGCCGCGCCGCTTCGCCTTCCGACCAGTTTGGGTCGTCCAGTTCCGTCGCGTCGCGATGGGAGGCATCGCCGGCGGTTCTCGACCCTGCGCAGCAAGCTAGGAGCGCTTCCGCGCGAAGTGTAATTAAGAAAAGATAATCTTTTCAGGCCTTGCTGGCCGCCGCTTGCGCCCTAGAGTTGAGTCGGCGAACAAATTCGCGTGAGTTCGCGTGATGATGGATCAACGTTCGGTGAGCTTCAGTTCAATGCGGCGGTTCTTGTTACGCGCTTCGTCGGTGTCGGCGGGGTCGAGCGGCTGGAACTCGCCGAAGCCGGCGGCGACGAGCCGGTTGGCCGGCACGCCGTTCTCGATCAGGAACTTGACCACCGAGGTCGAGCGCGCCGTCGACAGCTCCCAATTGTCGCGGTAACGGCCATTGCCGGACAGCGGCTTGTTGTCGGTGTGACCATCGACGCGCAGCACCCAGTTGATCTCCGGCGGGATCTCTTTCTGCAATTCAATGATGGCATCGGCGAGCTTCTTCATCTCGACCTTGCCGGCGTCGTTGATCACTTCGGAGCCGGTCGGGAACAGCACTTCCGACTGGAACACGAAGCGGTCGCCGACGATGCGGATGTTCTCGCGATCGGCGAGGATTTCGCGCAGGCGCCCGAAGAAATCGGAGCGGTAGCGGTTCAATTCCTGCACACGCTGCGCCAGTGCCACGTTCAGGCGACGGCCGAGATCGGCTATCTTGGTGTTGGAATCGCGGTCGCGCGTTTCGGAGACGTTGAGGGCATCCTCGAGCGCGCCAATCTGCTTGCGCAAGGCCGCGATCTGCTGGTTGAGGATCTCTACCTGGCTCAGCGCCTGCTGGCTGATCTGGCGCTGGTTGTCGAGTTCACCACCCAACTGCGCGGCACGCTGGTTGGCGGCGTCGCCGGCGCCGGCACCTTGCGCCAGCAACTGTTCGAGCCGGCTCTTTTCCGCCTGCGCCGCCGACAGGGACGCCTGCAGATTGGCGAGCGAATCCTCCTTGTCCTGCGCCGTCGAGCGCTCCAGCGCCAGAAGCTGGGTCAGTTCGTTGATCTGCGAGTTGAGGCGCGACAGTGCCGTGTCCTTGCCGGAGATTTCGCGGCCGAGCAGGAACTGCGCCAACACGAAAACGGTGAGCAGGAACATGATGGCGAGCAGCAGCGTCGACAACGCGTCGACGAAGCCAGGCCAATAGTCGATACGGCGATCGGTACGCCGGCCCCTGGCAAGCGCCATGCTAGTGCACCCCGGGCTTCTTCAGCGCGTCGGCGATCTTCTCCAGCGTGTTGCGCATCGCCTTCTGCTCGTCGGACTGGGCCTCGACCCAATCGCGCATGATCTGCTGCTCGGAACGCATGTTCTTGACCAGGCCGGAAATGCCGTCGGCGAGATTGGCCATGGCGGTGGCGACGCGCGGATTGGAGCCGCCGCCGTTCTCCTGCATGCTGCGCAGCCGTTCCGACAGGACGCGGATCTCGTCGGAAGATTCGGCCTTGGCCGGGTCGGAAACGACGATGTCGGACGACAGATCGGTGACCGAGGACAGCCAGTTCTCGAGCTCGGTGTAGAAGCGCGTCTGGGCGCGGCCGGCCTGCAGGTCGAGGAAGCCGAGCACGAGTGAGCCGGAGAGGCCGAACAGCGAGGACGAGAAGGCGGTGCCCATGCCGGCCAGCGGCGCCGACAGGCCCTGCTTCAGCGAATCGAGCACCGCCGCCGCATCGCCCGTGCCGGGATCGAGCGATTCGATTGTCTCGCGGATCGAGCCGATCGTATTCAACAGGCCCCAGAAAGTGCCAAGCAGGCCGAGGAACACCAGAAGGCCAACCAGGTAGCGCGAGGTGTCGCGGCTTTCGTCGAGGCGCGTGGCGATGGAATCGAGCATTGTGCGCATCGAGGAGGTCGAAAAGGCCATGGACGACGAGCGTCCGATCATCGCCTTCATCGGCGCCAGCAGCACCGGTTCGGTGGTCTCGGAGCCGGCGCGGAAGGAGTTGACCCAGCGCACCTCGCGAAACAGCCGTCCGACCTGCGTGAAGGCCAGCAGGATACCGACGACGAGCACGCCGACGATCAGGCCGTTGAGGCCGGGATTGGTGACGAATGCCGTCGTGACCTGGCGGGTCAGGATGGCGGCGATGAAGGCGACGATGGCCAGGAAGATGACCATGGTCAGCAGAAAGACCTGAGGGCTCGACAATTTGTGCGGATCGTAGATGAGCACGTCAGAGCGCCTGCCCATGCCGAAGGATCTGAGAAAAGCCATCCGTGCCCCGTTTCCGATGCCGCTGCCGCTGCCGCCGATCACGTAGTTGGCGACTCTAAACGGAATTGTGACCAAATTGAATGGTGCTTGGCAATATTGCCACAGGTGGCTTTTGGAGCCGGCGCTTCAAAGGCGGTTGATGACCAGGCAATCGACCATGGCCGCCAGATGCAGGCCGGCGCCGGTGACGACGAAGCCGTGCCACAGGGCGTTGTGGAAGCGCAGCGCCTTCCAGGCGAAGAAAATCACGCCGCAGGAATAGACGACGCCACCGGCGACGATGAGCACGATCGACGTGGTCGGCAGCGTCTCGACAAGCGGTTTGACAAGGACGACGCCGCTCCAGCCGATGGCAAGGTAGAAGACGATCGCCAGCCTGTCGAAGCGGCCGGGGAAAAACACCTTGACGGCAATGCCCGTTGCGGCCGCGGCCCAGACCAGAACGATCATCCAGCGCGCCAGCGGCGAGTTTCCCAACTGAGCGAGAAAGGGTGTGTAGGTGGCGGCGATCAACAGATAGATCGCGGCATGATCGAAACGCCGCAAAATCCATTTCGCGGGCGAGGTCACCGGCCACAGATTATAAGTCAGCGACACAGAAAGCACCGTGAGCAGCGAGACGACATAGAAGGCGGCTGCGATGTATTCGCCGGGCCCGACCCGGGAGGCGGCGAGCGCCAGCAGCGCCGAACCGGCCGCTATCGCCAGCACGATCCCAACAGCATGGACGATCCCGTCGGCGATCGTCTCGGCGCGCGAATAGTGCCAGCGTCCGATGAACGGGATGTCGATCTGTGGCTGGGTGTCGGTCATCTATCGTCCTGCATCACCCTATAATCTGGGCGACCGACGGACAGTATTTCAAGCTTTGTTTGCGGTTTTACGACTGCGGCGGTTCAGCGCGGCGGGAGCGGCTTTTTCACCGTCTTCAGCAATGCGCGCTGGATGATCTCGTTGCCGGCGACGACCGTGCCGGTGTCCAGCATGTCCTGTCCGCCATTCATGTCGGAGGCGAAGCCGCCTGCCTCGCGGATCAAGAGCAGGCCGGCGGCGATGTCCCAGGCCGACAGGCCGACTTCCCAGAACCCGTCCATGCGTCCGGCGGCGA
The DNA here is from genome assembly GCF_006442195.1 of Mesorhizobium sp. B2-3-13. Lineage (NCBI taxonomy): Bacteria > Pseudomonadati > Pseudomonadota > Alphaproteobacteria > Hyphomicrobiales > Phyllobacteriaceae > Mesorhizobium > Mesorhizobium sp. B2-3-13. The sequence continues at coordinate 19,857 of NZ_VFVQ01000020.1, forward strand.
CATAGGCAAGATCGAGCGAGGCGGAGCCCATGCGGCGTACGCCGGAGACCTCGGCCATGACATTGCGCAGTTCGACCAGGAAATTGCCGTGATGGCCGCGGCCGAGATGCGGCACGCCGCAGCCGATCACCGTGTCGACAAGCTTGGTGCGGCCGGCGACGCGCAGGCGGCGATCATTCATGAAGGCACCGCCGCCGCGCTCGGTCGTATAGAGCTCGTCCATGGCCGGATTGTAGATGACGCCGGCAACGATCTGACCCTGGCGCTCAAGCGCGATGGAGACGGCGAAAAGCGGAATGCCGTGCAGGAAATTGGTGGTGCCGTCGAGCGGATCGACGATCCAGCGGTGCTGGCTGTCATCGCCAATGACCGTGCCGCGCTCTTCCATCAGGAAACCGTAGCCCGGGCGCGCTTTCGACAATTCGGCAAACACGATGTCCTCGGCCTTGCGGTCGGCCTGGCTGACATAGTCGCCGGGGCCCTTCATCGAGACCTGCAGGTTCTGGACCTCGCCGAAGTCGCGCGACAGCGAGCGGCCGGCCTTCATTGCGGCCTGAACCATGACGTTGAGGAGGGCGGAGCGTGCCATAGTGCTTCTTCCTGGTGCGGCGCTTTAAACTCTGTCTCGATGCATGCCGGTGACCCAAAAGCAGGGCCACCTTTGGGCGACATGCATCAGTCGGCGCGGCGCACGTAAGTGATTTCGTTGGTGTCGACGATGATGCGTTCGCCGGCGCCGATGAAGGGCGGGACCAGCACCCGAATGCCGTTTTCCAGTACAGCCGGCTTGTAGGAGGACGCTGCCGTCTGGCCCTTCACCACGGGATCCGCCTCGGTGATGGTCAACGTCACATAGTCGGGCAGCGAAATGCCGATCGGCCGCTCCTCGTAGAGCTGAACCGTCACCATCATGCCGTCCTGCAGGAACGCGGCGCGGTCGCCGACGAAATCCTTGTTCAGTTCGAGCTGCTCGTAGCTTTGAGTATCCATGAACACCAGCGCGTCTTCCTGCTCGTAGAGGAAGGAAAAATCCTTCAGGTCGAGCCGGATCTGCTCGACCGTCTCGGCCGAACGGAAGCGTTCGTTGAGCTTGGTGCCGTTGATGAGGTTCTTCAGTTCGACCTGGTTATAGGCGCCGCCCTTGCCGGGCTTGACGGTGTTGGTCCTGACCGCCACCCAGAGGCCGCCATCGTGTTCGATGACATAGCCGGGACGGATTTCGTTGCCATTGATCTTGGCCATGATGATGGGATCCGGGATGCTGCCAACGGCCAGACCGTTGGTTGGGATGTTCGCCGTGACAAGCGATTTAGGGCTCCAAGACCACAAATCGCCCGGAGAGGCAAGGGAGGACGGGTCGGCTCCAGCCGGCAAGCCGGCATCAGGTCTCGATATCGAGGACGTCGCCGACGGTCGTTGCAATGGCCTGCGCGGCCTTCGCCAGGCGGTTGAGGTGAGGAGAGCGCAGTGCCACGACCTGCAATGAAAGGTCCAAATCTCCAGTATCGACAAGCGCGAGGTCGTCGGGAAGTCCGCGCGCGGCGAGCCGCGACGGCATGAGGCCGAGGCCGTGTCCCCGACGTACCCATTCCATCTGCATCGCCGGGTCCTGAATTTCCGCTGCCACAACGAGCCGATGCCGTTCGCCGCCCAAAATGGCGAGGAGTCTCTGACGTGCGTCGCAAGGCTCGGGACTGAGCACCCAAGGCATGGAAGCCCAGGCGGCGTCCCTAAGACGGGATTTGGTAGCGCCGGCGTGCGCTATGACGGCGAGACGTTCGGTGCCGAGCACGTCCGGGCCTTGATGACCGGCGGGTCGTAGAACAATCGCCATGTCGAGTAGGCCGCGCTCGAACTGCTCGATCAGATCCGCGCTCCAACCGGTCTTGAGCCGCAAGGATATTTTTGGAAACGTCGCAGCCGCGCGAGCTATACCGCCCGCAACGCTCCCGTCGGACAAGCCATGTGCCAAGCCGACACGCAGCACGCCTTGCGGTTCGCTGTCGGCGGCGAAGGCTTTCAGAGCCTCGATTGACGCCAGTATGTCTTTCGCGCGCTCCAACACCTCCAGTCCCGCCGTGGTCAGGCGCGGCGGCTTCTGCCGGCGATCAAGAAGCGTTGTCCCGAGCATATCCTCCAGTCGCTGCATCTGACGGGTGACGGCAGGCTGCGTCAAAGGCAGGCGCCGGGCCACATTCTGAATAGAGCCTTCCTCGGCGAACAGAACGAGCGTGCGCAGTTCCTCCAGCATTCTAGCGGTGCTCCAAATGCATAATCATACTGATTATTATGAATTTGAAATCATAAGCAAGGCAAGCGATTTTCCTTTCCAGGGACCTCCAAACGGAAAGAAGACAATGAAGGCCATCGAATTGCAGCACCCGGGCGGCATCGACAATCTCAGGCTGGTCGAGCGGCTGATGCCGGAACCGGGCCGCCAGGAGATGATTATCAAGGTCAAGGCCACGGCACTGAATTACCGCGATGTGGAAATCGCCCATGGCAGTTATCACACTGCCTTTGCGCTGCCATTGGTTCCGCTTTCGGACGGCGTCGGCGAAGTGGTTGCCGTTGGCGCCGAAGTGACCCGCTTCAAGGTCGGCGACCGCGTCTGCGCTACATTCTGGCAGCGTTGGATCGGCGGCAGTTTCGCCATGGCCGAACCCTCCTATCAACGGGGCGGTCCCATCGACGGGTTGCTCAGCGAGTTCGCGAGGCTGGATGAACAGGCGGCCGTCCTTGCGCCAGAGCACCTGAGCGATGTCGAGGCCGCGACCCTGCCTTGCGCCGCCGTGACGGCCTGGCATGCGCTGTTCACCGAAGGCCGGTTGAAACCCGGCGAGACGGTGCTGAGCCTGGGCACAGGCGGTGTCTCGCTGTTTGCGGTGCAGTTTGCCGCCGCCGCCGGCGCACGCGTCATCGTCACGTCAAGCAGCGTCGACAAGCTCACGCGCGCAAAAGCGCTTGGCGCCCATGATGGCATCAACTACCGCAGCGACCCGGATTGGGCGTCAGCCGTGCTGGCGCTCACCGGTGGGCTGGGCGCCGATCACATCATCGAAGTCGGCGGGCCGCAAAGCTTCGCCCAGTCGCTGAGGGCTTCGGCGCGGGGTGCCCAGATCAACGTAATTGGCTATCTCGGCGGCAGTGAAGGGGCAGTCAACCCGCTCGACATCTTCCGCCGCCAGGTCCGGGCACGCGGGATACCGGTTGGTTCACGCGAATCCTTCGAGGCGATGAACCGGGCTCTTGCCGTCAACCGGTTGACGCCGGTGATCGACAAGGTCTTGCCGTGGCGTGAGGCAGCCAGCGCCTTCCGCCATCTCGAACACGGCTCGCCCTTCGGCAAAGTCGTCCTGGATCACATGCAATAAGCATGCGCGCTGTCCTCAGGGCAGGCGGTTCGCCTTCTGCAGGGCCTGCTTGGTCTGGTCGTCGCTCAACCCTTGCAGGAAATCGTCCATCTCCTGATCGATGAGGCCGGCGCGGCGGGCGACGATGTACCAGGCGCCGGCGAGCACGAGGTCCGGATCGGTGCCGATGCCTTGCATATAGAGTTTTGCCAGGCGGTTCTGGGCCGCGACGTTGCCGCCTTCGGCGGCCTGCTTCGTCCAGCCGAACGCCGATTTCAGGTCGCGCGCGCCGCCGCGGCCCTCGATCATCCAGGCGGCGAGATCGATCTGCGCGGTGTCATAGTTCTGACGGGCGGCCTGCGCCAGCAGCCGCCGTGCCTGTGCGTCGTCGCGCGGCTTGCCGCCGACGCCATTGGCATAGATCTGAGACATGGCGTATTGCGCATCGGCGAGACCGGTCGCCGCAGCGCGCTCATAATAGGAAACCGCCTTGGCCAGGCCGGCGTCGCCGGGATCCTGCTGGACCAGCATCTGCGCGAAATTGAATTGCGCCAGCTGGTTGCCGGCTTCGGCGGCGGCCTGCATCAGGGCATAGGCCCCCTTCGCGTCCTTCTTGACATAGCGGCCGTCGAGCAGCATCAGCGCATATTGAAACTGCGATTCCGGCACGCCCTGCTCGGCGGCAAGCGCATACCATTTCGCGGCCTCGGCCGAGTTCAACGGGACACCCAACCCGCGCGACAGGATCTCGGCCACCAGCGTCTGCGCGGCCGGGTCGCCATTCTGCGCACGGACCAGCGCCAGATTGTAGGCGGTCTTGTAGAGCCCGCGCTGGAAGGCACCATAGGCGGCGTCGGCCGGCTTGGCGCCGAAACGATCGGGATTGACGGTGTCGACCGAGGGCAGCGGTGCAGGCTCCGCCGTGGTGGCAGGCTGGGGCAGCTGGTTTTCGATCGGCTTGTCGGTGTGCACGCCGGTTTCAGGCTTGGGCTGCGGCAAGGGTATGGTTTCGGCGGCGGCGGCCTGGATCATCACCGCCGCAAGCAGGGCCTGAAGGGAAAGCCTTGCCAGGGACACGTCAATCCTCGAAGCGCGGCGCTGTTTCGTCGAGCAGCGCATTGGCGCGAGTGATCGCCGCCTTCGGATCGACGCCGTCGGCGAACACGGCGCTGGACAGCGCGACGAACTCGGCGCCGGTGGCGGCCACCGTCTCGACGGAGGCAAGATCGCAACCGGCCTCGACGATGCAGGGGATCTGGATCATCTGCGCCCACCATTGCCCCAATGACAGGTTGCGCGGATGCGGCTCGGGCTTGTTGTCGTAGCCGAAGCGGCCGAAGAAAATGTAATCGGGCCTGGCTTCGCCAAGCTCCAGCGCGTCGTCGCGGGTCTTGGCACCGCCGGCGCCGACCATCATTTTCGCCTGGAAATGCTCGATCGTCTCCGCGAGTTCGGCCTTGGAGACCTCGACATGGATGCCGTCGGCCTGGACCCGGCCCGCGATGCGGGTGTCGCCAGCGATGATGACGGCCACGCCCGCGGCCTGCGCAGCCGGCACGATCTGTTCGGCAAAGGCCTGGAAGGAGGCCTCGTCCATGCCGTTCTCGGGAAGGATCAGCGAGGCGATGTCGCCGCCGTCGAACGCGGCCGCGATGCGGGTGGCCAGCACGCCGGGCGGCGCGATCAGTACGATGCGGCAGCGGTTGGGGGGCGTTGCGTCATTCATGGTTCTTCGATCCCGGGTTTCGCCTATGCCGGGCGAAGATGGTTGGATTGCGGCATAGAGCAAACTGCCCGCTTTGAACAGGCGGGCAGCCAGGATCGCAATTTTTGACCGGCCGGGTAGCCGGCATGCCGCCTTACTTGATCGGCTGCGGGCTCGCGGCGGACGGTCTGGATTTCCACAATGTCCAGCCGAGGTTCATGCCGGCGGCAGCGGTCAGGATGGCGGCGGCGCCGACGACCTGACTGAGATGCAGCCGATGGCCGAAGGCCGTGACATCGACCAGGATGGCAACGACCGGATAGATGAAGGACAGCGACCCCTGCAGATGCGTCGGCAGCCTCTGGATGGCGCCGTACATCAGGATATACATCAGGCCGGTGTGGACGACGCCGACCGTCGCCAGCATAGCCCAGCTCAATGGATCGGCGGGAAGATGCGAGAGATTGGCGAAGGGCGCCAGCATGACCACGCCGACGCAAACCTGGATGAGTGCGATCAGATGCGGCGGCGTGCCCTTGAGCTTCTTGGTGACGATGGCCGCGACCGCCCAGAAGAAGGCGGCGGCCAGGGCCATGAGAATGCCGCCGAAATAGTTCGTGCCGACATCGCCGGCGTCAGGGGCGGCCCCGACGATCAGCACCATGCCGGCGAAGGCGATTGCCAGCCAGCTCAGCTTGGTCAACGTCAGCCGCTCGGCGAACAACAGCGCGCCGAAGCCGACCAGCATGAAGGGCTGCGTGTTGTAGACCGCGGTGGCGATCGAGATGGAGGCGCGTGAGAAGGCACTGAACAGGAGCAGCCAGTTGATGACGATCGCCGCACCCCCAAGTGCCGCGAGGCCGACGATGCGCAACGACAGTCTCTTGCGCAACAATCCAAGCGAAGCACAGATGACGAGCAGCGTCAGCGCGCCGAACGCGCAGCGCCAGAACACCACATCCATGATCGGCTGGCCGGACATGATGACGAACCATCCGATCGTTCCCAAGATCGCCATTGCGGCCGACATTTCGACTGTGCCACGTACAGTATCGTTCATGATAAGCCTCTGAACCCGTTGAGGCGGCATAATCTCATGCGATGCCGAGGCTTTCCATCTCCATGAAAAGGATATATGACGGCTTTGCCTAATTATCTTAGGCTGGAACCTGGAACCCGCGAGAAAAATAAATGCTGGATGACTTCGACCGAAATCTGCTGGAAATCCTGGTCAGGGATGCGCGGACCTCGCTGAAGGATCTCGCGGCCCAGGTCGGACTGTCGTCGCCGAGCGTCTCGGAGCGGCTGCGGCGGCTCGAGGAACGGGGCGTCATCCGGGCGTTCACCGTCGAGATCGACCCGCTGGCGCTCGGCTATACGCTCCAGGCGATCGTGCGGATCAAACCTTTGCCGGGCAAGCTGCACATCGTCCAGAAACTGATCGAGGAGATTGCCGAGTTTGGCGAATGCGACAAGGTGACGGGCGATGACTGTTTCGTCGCCCGGCTTTACGTACGCTCGATCGGCGACCTCGATGGTGTTCTCGACCGTATCGCCGACAAGGCCGAGACCAGCACCGCCATCATCAAGGCACAGCCGATCCGGCGGCGGCCGCCGCCCCTGGGGTTGCCGTCGGGCTCACAGGCTTGACACCACATGGCCATGGTGGAAAGGCGCGGCCAGTTCACCAAATGTCAGTCTTCCGCCAGATGGCTGTCCTAGGAGCGAGAAAAACATGGCACAGAACATTTACGATCAGCCGGACTTCTTCGCTGGCTACAGCCAGCTTGGCCGCTCTGTCGAAGGCCTGGACGGCGCTGCCGAGTGGCCGGCGCTGCGTGCGATGCTGCCTGACGTCGCAGGCCTCAGGATCGTCGACCTCGGCTGCGGCTTCGGCTGGTTTTGCCGCTGGGCGCACGAGCAAGGGGCGAGGCAAGTCCTTGGGCTTGACCTGTCGGAGAAGATGCTTGCCCGTGCGAGAGCGGCCGGCCCGGACGCCGGCGTCACCTACGAGAGAGCCGACCTCGACCAGCTAAGCCTGCCGCAAGGCGGCTTCGATCTCGCCTACAGTTCGCTCGCCTTGCACTATATCGAGGATATTGAGCGCCTGTTCAGGACCGTGCACCAGGCCCTGTCGCCCGGCGGCCATTTTGTCTTCTCGACGGAACATCCGATCTACATGGCCCCAACCAAACCGGGCTGGTCGATCGATGGGGAAGGGAAAAGGACCTGGCCCGTCGACCGGTATCTGGTGGAAGGGCCGCGCAAGACCGACTGGCTGGCCAAGGGGGTGGTCAAACATCACCGCACCATCGGCACAACGCTCAACACGCTGATCCGCACGGGTTTCACCATCGAGTATGTCGACGAATTCCGTCCGACGGGCGCGCAGATCGCGGCCAGGCCGGATCTTGCGGAAGAGCTCGAGCGGCCGATGTTCCTGCTGGTTTCGGCGCGCCGATAAGGGTTCGAAGCCCGTTGGCCCGATATGTCGCGGCCAGCCCATATTTGCGGTCGCCGAGCAGGCGATTCCAGTCTATTCAGACGTTGATCCGCTTTCCCTCCAGACCAGCCCCTCCCCATGTCAGACCTGCTTCTCGATCCGTGGTTCTACGCGGCCGCCGTCCCGGCGGTCATTCTGGTCGGCCTGTCCAAGGGCGGTTTTGGCGGCGCCGTCGGCTTTGTCGGCGTGCCGCTGATGGCGCTGACCATGCCGCCGGTGCAGGCGGCCGCCATTCTGCTGCCGATCCTGTGCCTGATGGACATCGTCTCGGTGTGGACATGGTGGGGCGTCTATAACAGAAAGATGCTGGCCGACATGATGCCGGGCGCCATCATCGGCATCGGGCTTGGCTGGCTGACGGCAGCACTCGTCACCGAGGAAGCGGTGCGGCTCATCGTCGGCGCCGTCGCCATCATCTTCGTCCTGCGCTGGCTTTACCTGCAATTTCGTCATGGTTCCGACCATGCGGCCGCACCAAATCGCGTGGCCGCGGCCATATGGGGCACGGTCGCAGGCTTCACCAGCTTCGTTGCCCATGTCGGCGGCCCGCCCTTCCAAGTCTATGCCTTGCCGATCCGACTCGATCCCAAGGTGCTGTCGGGCACGGCAGCGATCTTCTTTGCCGCCACCAACGCACTGAAGCTCATTCCCTATTTCGCGCTCGGCCAATTCGACACCGCCAATCTGACGGCATCGGCGGTGCTGATGCCGCTGGCGCCGTTGTCGACCATCGCCGGTGCATGGCTGGTGCGGCGGATGCGGCCGGAGGTTTTTTATCCCTTCACCTATGCGACCGTGGCGGTCGTGGCTGTGAAGCTTCTGTGGGACGGGATCGCCGGCTTGATGTAGACCAGCGCCCCCTCAGGCGATCCGCTCTGGTCAGGCAGCGTTGGGCACCAAGCGCCGTGTCCGGCCGAGCGCCATTGTGGCGCCGGCGGCAAGAACCACAATCATGCCGGCGAGAATGGCGACGTCGTGCAGGGTCGGCTTCAGCACCATGTCGGTGACGATGACCAGCATCACCGCATAATCGAAGCGCGCCGCCCGCAGGATGCGCTGGCCGTAGGCAAGTGCCGCAGGCGTCACGCCGTCCCTGGCGATCATCGCGGTCATGTGGTCGGCTGTCGGCTTGAAAACGAACATGCCGATGCAGAAGGTCGTGGCGTAGCCGGCAAGGCCGATCAGGATCCAGAGATCGGAAAAGCCGACCCAGAATGAGCACATGATCAAGCCGAAGGCCAATGTCAGCATCGACATCGGCGCGAAGAAGCGGTTGCCCAGCTCGCCGGTGGCGCGCATCGCCTGCAGCGTTCCCTGAATGTTGCCGGCACGATCCGCCAGCGTCGCCAGCACCATCAGCGTGAAGCCGCCACCGACCCAAAGCATCGCCGAAACGATGTGCAGCAATTTGACGATGGAATACCAATCCATGACTTTCTCCCGATGTCCAATGGTTGATGGCGACGCGGCCATTGCCCGTTCGCCGATCAGATGCCGCAGCGTTTAGCGCCGCGGCTGTTTCGAAACGATGTCGTGGAAAAGCCGGCTGTGTTTCAGACTGCCGGCTAACGAAAGGAGCGACTAATATGATGAACGCACCGCCCGATTTTCTGCTATGTCGGGAGCGTCGGGGGCGACATCGTCCGGAAACAGTGCCGATGCTAGTGCCGACGCTGGAACTCCGGCGGCGACAGCGCTCGCCTGGCGATCAACTCATTCCCAGCTTGGGAAAAGGCAATTCGGGGGACTAATATGCAAGGGACAGCACGGAATTTCTTCACGCTGGCGATCATCTATGCGCTGTGCGGCATGGCACTCGGCATCCACATGGCCATCAGCGAAGATCACGGCCAGATGCCGACCCACGCCCACACTATGGTGGCGGGCTGGCTGATGTCGGCGGTCTTCGCGTTCTTTTACCACCTGTTTCCAGCAGCCGGGCAAAAGACGCTGGCCCTGGTCCATTTCTGGCTGACGGCAATCAGCGGCATCGGGCTCATGATCGGCCTTTATATACTGCTTGCCGGAAATCCGGGGATCGAGCCGTTGCTGGGGATATCCTCGATCTGCTTCTACGCAGGCATTCTGCTGTTTGCCTTCATTGCCTTGCCAGTGGTGTGGAAAAAGACCTGAGGGAAGGTTGAAACCGGGCCTGTGCGGCTGTGCTGTTACGGCACAGGAGCACGGTGTCGGGTTAAAAAATATCAGGGATGTTAAGGGTTCATTAAGCTTTACAGGCGTTTACTATGTCCATCCAGTGATCTGGATTCTTACCGAGTGGTTGGAGCCACTTTGTTTGACGCCTCCCTGTTAAACTCCTGAGAGCCGCCTTATCCGCGGCTCTTTTTTTGTCCGCATTCCGGCGGCATTCCGCGCAGCGGTTCCCCGTTAACCTTCTGTTAAACATGTGCTTGCCTTCACCCCGGACGAAGCGCATTTTCAAGCTTCAGTTATATAGCGTCCCGGGTGTATCGGCAGAGAGCCGAATCGGCCGGTTGCGAGTGCAGGGGCATTATCAATGAACGAGCCTTCGAAGGGCATTGCGAAAACCGTGAAGCTGGCGGAGCGCCGGGTTTTTTCGTACTCCTTCAAGCCGCTTTACCAGGAAGGCATGGGGCTGGTCGAACAGGCGGCGGAGTATCTCGACGGCAAGGGCCGGGCCGAGGCCAAGAAACTGTCGCGGCTGGCGGCCACGCTCTACGCGGCCGAATCGATGCGACTGACCACGAGGCTGATGCAGGTTGCCTCGTGGCTGCTTTTGCAGCGCGCGGCGAATTCCGGCGAGATGACCCGCGACCAGGTCGCCTCGGAAAAGTCCAAGGTGCGTCTCGATACCGCTTCCGCCCATGACGAAGCGGCCGGCTGGGCCGAACTGCCAAACGATTTCCTCGACCTCGTTAACCGATCGCTGCGCCTGCAGGCATTGGTGCGCCGCATGGATGAAGAGATCTACGGCGCCGGCGCGGTGGTCGACATGCAGCCCGTGGCCCGCCGGCCCAATCCGGTTTCGGACCAGATCAGCCTGCTCAACACGGCGTTCGCCCGCAATTAAGCGATCCCGCAATCGCTCCCCTTGAATTGGCAAGGGTTGTTTCTGGTTTGTTCACATTTCGCTGGCATCGCTGTCCGCCGGGGGTAAAGTCACCGGATGGGGGACGCGATTCGCATCATCGGTATCGATCCGGGGCTCAGGCGCACCGGCTGGGGCATTGTCGAGAGCCTCGGCAATTCCTTGCGTTTTGTCGCTTCGGGTACCGTGCGCTCCGAGGACAAGGCAGCGCTGGCGACGCGGCTCTGTCAACTGCATGATGGGCTTGCCGAAGTCCTGCATCAGGCCATGCCGCATGAGGCCGCCGTCGAACAGACCTTCGTCAACAAGGACGCCGTTGCGACGCTGAAGCTCGGCCAGGCGCGCGGCATCGCCATGCTGGTCCCGGCGCGGGCGGGCCTCGTCGTCGCCGAATATGCGCCCAACGCGGTGAAGAAGGCGGTGATCGGCGTCGGCCACGGTGACAAGAAGCAGATCCACATGATGGTGAAGGTGCTGCTGCCGAAGGCGATCTTCGACACCGAACACGCCGCCGACGCGCTGGCCATCGCGATTTGCCACGCGCATCACCGGCAGAGTGCGGCCTATCGGCTGGCAGTATTGGCATCATGAGAGGCTGTTGGGGATGATCGGCAAGCTCAAGGGCACGCTCGACGAGGTCGACGAAGACCATTGTCTCGTCGATATCCACGGCGTCGGCTACGTCGCCTACTGCTCGACCCGCACGCTGGCGGCACTGCCTTCGCCCGGCGAAGCGGTGGTGCTGTTCATCGAGACCTATGTCCGCGAGGACATGCTGCGGCTCTACGGTTTCCAGTCGCAGCTCGAGCGCGAATGGTTTCGGTTGCTGATGAGCAACGTGCCGGGTGTCGGCGCCAAGGTGGCGCTGGCCATCCTGTCGACGCTGGCGCCGGCCGACCTCGCCAATGCCATTGCACTGCGCGACATCGCCATGGTTTCCCGCGCCCCTGGCGTCGGCAAGAAGGTGGCCGAGCGCATCGTCACCGAATTGAAGGCCAAGGCGCCGGCCTATGCAGGCACAGCCACCGGCACCATCGGGCTCAAGCAGGAACTCGGCGAAGGCGTAGCGCCGGCGCCGATCACCGACGCGGTCTCGGCCCTGGTCAACCTCGGCTATTCGCGTGACACCGCCGCCAATGCGGTGTCGGCGGCGCTGAAAACGGCGGGCGAGGGCGCCGATGCGTCGAAACTCATCCGCTTCGGGCTGAGGGAACTGGCGCGGTGAGCCATCGCTTGTCCGAGGCGCTACCCTGTGCAAGGAAGGACCCATGAGCCTTTCCCCCCGTCTCATTGCACCGGAAAAGCGTGGCGAGGACGCCGAGCAGACGTTGCGGCCGCAGACGCTCGACGATTTCGTCGGTCAGGCGGCGGTGCGGGCAAACCTCAAAGTCTTCATCGAGGCCGCCAAGGGCCGCAAGGAGGCGCTCGATCATGTGCTGTTCGTGGGACCGCCGGGGCTGGGCAAGACGACGCTGGCGCAGATCATGGCGCGTGAGCTCGGCGTCAATTTCCGCTCGACCTCCGGGCCGGTCATCGCCAAGGCAGGCGATCTCGCGGCACTGCTGACAAATCTCGAAGAAGGCGATGTGCTGTTCATAGACGAGATCCACAGGCTCAACCCGGCGGTGGAGGAAATCCTCTATCCGGCGATGGAGGATTTCCAGCTCGACCTGATCATCGGCGAGGGACCTGCGGCGCGCTCGGTCAAGATCGACCTCGCGCGCTTCACCCTGGTGGCAGCCACCACGCGGCTCGGTCTGCTCACCAATCCGTTGCGCGACCGCTTCGGCATTCCGGTGCGGCTCAATTTCTACACCGTCGAGGAGTTGGAGCAGATCGTGCGGCGCGGCGCTCGCATCCTGCAGATGCCGCTCGGCAATGACGGTGCGCTCGAGATCGCGCGGCGCGCGCGCGGCACGCCGCGCATTGCCGGCCGGCTGTTGCGGCGGGTGCGCGATTTCGCCTCGGTTGCCGGCGACGGCCATGTCGACCGCCTGATCGCCGACGAAGCCTTGACCCGGCTCGAAGTCGACGCGCTCGGCCTGGACGCGCTCGACCGCCGCTATCTCAGCATGATCGCGCGCAATTTCGGCGGCGGGCCGGTGGGTATCGAGACGATCGCGGCGGGCCTGTCCGAGCCGCGCGACGCCATCGAGGACATCATCGAACCCTATCTGATCCAGCAGGGCTTCATCCAGCGCACGCCGCGCGGACGCATGCTGACCGCCAATGCCTGGCGCCATCTCGGCCTCGATGCGCCGAAGGATCTGGCGCAGCAGCAGATCAATTTGTTCCAGGAAGAGTAGCCCGCCGCGGCTTTCACGCCGATCAAGCATCAGTGAACGGACCTGCGCAAATTCTCCTCATCTTCGCCGGCTTGCAGGCGTATTCTTGGATTGTATCGGGCTCGCTGCCTCTTGCACGTCGTCCTCCCAAATCGAGATCGCTTTTGAGGGGACAGGCATCAGCGCATGCGAAATGAGGTGCCGGAGTCACTCAATGATAACCAGACGCGGATTCCTGCGCTTCATCGGCGGGTCATTCCTGTCGGTCGCCTCGTTCAGTGCCTACGCCGTCGGCATCGAACCGATGCTGCTGACGCATGTGAAGCGCTATGCGCTCACGCCACCGCATTGGCCCGCCGGATTGAAGCTTCGCGTCGTCGCGCTTGCCGACATCCATGCCTGCCGGCCGTGGATGACGCCGGAGCGGATCGCTTCGCTTGCCGAAGAGGCGAATGCTCTGCAGCCGGACCTGATCGTGCTGCTCGGCGACTACATCGCCGGCATTCGCCTGTTGTCGCAAAGGGTGACGCCGCCGGAATGGGCTGGCGCCCTATCGGGCCTCAAGGCACCGCTCGGCGTGCTGTCGATCCTCGGCAATCACGACTGGTGGGCCGATGGCTTCGCGCAGCGTGCCGGAGTTGGTCCGACGATCGCGCGCAAGGCATTGGAGAAGGTCGGCATCCCGGTTCTGGAGAACGACGTCGTGCGTCTGGAAAAGGATGGACATGGCGTATGGATCGCCGGCCTCGCCGATCAGTTGGCGCTGTTGCGGAAAAAGAAGCACGAGCGTCCCAGGCGATTGGACGATCTCGACGGCACGCTGGCTAAAATCAGCGACCCCGCGCCTGTCATCCTGCTGGCGCACGAACCAGACATTTTTCCAAAAGTGCCGTCGCGCGTGTCGCTGACGCTAGCGGGACACACCCATGGCGGGCAGGTGCGGCTGTTCGGCTATTCGCCTATCGTGCCGTCGCAGTTCGGCAATCGCTATGCCTATGGCCATGTCATCGAGAACGACCGCAACCTGATCGTCTCGGGCGGGCTCGGCTTCAGCAATTTGCCCATCCGCTTCGGCATGCGTCCGGAAATCCTGCAGATCGACCTCGGCTGACCGGCACTTCAGGGTAGGCTTCGGATTGCGTCCTTCACGTCCGGCTCGGCCTTCTCGCCATTGAACGCTTCGACGACGCCAGCACGGGTCTTGATCCGCGCCGTCAACAGTGCCATCGGGTTCATGCGCCAAAAATACCTGCCGCATCGGCATCCAAAAGGGAAGCGCAATGGGCGATCATGGTGAATCCGCGGCATTGCTGGCTGGGCTTTCCGGCGCGCTGACCGAGTTCGGCCACCGGCTGATGGCGCGGGTCTATTATGCCGATACCGATTTCTCAGGCGTCGTCTATCACGCGCGCTATCTCGAATTCCTCGAGCGCGGCCGCTCCGATTATCTCAGGCTCACCGGCGTGCATCATACCGAACTCGCCGACGGCAAGCATGGCGAGAAGATCGTATGGGTGGTACGCCGCATGGAGATCGACTTCCGCATCCCCGCCCGCATCGACGACATACTGACCGTCGACACCCGCACGCGGGACATCTCAGGCGCGCGCATCTTCATGGCGCAGCAGCTCAAGCGCGGCGACGAGGTGCTGGTCGAGGCCAAGGTCGAGGCGGCGATCATCGGCGAGAACGGCCGGCCGAGGCGCTTCCCCAGGGAATGGGTCGCGGCCTTCATGCCTCGGGTACGCTGATATTCAGGTGATGCCGGCCTGCGATGCCCGGGCGCGGCAATGCGCCGCGCCTGACAGACTAACCCATCCTTAACCATAACGGTTCATGAAGAGATTGGCGAAGATTGGCGTTATCCAGCGCCTTCCTTTCACCAATATTTGCCCCGAAAAGGCCGCTAACGGCACGGTTTGGGGTGTCCGGTAGCTTCGTGCGAACCGACCACAAGGGATGCCATGGGCCAGCCGCCAGCTTCGCCCGGAAAATCTTAAGGACGTAACGATGGAAAATATCGCACTCGCCGAACCGGGCGCGCAATTGTCGATTTGGGCCTTGTTCATGCAGGCCAGCTGGGTGGTCAAGCTGGTCATGATCGGGCTGCTTTGCGCCTCGGTATGGACCTGGGCGATCATCGTCGACAAACTGGTTGCCTATGGCCGCATGCGGCTGGCGCTGAACCGCTTCGAGCAGGTTTTCTGGTCCGGGCAGTCGCTGGAGGAACTCTACCGCACGCTCGCCGACCGCAAGACGACAGGCATGGGCGCCATTTTCGTCGCCGCCATGCGTGAATGGAAGAAGAGTTTCGAGAAAGGCGCCAAGTCGCCGCTCGGCCTGCAGACCCGCATCGACAAGGCCATGGACCTGGCGCTGACTCGCGAGATGGAGAAGCTGGAGGGACGCCTCGGCTTCCTTGCCACGACCGGATCGGCAGCACCTTTCATCGGCCTGTTCGGCACCGTCATCGGCATCATGACGTCGTTCCAGGCCATCGCCGGCTCCAAGAACACCAGCCTCGCGGTGGTCGCGCCCGGTATCGCCGAAGCGCTGCTGGCGACGGCCATCGGCCTGCTCGCCGCTATTCCGGCTGTCATCGCCTATAACAAGCTGTCATCGGATGCGAGCAAGATCGCTGTGCGCATGGAGGGGTTCTCCGATGAGTTTTCCGCCATACTCTCGCGCCAAATCGATGAAAAAGTCGCGCCTAAGGCCTGAGGAGTAACGAGATGGGTATGTCCGTAGGCATGGGAGGGCGCGGCGGGCGCGGCCACCGGCGGCGCGGCCGCCACCATGCGCTGATGTCGGAGATCAACGTCACGCCGATGGTCGACGTCATGCTCGTGCTTTTGATCATCTTCATGGTCGCTGCGCCGATGCTGACGGTCGGCGTGCCGATCGACCTGCCGGACACGCAGGCCAAGGCGATGAATGCCGACACCCAGCCGATCACCGTCTCGATCGATGCGACCGGCAAGATATTCCTGCAGGAAACCGAGATTCCGATCGAGGAACTGGTGGCCAAACTGCAGGCGATCTCGAAGACCGGTTATGAAGAGCGTATCTTCATTCGTGGCGACAAATCGACCGACTATGGCACGGCCATGAAGGTCATGGCTCGCATCTCGGCCGCTGGTTACAAGAACATCGGCCTGGTTTCACTGCAGGAACAGGATCAATAGACGCACGATGAGGACCGGCCTCACCACATCGGTGATCCTGCACACGGCGGTGCTGGCCTTCGGCTTGTTCACCCTGTCGGCGCCGGCCGCGCTTCCGTCGGCCGACGTGGAGTCGGTTGCGGTCGATATCGTGCCGATGGAAGCCATTGCGCAGACGCTACAGGGCGACAAGAAGGCCGTGATGCATGAAAAGCCGGCGCCGTTGCCGACGCAGCGTCCCGACGTCGTGCGGGATGCGCAGAAGGTGGGCGAAAACAGCGTCGACACCGACAAGCCGATAACGCCGGAAGCCAAGCCGAAACCCGTCGACACGACGTCGGCCCCGGCGCCAGCGCCAACCCCGAAGGAAATCCCGAAGACCGAGGACGTGCCGAAGCCGCAGGAAAAGCCCAAGCCCATTCCGGCGACGGAAGTGGCGCCAGCGCCGACGCCCAAGGAAGAGGTCAAGCCCGAGCCGGTCAAGAAGACGGAGCCCAAGCAGACGCCGGCCAAGCCGGCGCCGACACCGCCGCCGCAGGACAAGACCGCTGCTATCGATCCGACCCCTGAGGTCAAGCCGGATGCCGTCGCCGAGGCCATAGCCAAGGACCCGCCCACAGAAGAGACCCAATTGCCGAATTCGGCGCCCGCGCCGGAAGCGCGGCCAAAGCCGCAGCCGGCACAGGCCGAAAGCGCCAAGGCGCCTGACCGCAAAGATGCCGACAAGCCGGTCAAGGAAGCCTCGTCGAAGCCGAAGTCCGACGACAAGCAGTTCAACGCCAATGAGATTTCGGCCCTGCTCGACAAGCAGAAGCCGTCCGGCGGCGGCGCCAAGCGCTCGACCCAGCAGGCGTCGCTCGGTGGCGACAAGAATCAAGGCCAGAAGCTGTCGAAGTCGGAGCAGGGCGCCCTGGAAAGCCAGTTGGGCGGTTGCTGGACCTTGCCGGCCGGGCTTGAAGGTTCGGAGAATTTCGTCGTCGTCGTCCGTTTCAATCTGAACAACTCAGGCAAGCTCGACGGCCGTCCCTCCGTTGAAACATCGAGCGGCAACAGGCAGTTCGATGAGAGTGCGGTGCGCGCGGTTCAGAAATGCGACATGGCCGGCCTGCAGGTTCCCGCCGGCAAGCAAGATATCTGGAACGACATCCGGGTCACCTTCGATCCAAGGGAGATGCTCGGCCTGTAGGCCCTGACATCCGAAAATCAGTATGAGAAGCGAGAAGACATGAAATCAATCCTCAAGCCGCTCCTGATGATTGCCGCGATGGCGATGGGCATGACCGCTGCCGGCACGCTGCCGGCGCTGGCGCTCGTCGAACTCAACGTCAACAAGGGCAATGTCGAGCCGCTGCCGATCGCCATCACGGATTTCCAGGGCGGTGATGCGCTTGGCGCCCAGATTTCCCAGATCGTCACCGCTGATCTCAAGCGCTCCGGCCTGTTCGCGCCGATCGACAAGAGCGCCTTCATCGAGAAGATCGCCAATCCGGACGCAACCCCCCGCTTCGACGACTGGAAGGTGATCAACGCGCAGGCGCTGGTCACTGGCAGCGTCAGCAAGGAAGCAGACGGCCGTATCCGCGCCCAGTACCGGCTGTGGGACACCTTTGCCGGACAGCAGATGGCCGGCGAGCAGTTCTTCGCCAACGATGCCAATCAGCGCCGCGTCGCCCACATCATCGCCGATGCCATCTATGAGCGGCTGACCGGGGAGAAGGGCTATTTCGACACGCGCGTCGTGTTCATCGACGAGTCCGGCGCCAAGAACGCGCGCAAGAAGCGCCTCGCCATCATGGACCAGGACGGCGCCAACGTCCGCTACCTTTCGGATGGCCGGTCGATCGTGCTGACGCCACGCTTCTCGCCGAACCGGCAGGAAATCACCTACATGTCGTATGAAAGCGGCCAGCCGCGGGTCTATCTCCTGCAGATCGAGACCGGGCAGCGCGAACTGGTCGGCAATTTTCCCGGCATGACGTTCGCGCCGCGCTTCTCGCCCGACGGCCAGAAGGTGATCATGAGCCTGCTGCGCGACGACGGCAATTCCAACATCTTCGCCATGGACCTGCGCAGCCGTTCGACGACGCGGCTGACCAACTCGACCGCCATCGACACCTCCCCCTCCTATTCACCCGACGGCAGCAAGGTGGTGTTCACCTCCGACCGTGGCGGCCGCGCGCAGATCTACGTCATGGGCGCCGACGGCTCGGGCCAGACCCGCATCTCCTTCGGCGACGGCGTCTATTCGACGCCGGTATGGTCGCCGCGCGGCGACCTCATCGCCTTCACCAAGCAGAGCGGCGGCGAATTCCAGATCGGCGTCATGAAGACCGACGGCTCTGGCGAGCGCATCCTGTCGTCCGGCTTCCAGCAGGAAGGCCCGACCTGGGCCCCGAATGGCCGCGTGCTGATGTTCTTCCGTGACTTCAATGGCGGCCCGAAACTGGTTTCCGTCGATCTCACCGGCCGCAACGAACAGCCGATCCCGACATCGAATTTTGCTTCGGATCCGGCCTGGTCGCCGTTGCTGGAATAGGTTCGACTGAATTGCCACACAAGCTGAAAAGGGGCCGTTTTCGGCCCCTTTTTCCCGCCTTCGTCGCGTTTTGGCCGCATTTCCGCCTAGGGTCCGCGCCAACTGTGGCTCATGACAAAACGGCTGCGGACGGGCAGTTTAAACCAAATTTTAACCGTGTTTCTTGAATGCCGGTTAACCCAAACGTGGTTACTGGGTGATCAACGAAATCACTCGAATACGAAGGAGAGGCGGCATGGGCCGTATCGCAGCACTTACCAGAAACCCGGTCATGATCGCGCTGGTGGCGATGCTCGCCGTCGCCGGTTGCGCCTCGAAGAAGACGCCGAACAGCGCCGCTGACCTTGGCCTCAATGGCGCGGGTGCTGCAACACCCGGCTCTGCGCAGGACTTCACCGTCAACATCGGCGACCGCATCTTCTTCGATACGGACTCGACCTCGATCCGGGCCGACGCGCAGACGACGCTTTCGCGTCAGGCGCAGTGGCTGAACCAGTACAAGCAATATGCCATCGTCGTCGAAGGCCATGCCGACGAACGCGGCACGCGCGAATACAATCTGGCGCTCGGTGCCCGCCGTGCGGCCGCTACTCGCGACTTCCTGGTTTCCAAGGGTGTTTCGGCCAGCCGCCTCAAGACGATTTCCTACGGCAAGGAACGTCCGGTCGCGGTATGCGATGACATCTCCTGCTGGTCGCAGAACCGCCGCGCCGTCACCACGCTCAGCGGCGCTGGATCCTGATCGGCAAAAATACAACACACTTCTGCGAAAGGCGGCCTCCCGGCCGCCTTTTTCATATCCGGAGGCCCGAAACAAAATTTGGCCGAAGTCTCGCGCCCTGCTATGAGCCGAGGGCGCTTGGCTGGTCTCACATCGATTGGAAGGCGCGAACAAGCTAACGATTGGACGGCGAGAGGCACATGCATTTGAGATCGGTTCTGAGCGGCACGCTTGCGCTGCTGCTCCTATCAGGCGTAACCGCTTTGGCGAGCGGTTCGGGGCAATCAACCGAGAGCGGGTTTTCCTTCCATCTGCCGACACTTGAGTTGCCCAGCCTTTTCGGTGAGAAGAAAAAGCAGGATCAGGTCCAGCTCGCGCAGTCGAGCGGCGCCGGCGTGACCGGGCTCGAGGACCAGCTGCGGCAGCTGACCGGCAAGGTCGAGGAACTCAATTTCCAGATCCTGCAAATGCAGGAGCAGATCCGCAAACAACAGGAAGACAACGAGTTCCGCTTCCAGCAGCTGGAAGGCGGCTCGCAAGGTGGACAACCGCCGGCGCAGAAGAAATCAGACGCCACCACCGGAAGCAACACCGACGTGGCCTCGGCCCCGGCAACCCAGGCGCCGGCTGATGCCGGGGCCGCGCCCGGCGGCGATCAATCCACAAGCGGCAAGACGGTCGAGGACGTCATTGTCGAATCACCCGACGGCGACCCCGGCAAGGTGATCCCCGGCAAGGGAGCGCCCGAAAAGACCTTTGGGTCCATCACCGTCGACAAGAATGGCAATGTGATCGATGCCGGCGGCAATACGCAGGCAACCGCACCGGCACAGGACACGGCACCCGCCAACGGCGCACCCGCCAAGGCCGGCAAGTCCGGCGGCACGGTGGTCGCGGCGCTGCCCGCCACCAACAATCCCGAAGAGCTCTACCGCAACTCATACCAGTTCATCCTGTCGGGCGACTACGGCACCGCCGAACAGGGTTTCCGCGACCACATCTCCCGCTTCCCCAAGGACGCCAAGACGGCGGACGCACATTACTGGCTGGGCGAATCGCTGCTTGGCCAGCAGAAATACCGCGATGCGGCGGAAGTCTTCCTCGCCGCCAGCAAGGACTATCCCAAAGCCAAGAAAGCGCCCGACATGCTGTTGAAGCTCGGCGTGTCGCTGGTCGGCCTCAAGCAGCATGATGTCGCCTGCGCCACCTTCAGCGAGGTCGGAAAGCGCTATCCCGATATTTCCAGCACACTCAAGGAACGCGTCAAGCAGGAGAAGGCATTGGCTGCGTGCTGATCTTTCCCAGGGATGTCGCAGTCCCAAACCCGGGACCGCTTTTTGGCGACATGCATTGATGCTCGACCCCGGGCCTGATTTTTCGACGAGACTTTTTTCGCATATCGATTTTACCAACGGCGCTGTTGCGGCCGTATCGGGCGGCAGCGACTCGACTGCGCTCCTTCTTCTTCTCAAACAGCATCTCGACCGAACCGCACCGTCCGCCAGGCTGCTGGCTGTAACCGTCGACCACGGCTTGCGGCAGGGTTCGGCTGATGAGGCACTGGCCGTGGCGAAGCTTTGCGCGGAGCGCGGCATCGCCCACCGTATCCTGGCCTGGTCCGGAGAAAAACCGTCGACCGGCCTCCCGGCGGCAGCGCGCGAGGCGCGCTACCGGCTGCTGGCCAGCGCCGCGCGGGCGGAAGGCATCGGCCTGATCGTGACCGGACATACATCCGACGACCAGGCCGAGACGGTGCTGATGCGGCTCGATCGCAACGATGCGGCCCGCGACGAGGGACGGGGCCTTGCCGGCATGGCACCCGCCACCTTGCATGACTGGCGCGACTGGATCGTGCGACCGCTTCTTGGGGTGCGGCGCCATGCGTTGCGCGATTTCCTGCGGCGCCAACAGGTCGGCTGGGCCGAGGACCCGACCAATGCCGATGAAGCCTTCGAGCGGCCGCGCATGCGCGCAACCCTTGCCGGGGAGGCCGGCGCACAGCGCATGAACGACGCGCTGGCGTTGGCCGCGAAGGAGGCCGGCGCCCGCACGCGTCTTGGCGCGGAGGCCGCCTGCCTGGTCGAGCGCTTTGCCAGCCGGCCGGCAGTGGGCCTCATCCGGCTCGATCCGGCCCTGCTCGGCGCCGGCGACGATCGGGCGGCCGTCTACGCGCTGCGCATTCTCCTGGCAACGTCGGGCGGGATTGCCTTCCTGCCGGACCTGGCTCGCAGCGAGGCGTTGTTCGCCCGGCTGAAGGCCGGGTTTCTTTGCGCCACATTGTCGCGGACGGTGGTCGACTTCCGGCGCGCCGGCATCTTCCTGCACCGAGAGATGCGGGGCTTGCCGGCGGCAGCGGCGGCGGTCGACGCGGCCATCTGGGATGACCGCCGCCAAATCACGTTGAACGACGCCAGCGGTGCATTGTTGATCGCGCCATTCGGGGCAGCGGCGGCGAAGCGGCTGGCTGTAGGCCGGGGCGAGACCCCGCCCAGCCTGTTGCGCGCGGCATTGGCGGCTGAACCAGCCCTGCCGGAAGCCGTCGGGAAAGCTGGTCCGGCGCCTGATTGGCCCGCACCGCAAAGGTTCGCGGCCTCGCCGATCGTTAGCCCCTTTGCCCGCTTCCTGCCGTCCTTCGATCTGGCCCCGGCACGCGCCGTCGCCGGGTTGATCGGCGCCGCGCCGCTTCCCGCCTTGCCATTGCGTGGCCACAGTGCCGGTTGATGCTGGGCGAAAGCTTAACCCAGACATGCTGTTCTGCTTGGCAAGGGGGGACGCTCTCCCTATGTTAGGCCCAAGTTTCCTCTCATGATGCTGTCCGCTCGCGGACGCCAACGGGACAATTGATGAATCCGAACTATCGCAACCTCGCGCTCTGGGCGATCATAGCGGTCCTGCTCATCGCCCTCTTCAATCTGTTCCAGACGCCGCAGACGCGCGGGGCTTCGAGCGATGTGCCTTATTCGCAGTTCCTGCAGGATGTCGCGGCCGGCCGGGTCAAGACGGTGACCATCGCGGGCGCCCGCATCACCGGCACCTACACCGACAACTCCAGCGGCTTCCAGACCTATTCGCCCGGCGATCCGCAGCTGGTCTCGCGGCTGCAGGACAAGAACGTCACCATCAATGCGCGGCCTGAGACCGACGGCTCCAATTCGCTGTTCGGCTACCTGATCTCGTGGCTGCCGATGATCCTCATCCTCGGCGTGTGGATATTCTTCATGCGCCAGATGCAGTCCGGCTCCGGGCGCGCCATGGGCTTCGGCAAGTCCAAGGCCAAGCTCCTGACCGAGGCGCATGGCCGCGTCACCTTCCAGGACGTCGCCGGCGTCGACGAGGCCAAGGAAGATCTCGAAGAGATCGTCGAGTTCCTACGCGATCCGCAGAAATTCCAGCGCCTCGGCGGCAAGATTCCGCGCGGCGTGCTGCTGGTCGGCCCTCCCGGCACCGGCAAGACGCTGCTTGCCCGCTCGGTCGCCGGCGAAGCCAACGTGCCGTTCTTCACCATTTCGGGCTCGGACTTCGTCGAGATGTTCGTCGGCGTCGGCGCCAGCCGCGTCCGCGACATGTTCGACCAGGCCAAGAAGAATGCGCCCTGCATCATCTTCATCGACGAAATCGACGCCGTTGGCCGCCATCGCGGTGCCGGCCTCGGCGGCGGCAATGACGAGCGCGAGCAGACGCTGAACCAGCTGCTGGTCGAGATGGACGGCTTCGAGTCCAACGAAAGCATCATCCTGATCGCCGCCACCAACCGGCCCGACGTGCTCGATCCGGCATTGCTCAGACCAGGCCGTTTCGACCGCCAGGTGGTGGTGCCGAACCCCGACATCGTCGGCCGCGAGAAGATCCTCAAGGTGCATGTGCGCAACGTGCCGCTGGCGCCCAATGTCGACCTCAAGGTCGTCGCTCGTGGTACGCCCGGCTTCTCTGGCGCCGACCTGATGAACCTGGTCAACGAATCCGCGCTGATGGCGGCGCGGCGCAACAAGCGCCTCGTCACCATGGCCGAGTTCGAGGACGCCAAGGACAAGATCATGATGGGCGCCGAGCGCCGCTCGTCGGCCATGACCCAGGCCGAGAAGGAGCTGACCGCCTATCACGAGGCCGGCCACGCCATCCTGGCGCTCAACGTGCCGTCGGCAGATCCGCTGCACAAGGCGACCATCATCCCGCGCGGCCGCGCGCTCGGCATGGTGATGCAGTTGCCGGAAGGCGACCGCTACTCCATGAGCTACAAATACATGATCTCGCGCCTCGCCATCATGATGGGCGGCCGAGTCGCCGAGGAGTTCAAGTTCGGTAAGGAGAACATCACGTCCGGCGCTTCCTCCGACATCGAGCAGGCGACCAAGCTGGCGCGCGCCATGGTCACGCGCTGGGGCTTCTCCGACAAGCTCGGCCATGTCGCCTATGGCGACAACCAGGAGGAAGTGTTCCTCGGCCATTCGGTGGCGCGTACGCAGAACATCTCGGAAGAGACCGCGCAGATCATCGACGGCGAGGTGCGCCGGCTGATCGACGAAGCCTATTCGACGGCTAAATCCATCCTGACCAAGAAGAAGAAGGAATGGATCGCGCTGGCACAAGGCCTGCTCGAATACGAGACGTTGTCCGGCGAGGAGATCAAGCAGTTGATCGCCGGACAGAAGCCCTCGCGCGACCTTGGCGACGACACGCCGCCGAGCCGTGGCTCGGCCGTGCCGAAGTCCGGCCGCCGCAAGAAGGGCCCCGAGCCCGAAGGCGGCATGGAGCCGCAGCCGTCCAGCTGAGCTTAGATTACAGGTTTCAAGAAAAACGCCGCGGTTTGAAGCCGCGGCGTTTTTTATTCGTGCTGGTCATGAAGCGTGCGGCGCGGGCGCATCTGCCTTGCCGGGACGCCTTTCAGTCCGCACCGCATGTTGCTTGCCCCATCTGGCGAGCGGGATCAGGGCATTGTCCAGCTCGATGCCGAAGTCGGTGATCGAATATTCGACCCTGGGCGGCACTTCGGGGAAGACCTGGCGATGGACGATGCCGTCCGCCGCCATTTCGCGCAGCTGCTGGATCAGCATTTTTTCGCTGATGTCGGGCACCAGGCGCTTCAGCTCGCCGAATCGCGCCGGCGCTTTGTGTATCTGCCAGAGCAGCAACGCTTTCCATTTGCCGCCGATCACCTCGAGTGCGGGTCCAAGTCCGCAACTATCTGGCTGTTTCTTTCCCATGTTTCATCCAATTCTGAGCAATCGGTGGGTGGCTTACATTTTTGTCGGTACTTGAGAAAAACCAAGTCGGCCCATAGCTTCGGACCAGATCGCAAACACCGGCGAGCACCACAACACCATATCGGTATCCCACTTCGGCCTGCAAAGGCCGTCGAGGGCAGGATTTTGTCAAAAGGATGCATCATGACACGATACGCAAACAGCAAAGCTGTGGTGATCGGCGGAACCCACGGCATGGGGCTCGCTGTCGCCGAGGCATTGGTTGAGGGCGGCGCCGAGGTGCTGGTCACCGGCCGTGACGAACGCAACATCGATGCCGCACGTGCCAGGCTGTTTTCGCGCGCCCATGTGCTGCGGTCCGACATCGGCGACATGGCCGCTATCGTTACACTCGGCGCAGAGGTCGGGCAGAAGCTCGGCCAGATCGATTTCCTGCACGTCAATGCCGGGATCGCCTATCTGGAGCCGGTGCCGCAGGTGACCGAAGACAGCTACGACCGCATCTTCAACATCAATACCAAGGGGGCCTTCTTCACCGTTCAGCGGCTCTTGCCCCTCATTAGGGATGGCGGCGCCATCGTCTTCACCTCGTCCGTCGCCGACGAATCCGGCACCGGCGGCATGAGTGTCTATTCCGGGTCGAAGGCAGCACTTCGCGCCTTCGCCAAGGTGCTGGCCGCCGAACTGCTGCCGCGCCGGATCCGCGTGAATGTGGTCAGCCCCGGCTTCATCGACACACCGACAATGGGTGTGGCCAGCGCTTCCGCCGAGGAGCGTGCGGCCTTCATCAGGATAGGCGACAAGGTCACGCCGATGAAGCGTCACGGCACGATCGAGGAGGTGGCGCGTGCGGTGCTGTTCCTGGCTTTCGACGCGACCTTCACCACGGGTGCCCGGCTGACCGTGGATGGCGGCCTTGGCCAGGATCTGAGCCCTCTGCCGGCGTGACCGGCAAAGCGAACAAAGGAAAAGCAGGATGAGTGATATTGCTGTAATCGGCCTCGGTGCCATGGGCACGGCGCTCGCCGAAGCCTTTCTTGAGAAGGGGCACGCGGTGACGGTGTGGAACCGCTCAGCGGCAAAGTCGGAGCTCGTCGCGGCAAAGGGCGCCATAGTGGCCAGGAATGTCGAGGAGGCGGTCAGGTCGAGCCCGCTGATCGTGGCATGCCTTCTGGTCTACGACACTGTCCATGAGGTGCTCGGTCCCGCAGGGGACGCGCTTTCGGGACGCACATTGGTCAATCTCACCAACGGCACACCCGAACAGGCGCGAGCGATGTCCGTCTGGGCCGCCCAATGCGGTGCCGACTATATCGACGGCGGCATCATGGCGGTACCGCCGATGATCGGCGGGCAGAATGCCTTGATACTCTACAGTGGCTCCAGGCAAGCGTTCGACGATCATGCAGGCCGGCTCGATGCGCTCGGCACCAGCAAGTATCTTGGCGAGGATGCCGGTCTCGCGCCACTCTACGACATCTCGCTCCTGGCCGGCATGTACGGGTTGTTCGCCGGTGTGCTGCAGGCATTGGCATTGACGGGCAAGGCTGGAATCCCCGCCGGCGAATTCATGCCGCTGCTGACATCGTGGCTTCAGGCGATGCAAGGCGGATTGCCGAAATGGGCGCAACAGATCGACAGCGGCGACCACACCGCCAATGTCGTTTCCAATCTGGGCATGCAGGCAGATGCCTATATCAATCTGGTCGATGCCAGCAAAGCGGCTGATGTCAGCACCGAACTCGTCTTGCCGATGCAAAATCTTATGCGACGCGGTGTGGCGGCTGGCATGGCCAACGCCGATCTTTCAAGTCTGGTCGGGCTCCTCTCCAAGCAAGGGAGTTGAGCCTGGCCAATGCCGAACAAAAAAGCCCGCGAACCTTGCGGCTCGCGGGCTTTGTTTTTTCAGATGCGGTCGATCAGCTCTTCAGCTTGGCATTGCAGAGGCTGTAGAAGCCGCCGCCCTTCTGGATCCACTTCAGGCCGCCAAGCGTGTTGGCGTCCTTGTTGGCGTAGTACTGTTCGAGGCAGGTGTGCATGCGACCCTTGGCTGGGGTCTCGCTGGCGAATTTCGGCGAGATGGCGGTCGGGAAAGTCACGCCCTTTGGCGCCACAGCAGTCGGCTTTGCTGGTTCCTTGGTGTAGGTCGCCTCGCTCGGAGCCGGCACGGTATCATCGTCAGAGGCGCTGGCGCCGCATTCGCTCTTGCGGAAGTCGTTCCACTTCATGCCGTTCAGCGTATTCGCCGTCTTGGCAGCCTGATATTTGGTGCTGCATTCGGCCATGCTCAGGCGCTTGCCAGAAGCGGCGGCCGGGGTGGTCGTGGTCGCAGCCTTGGTGGTCGCCGGCTTGGTGCTGTCAGCGGCGGCGGATGCGCCAGCGGCGCATTCGGTTTTGCGGAAGTCGTTCCACTTCATGCCGTTCAGCGTGCCGGCGGCCTTGGCCGCCTGGTACTTGGTGCTGCATTCCTTGGCGGTCAGGCCCTTGGCCGTGCTGTCGGCGGCTGCGGCGGCAGCCTTGGTGGTCTTGGCCGGCTTGGTTTCGGCCGGCTTGGTTTCAGCAGCCTTGGTCGTGGCCGCCTTGGTGTCGGTGGTGGCCGCGGCGTCGGTGCCGCACTGTGCCTTGCGGAACTGGTTCCAGGTCGCCCCGGCAAGTGTCCCCGCGTCCTTGGCGGCGTTATACTTCGTGCTGCACTCGGCCATCGTCAGCGCGTTGGCTGGCGCGGCCAGGAACAACGTCGCGACCGCAAGGCCGGTCAAAGTAGCAATTCGGTGGATGAGCATAGCGTTTCTCCGTGGCTGCAGCCCATTATACGTCCCAGCGAATCAATAACGCTCAACGGTCGGTTGCGCCAGATGCCAAGTGGCGTATATATCGCCGAAAATCGCATTCTGACGACAAGGTGATGAAATCATTTGGCCTGACGGCCGCCGAAGCAAGAATTCTCGGGGTGCATCCGCGCCGAATGGCTCGCAAAACTGGTATATTGAGAGGCAACCGCGTCTCCATGCTAAGCTGCCGCCATGTTGTGTGCAGTGCACAACAATGATTTTCTAAGGATTGGTAACATATAATCACACAATGTGATCGAGGCGCGGCGGCCAATTGTGGCATGACGTGCCGGCTAAGGACAATCGAGGGTACTGGCTAGCATGGCAGGGAATTACTTCGGCACGGATGGCATTCGCGGGCGCGCCAACAAGTTTCCGATGACCGCCGAAATCGCCATGCGGGTTGGCATGGCCGCCGGTCTTTCGTTCCAGCGCGGCAGCCATCGCCATCGTGTCGTGCTCGGCAAGGACACCAGGCTTTCCGGCTACATGATCGAGAACGCGATGGTGGCCGGCCTTTGCGCCGCCGGCATGGACGTGTTCCTGCTCGGCCCGATCCCGACGCCGGCGGTCGCGATGCTGGTGCGTTCGCTGCGTGCCGACATCGGCGTCATGATCTCGGCTTCGCACAATCCCTATTATGACAACGGCATCAAGCTGTTCGGGCCTGACGGCTACAAGCTCTCCGACGAGATCGAAGAACGCATCGAGAGCATGCTCGACAAGGATATCGAACTGGCGCTCGCCGATTCCGACGGGCTTGGCCGCGCCAAGCGCGTCGACGGCGTGCATGACCGCTACATCGAGTTCGCCAAGCGCACCTTGCCACGCTCGATGTCGCTTTCGGGCCTCAGGATCGTCGTCGACTGCGCCAATGGCGCGGCCTACAAGGTGGCGCCCGAGGCGCTGTGGGAACTTGGCGCCGAGGTCGTGGCGATCAATGTCGAACCCAACGGCTTCAACATCAACAGGGAATGCGGCTCGACCCATCCGGCCGGGCTGCAGAAGAAGGTGCATGAAGTGCGCGCCGACATCGGCATCGCGCTCGATGGCGATGCCGACCGCGTCGTCATCGTCGATGAGAATGGGGCCATCGTCGACGGCGACCAGATCATGGCGCTGATCGCCGAGTCATGGCACCAGAGCGGGCGGCTGGCCGGCGGCGGCGTCGTTTCGACGATCATGTCCAATCTCGGCCTCGAACGCTTTCTCGGCGACATGAAGCTGCAATTGCACCGCACCAAGGTCGGCGACCGCTATGTCGTGGAGCATATGCGCGCGCATGGGCTCAATGTCGGCGGCGAGCAGTCGGGCCACATCGTGCTGTCAGACTTTTCGACCACGGGCGACGGTCTGGTCTCGGCGCTGCAGGTGCTGGCCTGCATCAAGCGGCAGGGCCGCCCGGTCAGCGAACTGTCGAAGAAGTTCGAGCCGGTGCCGCAACTGTTGAAGAACGTTCGCATCGCCGGCGGCAAGCCGCTGGAGGAAGCCCCGGTCAAGGCCGCGATCGAAGACGCCCGCCACCGTCTCGGCAAGGCCGGGCGGCTGGTCATCCGTCCATCCGGCACCGAGCCGCTGATCCGTGTCATGGCCGAGGGCGACGATCCGCAGCTGGTCGAGGCCGTGGTCAACGACATCGTCGGGGTGATCTCGGAAACCCGTAGCGCCGCCTGATCGCCGCCCAGGGGGAGGCGTCGCGCGCCGCCTTGGTTGCATCGAAGCTCGCCCCTCCGGCGGGCTTTTTTGTTGGCCATAACTGGTCTCCTTCTGTCGAAATCATCGCCGAATCCCTGGAACTTTAGAGATTCGTGGTTAATCGACAGGGTTAAACGCCTTTTAACCTTTGCAATTCATTATCCACGCCTGAAAGCCAATCTCATCCGGACACGATCGCCGTTCCGAGGTTTCTAGGGGTGACAAGCATGTTCAATACAGCAAGAAGGGCCCTGTTCGCGCTGCTGTTCGCGGGCTTGGCCTGGCCGGTGTTCGCAGCCGACCTGCCGGAGCCACAGGTCGAAGAGGCACCGCCACCGGTCTACGAGCAGCCGGTGGACGTCGGCGGCTGGTATATCCGCGGCGACATCGACTATCACAAGTCGAAGGTGGGCGACATCGACTACATCACCTATGGGGCCGCCCCTTGCCCCTGCGGACCTCCTGTCGGTGTCGCCGGCAGCAAGACTTTCGATTATGGCAAGCTCAAAGGCGGCTTCTCGCTCGGCGGCGGCGTCGGCTACAAGATCAACGAACACTTCCGTACCGACCTGACCGCCGACTACTGGTTCAAGTCGAATTTTAATGGCGGAACCTCGGATCTCACCTCGACCTCGACCGAAGTGTCGAAGATGAGCGCCTTGCTGCTGCTGGCCAATGCTTATGTGGATATCGGCACCTGGCACGGCATCACGCCCTATGTCGGCGCCGGCATCGGCGGTGCGCGGATCAAGTGGGATACCGTCCACGATCCGAACACCACCGAGACCAATCCTGGCGCGTCCAACTGGCGTTTCGCCTACGCGGTCATGGCCGGTGCTTCCTACTGCCTGACCGACAAGATCATCCTCGATGCTGGCTACCGCTTCTCCCATATCCAGGGCGGCCGTATGTTCGAATACGACACGAGCAGCGCCGGGCCTGGCTTCGACCATGGCTTCAACACCCACGAGGTGCGGGGTGGCCTGCGCTACCAGTTCGGCGGCAACAACGGTTGCGCCGCACCGGTGGTGGCCTACCAGCCCGAACCCGAGCCGATCTACACCAAGTAAGACTTGCACGACCTGATATATGCGAACCGCCCGGCCCAGCCGGGCGGTTTTCGTTTGGGTTGTCGCCAGGGAAGTACTTCAGACGTCGTATCGAAATAGATCCAAGCGGCACACTTCAGACCTTTGCTGTCCTGCATGCCGGCTTCTCCAAAGTCAGGCCATTTGGGCGACATGCATTAGCGAAATCAATTCGCTAACGCTCTGTTAGCCTTAACCGCGACTTAACCACTATGGTTAACAATGCTCCTTGAAACGATGGTGCGTCACTTATGCGACGCCCCGAATTCGGGAGCCGGGGACCATGATATCAATATCGCGTATGGGGCTGGCGCTTGCCGCATTCCTGTTGCCGCTGACGCCTGCAATAGCCGCCGACTACGATCCACCGATCTATGTCGACCAGGCACCCGACTATGTGCCGGTCGAGGTCGGCTCTGGCTGGTACCTGCGCGGCGACGTCGGCTATGCGTTCAGTCACCCATTCGATAACGAGGAGGTCTCAAGCGGGCCCCTGAACAGCTTTACGTCCGAGAGCAGCCTTTTTACAGGCAGCGTCGGCATGGGCTATCACGTCAACGACTATCTTCGGGTGGAACTGAATGGCGGGATTCTGCCGACCAATAAATTCGCCGATCATCAGAAACTTGCCACCACTTGCAAAGGCACGACGCTCGTAGATGACGGTTTCGGAACCATCAATTCCGCGCCCGCATCGCAGTTGTGCGACCAGATCGACAACGGCAGCAACAAAGCCTACAGCCTCATGGCCAATGGCTATGTCGATCTCGGCACTTATGTCGGGATCACTCCTTATGTCGGCGGCGGCATCGGCCTTGCGTACAACAAATATTACAAGAGCATCGGCGCCAAGGATTGTGTGGAAACACCGGTAAATTCCGCCGGAACGGGCGGGTTTTTCTGCAATGACCCCGCAGGGTATGATGGCCAAACCGATACGGCCGCCAAATTCAACTTCGCTTACTCGATCGGCGCCGGGCTGTCTTATCAGGTTACGAAGAACGTTTCCGTCGATCTGGGCTATGAGTATTTCTCGGTGCCGGACGGCAAATATGTAGCCTATGACAATGGCGCCTTCAACATTCACAAGGGCATAGACTACCAGACGGTCAAGCTCGGTCTGCGCTACGACCTCTGGTAAGGCCTGGGAAAGGCCGGGACTTTGACGGCGGATCCCCGTGGTCCGCCGTTTGCGTTTGGATCCCGAAATCCTGATCGCAGACATTTCTTGTTTGATTACATGTCGCTGTCCGCCGCTTTTGGGCGACATGCGTCTGGTATCCCGGCAGCGACAAAAACTTTCCTCTTGACGCCCGAGGCCTGAACGCATATCGCCGTCCGTGGGCCACCCCTCCCCAACGAGGGGCCACTATCTGGAAGGATAGACCACGATGACGACGCTTACGAAGCCCGGACTCCGTCCGGCAAATCCCAATTTTTCCTCAGGTCCCTGCGCAAAACGTCCCGGCTGGTCGGTCGAGGCGCTGAAATCCGCCGCGCTCGGCCGTTCCCACCGCGCCAAGATCGGCAAGACCAAGCTCGAGCAGGCGATCGCGTTGACGCGCGAGATTCTCAAGGTCCCGGCCGACTACCGCATCGGCATCGTGCCGGCCTCCGACACAGGTGCTGTCGAGATGGCGCTGTGGTCGTTGCTCGGCGAGCGCGGCGTCGACATGGTCGCCTGGGAAAGCTTCGGCTCCGGCTGGGTCACCGACGTGGTCAAACAGCTGAAACTTGCCGATGTCCGCAAGATCGAGGCCGGCTATGGCGCGCTGCCTGATCTGAGCAGGATCGATTTCGATCGCGATGTGGTCTTCACCTGGAACGGCACGACCTCGGGCGTCCGCGTGCCGGACGGCGGCTTCATTCCCGCCGATCGCAAGGGCCTGACCATCTGCGACGCTACTTCCGCGGCCTTCGCGCAAAGGCTCGATTTCGAGAAACTCGATGTCGTGACCTTCTCCTGGCAGAAGGTGCTGGGCGGCGAGGGCGCGCATGGAATGCTGATCCTGTCGCCACGTGCCGTCGCGCGGCTGGAGAGCTACAAGCCTTCATGGCCGTTGCCGAAAATCTTCCGCCTGACCTCGGGCGGCAAACTGATCGAGGGCGTCTTCAAGGGCGAAACCATCAACACGCCGTCGATGCTTTGCGTCGAGGACTATCTCGACGCGTTGAACTGGGCGAAGTCGATCGGCGGCCTCGATGCGCTGATTGCCAGGGCGGATGCCAATGCCGCCGTGCTCGACCGGTTCGTGGAAAGCTCATCCTGGCTCGGCCATCTCGCCGTCGCGCCGGCGACACGATCGAACACGTCGGTCTGTCTGTCTTTCAGCGACCCGGATGTCGCGGCGCTCGACGCTGATGGGCAAGCGGCGTTCGCCAAGGGGCTTGTCTCGATGCTCGACAAGGAAGGCGTCGCCTATGACATCGGTTCCTATCGCGATGCCCCGCCGGGATTGCGCATCTGGTGCGGCGCAACCGTCGAGGCCTCCGATCTCGAAGCGCTGATGCCCTGGCTCGATTGGGCTTTTGCCAGCCAGAAGGCGTCGCTGAAAGCGGCTGCCTAAACTCTCCGTGGCGGCCCGAGGGCCGCCCATTCCCGGATCAATCCCATTTTCAAGGAGGCCGCCATGGCGCCCCGCGTTCTCGTCTCTGACAAACTCTCTCCCACGGCCGTGCAGATATTCAAGGATCGCGGCGTCGAGGTCGACTATCTGCCCGATCTCGGCAAGGACAAGGAAAAGCTGCTCGAAGTGATCGGCCGCTATGACGGCCTCGCCATCCGCTCGGCGACCAAGGTCACCGAGAAGCTGATCAACGCCGCCACCAATCTCAAGGTCATCGGCCGTGCCGGCATCGGCGTCGACAATGTCGATATCCCTGCGGCAAGCCGCAAGGGTATCATCGTGATGAACACGCCCTTCGGCAATTCGATCACGACGGCCGAACACGCTGTGGCGATGATCTTCGCGCTCGCCCGCCAGATCCCGGAAGCCAACGCTTCGACCCATGCCGGCAAATGGGAGAAGAACCGCTTCATGGGCGTCGAGATCACCGGCAAGACGCTGGGCATCATCGGCTGCGGCAACATCGGTTCGATCGTCGCCACACGCGGCGTCGGGCTAAAGATGCATGTCATCGCCTTCGACCCTTTCCTGTCGGACAAGCGCGCCGAGGAGCTCGGCGTCGACAAGGTGGAACTGGACGAACTCTTCGCCCGCGCCGACTTCATCACCCTGCACACGCCGCTGACCGACAAGACCCGCAACATCATCGATGCGGCAGCCATCGCCAAGATGAAGAATGGCGTGCGCATCATCAACTGCGCCCGTGGCGGGCTGGTGGTCGAGGCCGACCTAGTCGCGGCGCTGAAGAGCGGCAAGGTGGCGGGCGCCGGCATCGACGTGTTCGAGGTCGAGCCAGCGGAGCAGAATGCGCTGTTCGGCATGGAGAACGTGGTGGCGACACCACACCTTGGCGCCTCGACGGCGGAAGCGCAGGAGAATGTCGCGTTGCAGGTCGCCGAGCAGATGGCCGACTACCTGATCAAGGGCGCGGTCTCCAACGCCATCAACATGCCCTCGATCACGGCGGAAGAGGCGCCGCGGCTGAAGCCGTTCGTCAAGCTCGCCGAAGTGCTCGGCGCCTTTGTCGGCCAGGTCACCGAGGATCCGATCAGCGAAGTCGAGATATTGTTCGACGGCTCGACCGCGACGATGAACACCCGTGCGCTGATCAGTGCCGCCCTGGCTGGCCTGATCCGGCCGCAGGTCGCCGACGTCAACATGGTCTCGGCGCCGATCATGGTGAAGGAGCGTGGCATCATCGTCGCCGAGGTCAAGCGCGACAAGTCGGGCGTCTTCGACGGCTATATCAAGCTCACCGTCAAGACCGAGCACAGGACCCGCTCGATCGCCGGCACCTGCTTCTCCGACGGCAAGCCGCGCTTCATTCAGATCAAGGGCATCAATCTCGACGCCGAGGTCGGCCAGCACATGCTCTATACGACCAATGCCGACGCACCAGGCATCATCGGGCTGCTCGGCACGGTGTGCGGCGAGAACGGCGTCAACATCGCCAACTTCCAGCTTGGGCGCAACCGACCCGGCGGCGACGCCATCGCGCTGCTCTATCTCGACGCGCCGTTCCCGGAAAAAGTGCTGGAGCAGGTGCGAGGCCACATGTCGATCGACTCGGCAAAGCGCCTCCAGTTCGACGTGGGCGGGATCTAGCTCTCCGCACCTCCCCGGGTGACAAGCACACGACGCCCCGTTTGCCGGCATGCATGCGGGGCGTTTCCATGACCGCCGGAACCGCCCGGCGGATGCGCCGTTGCCGACGGTGGCATGATTTGGAAGCCTCTAGTCAGCGGTTCAATGTTTGATGGAATCGCCGAACCGCTTCAACTCTTTACAGGCAATCCCTAGGGAAAGTGCTACGCGCGCTTCCTGGAATTGCTCTGGCCAGAAGCCATCTTGCGCCCGCTGTGTTCGGCGAGCCCGATGCCGCCCAGAACGAGAACCAATGCCAGCGCCTGATAGAGCTGAAAGGTCTCGCCAACGATCAGCACCGAAAGCAGCGTGCCGAAGATTGGCACCAGATTGATGAACAGGCCAGCGCGGTTGGCGCCGATGAGCTCGTTGCCCCTGATATATGTTATCTGCGAGATCACCGAAGCGCCGATCGCCGTGTAGACGATGACAGCCCAGCCGCGCGTATCGGGCACGATCACCTTGCCGGCGGCGGCTTCCCACAGGAAGAAGGGCAGCGAGGTGATGAGTGCGGCGAACGACATGGCCAGCATCAGGCTCTGCCAGCGCATCGCCGGCTTCAGCCGCAACCCGACCGAATAGCCGCTGTAGAGAACGACCGCGACCAGCATGATGGCGTCGCCGAAATTGAGTTCCAGCGTCAGCAGCCGGCGGGGATCGCCATGACAGGCCGTCAGGATGACGCCGAAGATGGTCAGCGCCACGCCGGCGATCTGCGCCCAGTTCACGCGCAGGCGGAAGAAAACGAAATTGGCTGTCATGATCAGGATCGGCATCGCCGCCTGTTCGATCGAGACATTGATCGCGGTGGTGTAATTCAGCGCGGTGTAGAAGATGGTGTTGAACAGGGTGAAGCCGCTGGCGCCCAGCGCCGCCAGCACGAACCAGTGCCTGCGCACGACATGCCAATCCTCCTGGATCGTGCGCCAGCCGATCGGCAGCAGAATCGCCACGGCCAGCACCCAGCGCAGGAAGACCAGCGTCATCGGCGAGACGTGGTCGACCGCCAGCTTGCCGGCCACCGAATTGCCGCCCCACAGCAAGGTGGTGAGCAGCAGGAATATGTAGGCGCTTCGATGCATCGCGGGCTTCCGGCCGCGGGATGGGCTGCGGTGTTTGCCGGCCTATTGCCCCCACCAGCCCAAGTAAATGATGTCAAAGCCGGAAATTGTTGTGCCTCAGGGCATTTTTGGCGGCAAAGAAAGGTCGCACTCGCGAGGTCTTGACGCTATAGAGGCCTGTCGTTTCGAACCATATCCAAGCCGCGCGGCGGCGTCTCAAGGGAAAAGAAACATGGCCAATGTGGTGGTCGTCGGCTCGCAGTGGGGCGACGAAGGCAAGGGCAAGATCGTTGACTGGCTGTCGGAGCGTGCCGATGTGGTGGTGCGTTTCCAGGGCGGCCACAATGCCGGTCATACGCTGGTCGTCGACGGTAAGGTCTACAAGCTGTCGCTGCTGCCTTCGGGCGTCGTGCGGGAAGGCAAGCTGTCCATCATCGGCAATGGCGTGGTCTTTGATCCGCATGCTTTCGTCGCCGAAGTGGAGAAGCTCAAGGCGCAGGGTGTGGAAGTGACGCCGGATCGCCTGAAAATAGCCGAAAACACGGCGCTTATCCTGTCCGTACACCGGGAACTGGACGGATTCCGCGAGGATGCCGCTTCGAATTCCGGAACGAAGATTGGCACGACCCGACGCGGTATCGGCCCCGCCTACGAGGACAAGGTGGGCCGGCGCGCGGTTCGGGTGATGGATCTGGCGGATTTGGAAACTTTGCCCCTGAAGGTCGACAGGCTGCTGACGCACCACAATGCGCTGCGTCGCGGGCTCGGCCACGCCGAAGTCACGCATGACGCGATCATGCAGGAATTGACCTCGGTCGCGAACAACATCCTGCCCTATATGGATCGCGTCTGGAAGGTGCTCGACGACAAGCGCCGCGCCGGCGAGCGCATCCTGTTCGAGGGCGCGCAAGGCACGCTGCTCGATATCGACCACGGCACCTATCCGTTCGTCACCTCGTCCAACACGGTCGCCGGCCAGGCCGCAGCCGGCTCCGGCGTCGGCCCGGGCGCCATCGGCTACGTGCTCGGCATCACCAAGGCCTACACGACGCGCGTCGGCGAAGGTCCGTTCCCGACCGAGCAGAAGAACGAGATCGGCGAGTTCCTCGGCACGCGCGGCCATGAATTCGGTGTCGTCACCGGGCGCAAGCGCCGCTGCGGCTGGTTCGACGCGGTGCTGGTGCGCCAGGCGGTCGCCGTCAACGGCATCAAAGGCATCGCGCTGACCAAGCTCGACGTGCTCGACGGGCTGGACGAGATCAAGGTCTGTACCGGCTACAGGCTCGACGGCGAGACGATCGACTATCTGCCGGCAAGCCAGGGCGCGCAGGCCCGCGTCGAACCCATCTACGAGACGCTGGAAGGCTGGAAAGGCACCACCGCCGGCGCACGCAGCTGGAACGATCTTCCGGCCCAGGCCGTCAAATATGTCCGATACATAGAGGAGTTGATCGGCGCGCCGGTCGCGCTCCTCTCCACCAGCCCGGAACGGGACGACACGATACTTGTGACCGATCCGTTTCAAGACTAGTTTCTGAAGCCTTTCCGGGCATCGCGGCTGATTTGCGGGGGCCGGCGCGGAGGCAAAATACAGGTCGACTGACGCATGGCAGATTTCGTTGCTGTTCTGAAAAACGCGTTCGAGAAGCACGGCGACGAGACGCCCGAGAAGCGTACGCGCATCTATAACAGCGTTCGCGCCATGCTGGCGAAGAAGCTTGCGGAATATTCGCCGCCACTGGCTCCCGAGGCCATAGACAAACAGAAACGCTCGCTGGACGACGCCATTGCCGGCGTCGAGCGTGAGTACGTCAAAAGCGTTCCGGAGACGGATCCGCTCGCGGAACTGGAACACATCTTTTCCTCCATCGACCGTAACAAGAACCAGTCGAGCCACGTCAAGCAGCCAGTCAAGGCCGAACCGGTTCCCGCTTCCTCTCCGTATCGGCCCGCCCCTGCCGCGGCCAGCCCGGAGCCGTACAAACCGGCGCAGCCCGTGGCGAATCCCGAGCCCTACCGGCCTGCTCCAGCCGCCAAATCCGAGCCCGGCTGGCAAAGGCCGACGCCGGTGCAGCCCGCTCCGGACTTTTCGGAAAAGACCTTGCCGGGGATGGACGCGAATCGGGATGACGACCAGGACGATGTCTTTGCCGATGACGAAGCGTCGGCGGGCGCCGACACTTTCGAGCGTTCGCGCCCGGCTGAACGCAAGCGCAGCTATGGCGGGTTGATCGCCGCCGTCGTCGCATTGCTGGTCGTTGCCGGCGGCGGTTACGGCATCTGGCTGAACAAGGATGCCTTCGGCAAGATGCTGGGCATGGACGGCAGCAAGGTTGTTGCCAAGACCGAACCGGTGAAAACGACGCCGGCCAAGCCGGCAACCGATGCCGCGGCCGCGCCTCCGGCGCCCGCGACAGGCGCCGAAGGCACGAAATTCACGCAGCGGCTGACGCCTGAAGGCGGCGAAACCGATCCCGGCCCGGCGGGTGGGCAGAGCGGCATAGGCGAGGGCGAATCCGTCGCCGCGTTGACGACGCCGCCAACGGCAACGAATGCGCCGGCCACGGCAGCGCCGGCGGTTCCCGCGCCGGCTGCCAATACGCCGGCTGCCGGTACGCCCGCGGCGGGCGCGCCAGCCGCGACCACGCCCGCGGCGGGCACCCCGCCCGCGACACCACCCGCCAATGTAACCGCGCCCGCGGCCCCGGCCGGTGCCGCCGCCACGCCGCCGCCCGCGCCGGCAGGCGCCACGCCGGCGGCACCGGCCGCGGCTGCTGCGCAGACCGCGGTTCCGGTCGGCCAGAAGGCGATCTTCTATGAGGAGCGCACCAGCACCGCGCAGGGTTCGGCCGAGCCCGGCAGCATCGTCTGGTCGCTGGTGCAGGAATCGCCCGGCGGCGACCTGCCGCCCGAGCCGGCGATCCGTGCCGAGGCGACCATTCCCGGCAAGGACATCCAGCTGCGCATGACAATCCGTCGCAACACCGACCAGACCCTGCCGGCCAGCCATATCATCGAGATGATCTTCCTGACGCCCGACGGCTTCGAGGGCGGCGGCGTCGACAACATATTGCGCGTCGCCATGAAGAGCTCCGAACAGGATGCCGGCAGCCCGCTGATCGGCATCCCGGCCAAGATCGCCGACGGCTTCTTCCTCGTCGCGCTCAACGATACCAAGGCCGACGAAGACGCCAACATGACCCTCTTGCGCGGCCAGGACTGGATCGACGTGCCGGTGGTCTACAAGACCGGACGGCGGGCATTGCTGACCATGGAAAAGGGCCTTCCCGGCGAGAAGGTGTTCGACGAGGCGATCAAGGCCTGGCAGGCCAAGACGGCGGGTTGAGAAGACGGCGCAACGGTCGCCTTCGTTCAGAAACCCTGGAACAGCATGTCGAGTGCGGCGGCGATTTCGTCGTGATGCCGGGAAAGATTTCCTTCGACGTCCGGCAATTCGGAGGCCGACAAGGCTGAGATGAATTGTGTGACCATCACATGGTCTTTGCCGTCGATGGCGAAGGTCGGGTTTAGTCGGCGGCCCGGCACCGGAGCCATATTGGGCGGCATCAACGGAATGACGACTCTCGTGGTCAACCTATCAAGAAGGTCGGACTGAACATCGAGGAGATAACCGTTGCCGTCGATATTCCGATAAAGATCGTAACGTGCCATCAAAACAGCCGGTATTTGGCCAATGGCAGTCCGTTGCGCTCCACGTAGGCGTTGGAACTTTCAATCGCTTCCTTGTTCTCTTCTTGCCAACGGCGCGTTTTTTCCGCTGCAATTGCCTTGGCAATACCTGCTTCGGCAGCGCGGGAGATGTTGATGCCCAGCGCTTTGGCATCTTCGATCAGCTGGGAGTCAATGGATGTGTTGACCGACTTTCGCTGAGATTTCTGTGTCGATTGCAGCATGGAAATTGCCTTCCTTTATGCGCATAATATATGCGCGCCCAAGGCCGCATGCAATCTTCACCCTTCCATCTCTTCCCGCAGCATTTCAAGCTCCAGCCATTCTTCCTCCAGCGCCGCCAAGGTGGCGCGCTCCTTGTCGAGGGCGGCGATCGTCTTCTGGAACGAGGCCGGGTCGCGTTCGTAATAGGCCGGATCGGCGATGTTGTTTTCCAGCCGCGAGATCGATGCGGTCACCGCCTCGATCTTCTTGGGTAGGGACTCCAACGCGAACTTCTGCTTGAACGACAGTTTCTTCGCCGGCCCTTTCGGCGCCGCCGGCTCGCTACTGCCCGACGTGGGCACATCGCCAGCTTCCGCCTTGGGACGCGCTTTTCGGTCGTCCAGCCTGGTGCCGCCGCGTTGCGCCAGCATGTCGGAATAGCCGCCGGCATATTCGACCCAGCGGCCGCCGATGTCCGGCGCGATGATGCTGGTGACGGTACGGTCGAGGAAATCGCGGTCGTGGCTGACCAGGATGACGGTGCCGGCAAAACCGGCAACCAGTTCCTGCAGCAGTTCCAGCGTCTCCATGTCGAGATCGTTGGTCGGCTCATCGAGCACCAGAAGGTTCGCCGGCCGTGCCAGCACGCGCGCCAGGATCAGCCGCGCCCGCTCGCCACCGGAAAGCTCACGCACAGGGGTGCGGGCCTGTTCCGGCTTGAACAGGAAATCCTTCATGTAGGAGACGACATGGCGCTGCTCGCCATTGATGACGAGATTTTCGCCGCGCCCGTCGGTCAGATATTGCGCCAGCGTCTCCTGCGGATCGACCGCCTCGCGCTTCTGGTCAAGCGTGGCGATTTCCAGATTGGTGCCGAGCCGTACCGAGCCGGCATCCGGCGCCAATTCGCCGGTCAGCATCTTCAGAAGTGTCGTCTTGCCGGCGCCGTTCGGCCCGACAAGACCGACGCGGTCGCCGCGCTGGATGCGGGTCGAGAACCCCTTGACCACGGTGAGATCACCAAAGCTCTTCTCGATGTTCTTGGCTTCGATCACCAGCTTGCCGGATTCGGCGGCGTCGCTTGCCACCATGGTCGCGGACCCTTCGGCGCCGCGATGGCCGCGAAAGCGCTGGCGCATGGTCTGCAGTTCGCCCAATCGGCGCATGTTGCGCTTGCGCCGCGCCGTCACGCCATAGCGCAGCCAGTGCTCCTCGCGCACGATCTGGCGGCCGAGCTTGTGCTGCTCGCGCTCTTCCTCTTCCAGCACCAGGTCGCGCCATTCCTCGAAATGGCCAAAGCCCTTGTCCAGCCTGCGGGTCTGGCCACGGTCGAGCCAGACGGTGGCGCGCGACACGCGTTCGAGGAAGCGGCGGTCATGCGAAATGACGATGAGCGCCGAGGAAGTCCGGACGAGCTCTTCTTCCAGCCATTCGATGACCGACAGATCAAGATGGTTAGTCGGCTCATCAAGAAGCAGAATGTCGGGCTCCGGCGCCATGACGCGGGCAAGGGCGGCGCGCCTGGCCTCGCCGCCGGACAGGTCTCCTGGCCGTTCCTCGCCCGACAGGCCGAGATGCTCCATCAGATAGCTGGCGCGGTAAGGATCGTCGGCTGGCCCAAGCCCGGCTTCGACATAGGCCCGCACATTGGCGAAGCCGTCCATGTCTGGCATTTGCGGCAGATAGCGCACTGTCGCGGAAGGCTGGCGGAACACCTCGCCGTCCTGCGGCTCGACCAGGCCGGCGGCGACTTTGAGCAGCGTCGACTTGCCGGACCCGTTGCGGCCGACCAGCGCGATCTTGTCGCCGGCCGAAGCGGTCAAGGCGGCGCCGTCGAGCAGCGGTGTGCCGCCAAAAGTCAGTTTTATCCCGTCGAGATTGAGAAGAGGCGGGGCCATGTCAGCTTTCAGGCAAAGGATAGGGATGGGCGAGCAGCAGGGCTCGGCCATGGCGAAGCGCGATGTCGAGGCGGCCCTTGACCTCGTTGGAAACGGTCAACGATGAACCGAAAGCCACCTCGACCTTGTCGAGCGGCCATTTGGCGCCGGTGACGGTCAGGCCGGAGAGTTCGGAGAAGCCAAGGATCGAAAACAGCGTGCCGTCGGCATAATCGAAGCCGGCCCTGCCGAGCAGCAAGGGGACAGCCTCCTGGGCACCGCTGGTCAGAAGCACATCCGTTCCGGCTTCGGCCAACCGCAGACCAAGCGCCAGGTGCAGGAAGGCGTGGTCGGCGCGCTTGCCGCCGAAGGCGCCCGCCAGCACAAGGCGCGTCGCGCCGCGTTCAAGGGCTGCCGCGATCGCCAGTTCGCCGTCGGTCTTGTCCTTTTCCGCCGGGAAGGTTTGCCGCGGCACCGCGGCCAGGTGGGCGGGCAGATCGGGCGGCACGGAATCGAAATCGCCGACCCACAGTTCCGGAACAAGGGCCAGCATCCGCGCGTGGCCGATGCCGGCGTCGGCGGCGATGACGCGTGAGCCTTCGACCTGGCGGTCAAGCCGGGGCGTGCGGATGAGATCGCCGCCAAGCAGGATGGTGAATGTGCTCATATCCCGTCGCCCTTACCAGCCCGGCACGGGAAACGGAAGGCGGCAAACTCCCACTTGCGTGTCCCGTCGGCCGGGCTTATGTGTCGAAACGCTCTAACGGGGTGCCGGACGCGACTTTCGCGGGCCGGCTGAGAGGCAGTCTCGCCAACCCGCTGAACCTGATCCGGTTTGTACCGGCGGAGGGATTAGACGTTTCGGACAATCCGACGCCTCAATTCCTTTCAACGCAAACGAAGGAGGCGCCGATGCGCACGCTTTTATATTCCCTCATCGCGGCCACTGTAGTGACCCTGTCCGGACCAGCTTTGGCCAAGGACAAGCTCACCGTCTACACCTATGAGAGTTTCACCGCCGACTGGGGTCCAGGCCCGGTGGTGAAGAAGGAATTCGAGGCCGAATGTGGCTGCGATGTCGAGTTCGTCTCGGTCGCCGATGGCGTGGCGCTGCTCAACCGCGTCAAGCTGGAAGGCGCTTCGACCAAGGCCGATATCGTGCTCGGCCTCGACACCAATCTCACCGCCGATGCCAAGGCGTCGGGCCTGTTCGCGCCGCACGGCGCGGTGAGCGATGTCAATGTGCCGGGCGGCTGGAGCGACGATACTTTCGTCCCCTTCGACTACGGATATTTCGCTGTCGTCTACGATACCGAAAAGCTGAAGACGCCGCCGAAAAGCCTGAGGGACCTGGTCGAGGGCAGTGCCAATGACAAGATCGTCATACAGGACCCGCGCACGTCGACGCCCGGTCTCGGCCTGCTGTTGTGGGTGAAGTCGGTCTATGGCGACAAGGCGCCGGAAGCCTGGGCCAAGCTCAAGGCCAAGGTGCTGACGGTGACGCCGGGCTGGAGCGAGGCCTATGGCCTGTTCACCAAGGGCGAGGCGCCGATGGTGCTGTCCTACACCACCTCGCCGGCCTACCACATGGTCGCCGAGAACACCGAGCGCTACCAGGCGGCATCCTTCGAAGAGGGCGAGTACCTGCAGATCGAAGTCGCCGGCATCACCACGACAGGCGCCAAGAACCCGCTGGCGGCCAAGTTCATGGCTTTCATGACCGGGCCGAAATTCCAGGACGCCATCCCGGAGACCAACTGGATGTTCCCGGCCGGCAAGACCGGCAAGCCGCTCAACCCTGCCTTCGACAAACTGGTTAAGCCGACCAAGACCTTGCTGTTCAGCCCGGAGGAAGTCGCGGCCAACCGCAAGGCCTGGGTGGACGAATGGCTGGCGGTGATGAGCAAGTAGATTTTGTGGGCGAGTCTCGTGAGATGACCGCCAAGGAACACAGTGTTTCCCAAGTCGATCGTTGGTTCTCAGTGCAAACCCGCTCTGACCCCCGCATCACAGCCGGCATTGTTGCGCTTGCCGCAACCTCGCTGCTGATCGGCGGCGCTTTTGCCGGGCTGCTCGCCGAAGGCGCCCACGATTTTTCCGGCGCCTGGGCCGCCTTCGATCCTTACCTCTTCCGTGTCGTGCGCTTCACGCTCTGGCAGGCGGCCCTGTCGACGCTGCTCTCGGTCGGGCCTGCCCTGTTGGTGGCGCGGGCGCTGTCGCGGCATCCACGTTTCCCCGGCCGCGCCTTCATCCTGCAGCTCTTCGCCGTGCCGCTGGCTCTGCCGGCGATCGTCGCGGCGCTAGGCATACTGGCGCTCTACGGCCGAGCCGGCTATTTCGCCGGTCTGTCCAACTGGGTCGGCGGCCAGGGTTGGCCGGGCATCTACGGCCTCTCCGGCATTCTCGTTGCCCATGTCTTCTTCAACCTGCCATTGGCTACCCGCCTGTTCCTGGAGGCGCTGCAAACCATCCCCTCAGACCAGTGGCGGCTGGCGAGCCAGCTCGGCATGGGAGCGCGGCCGGCGTTGCGGCTGATCGAATGGCCGACGCTGCGGGCCGCCTTGCCTGGTGCCGCCGGACTTGTCTTCATGCTCTGCATCACATCCTTCACCATCGTGCTGACGCTCGGCGGCGGACCGGCCGGGACGACGCTGGAGGTCGGCATCTATCAGGCATTGCGCTTCGATTTCGATCCCGCGAGGGCTGTCGCGCTGACATTGTTGCAGATCGCGCTGACCTTTGTCGTGGTGCTGGCGTTGACCCGGCTTGGCGCCAACGTGGCCGGCGACGCCAACCTGTCGGTCGCGCCGCGCCGCTATCTCTTGGTCAACAGGACTGAGGCCGTGCTGAATGCCCTGCTCATCGGGCTGGCGCTGCTGTTCGTCGTGGGACCCATGGCGGCAACCGTGGCGGCCGGATTGGGCGCCGATCTCGGCCGGCTGGCCGGTGAGGCCACTGTCCGGCAAGCGACACTGACCAGTGCCGTGCTCGCGTTCCTGTCGGCGTTGCTTTCGGTGATGCTGTCGCTGGCTCTCACAATGGCGCGGAGGGCGCTGGCATTGAACCGCCGCTCCGGCTCAAGGACACTGCTCGAACATGCCACCGATACCGGCGCCGGGTTTGTGCTGGTCGTGCCGCCGATCGTCATCGGCGCCGGCTGGTTCCTTCTGTTGCGCCATCTCGGCGATGTCTTTGCTGTCGCCCCGCTCATGGTCGTCACCGTCAACGCCGTCATGGCGATGCCTTTCGCGCTGCGCGCCGT
Source organism: Mesorhizobium sp. B2-3-13 (assembly GCF_006442195.1). Lineage (NCBI taxonomy): Bacteria > Pseudomonadati > Pseudomonadota > Alphaproteobacteria > Hyphomicrobiales > Phyllobacteriaceae > Mesorhizobium > Mesorhizobium sp. B2-3-13. Next base: position 64,374 of record NZ_VFVQ01000020.1, read on the forward strand.
CCGTCCCGCCTATGATGCGGCAAGCGAGCGTCACGAGCGGCTCTGCGCGCAGCTCGGAATTTCCGGCTGGTCAAGGCTGTGGCTGGTCGACTGGCCGTCGCTTCGGCGGCCGCTCGCCACCGCCTTTGCCTTCGCCATGGCGCTGTCGCTTGGCGATCTCGGCGTGATCGCCCTGTTCGGCAGTGATTCCGTGCAGACCTTGCCCTACCTTCTCCTGGCGCGCATGGGCAGCTACCGCACGCAGGACGCCGCCGGCCTGGCGTTGTTGCTGGGCCTTGTCTGCCTGGCGCTGGTGCTGGCAGCGGACCGGCTGGGAAAGGGGATGGCCCGCGATGTCTGACGGGGCGGCTGACGGCAAAGGGGTTCCGGTGCGGCTGGACAAGGTCTCGTTCAGTTATGGCGAGGCGTTGTTCGCCTTCGATGTCGGATTCACCGCGACGCAGATCACCGCCATCATGGGGCCGAGCGGTTCGGGAAAGTCGACGCTGCTCAATCTGGTGGCCGGGTTCGAGACGCCGCGATCCGGCCGCTTATTGATCGGCGGGGCCGACGTAGGTGGCGAGCCGCCGGCCATGCGGCCGGTGTCGATGGTATTCCAGGAAAACAATCTTTTCGCCCATCTTTCTGTCCAGCAAAATGTCGGGCTCGGCCGTTCGCCATCGTTACGGTTGACGGATACAGACCACGCCGATATCGCGGGCGCCCTTGCACGCACCGGCCTTGCCGGCAAGGAGAAGCGGCTGCCGCGCGAGCTTTCGGGCGGCGAGCGTCAGCGCGTCGCCCTGGCCCGCGTGCTGGTGCGTGACCGCCCGGTGCTGCTGCTCGACGAACCCTTCGCCTCGCTTGGGCCCGCCTTGCGCGACGACATGCTCGACCTGGTTGCCAGCCTCCATGCCGAGCGTGGCATGACGGTGCTGTTCGTCACGCACCAGCCGCAGGATGCCCGCCGCATCGCGCAGAAAGTGGTGTTTCTGGACAATGGCACCATCGCTGCCTCAGGCACCTCGGACGATTTCTTTGCAGGGGCTGGGCCGGAGGCGTTCCGGCGCTATATCGGTGCCGGTGCCGGGGATGCGTTATCACGAGATATTGCCCGGAAGCGGACATAATTTACGCTCAAACCGGCTTGAGGCGATGTGGCGCTTGCTTGCCATGACTGGAGTAGTGTGGCTAGGTCCGCTCGATACCGGTCCGGCACAGGCCGTGATTTGCCTACAGCATCTGCTGCCCGCCCCGAGGGGCGCGTGACGGACGCTGTAGCAGTTTGTTTTGCGCATGCCGTGGTCATGCGCAAGGACCTGAAAGGAAGCCATTCTGGCGATCAGCGCTGACAGGCTACGAATGAATCCGCTGGCGCGGTTCCTGGCGCTGGCTGGCTTTGCCGTGGCGCTGGCAAGCTGCCAGATGTTCACGCCTCCCGAGGTCCAGGAATCCGGCTTCCAGCCATCCGACAAGCCGATCACGGTGGACAATGTCGCCGCCAACAACAAGCTTGCCGAACTCGCCAAGGCGCAGCATCCGCGCATCCTTGCAACGTATGGCGGCGAATATTCCGATCCCAAGCTCGAGCGCATGGTCGCCAAGGTGGTCGGCAATTTGACCGTGGTATCGGCCAACCCGACCCAGACCTATCGCATCACCATCCTCAATTCGCCCAACGTCAACGCCTTCGCGCTGCCGGGCGGATATCTCTACATTACGCGCGGCCTCTTGGCGCTGGCCAATGATTCGTCCGAGCTCGCCGCCGTCATCGCGCATGAAATGGGCCACGTCACCGCCAATCACGGCCTGCAGCGCCAGCAGCTGGAGGCCGAGGAAGGCCTGGCGACCAAGGTCGTTTCCGATGTGCTCGGCGACAGCCCGACCGCCAAGGCAGCACTGATCCGCGGCAAGCTTAGGCTGGCGCAGTTCTCGCGCAATCAGGAACTGGAGGCGGACGCCATCGGCATCAAGTCGATCGGCGAAGCCGGCTACGATCCCTATGCCGCCGGCCGCTTCCTGCAGTCGATGTCGGCCTACACCGATTTCCGTTCGATCAGCGGTGCCACGGACGCCAGCCTCGACTTCCTCGCCACCCACCCCAACACGCCGCAACGCATCGATCTGGCACAGCGCCACGCCCGCCAGTTCGGCGCGCCCGGTTTCGGCACGCGCGACCGCGATTCCTTCCTCGCCGGCATAGATGGCCTGCTTTATGGCGATACGCCGGAAGAAGGCTATGTGCGCGGCGAAACCTTCCTGCATCCGGGCCTCGGCGTGTCGTTCACCGTGCCGGACGGTTTCATCATCGACAATTCAGCGGCAGCGGTTACGGCGACCGGTCCGGGCGACATAGCGATCCGCTTCGACGGCGTTTCGATCGACAAGAACCGCGCCCTGACCGACTATATCAGAAGCGGCTGGGTGGCTGGCCTCGACGACAGCACCGTCAAGCAGGAAACCATCAACGGCAATGAGGCGGCGACCGCGCATGCCGGCGCCGAAGGCTGGCAGTTCGATATCGCGGTGATCCGCGCCGGCGGCCAGGTCTATCGGTTGCTGACCGCGGCTCCCTCGGCCAGCAGCTCGCTGGAAATGGTGGCGCGGTCGGTCAGCGGCTCCTTCCGCATCCTCAGTCCCGCCGAAAAGGCGGCACTGAAGCCACTGCATATTCGTGTGCTCACCGTGCAGCCGGGGCAGACCATGGGTTCGCTTGCTGCCCAGATGGTGGGGGTCGACCGCAAGCTCGACCTGTTCCGCGTGCTCAACGCGCTGTCGCCGGGGGCCGCGGTTTCGGCCGGCGACAAGGTCAAGATCGTCACCGACAAGTAAGCGCCCGTTGCGGGAATCAGGCGGCAGTCGCCATGAATTCGGGGTTCTGCTTCACCAGCGCGACCTTGAGCTTTTCCATGGCGCGGGCCTCGATCTGGCGCACGCGTTCCTTGGAGATGCCGAGCGTTTCGCCGAGAGCCTCAAGCGTGGCGCCCTCGTCGGTAAGCCGGCGTTCCTCGATGATGCGGAGTTCGCGAGCGTTGAGAGCTTGAAGCGCCTCCCTCAGCCAGAGCGAGCGGCGCGCGACGTCGATCTTGTCGCCGACAATCTCGTCGGGCAAGGGATCGTCCGAGACCAGGAAGTCCATCCGCTCGGTCGCACCCGCATCGTCGGCAAGCGGCACGTTGAGCGAGGAGTCGGGCGCCGACAGGCGTGAATCCATCAACTCCACATCAGCTTCGGAAACGCCGAGCGCAACCGACACCTCGCGGTAAAGAGTTGTGTTGGAGAGCGGTTCGGCGCCGTTCGCGAGACGGGCACGCAATCGCCTGAGATTGAAGAACAGGGCCTTTTGCGCCGAACTGGTGCCGCCGCGCACGATCGACCAGTTGCGCAGGATGTAGTCCTGCATCGAAGCGCGAATCCACCACGTCGCGTAGGTCGAAAACCGCACCTCGCGCTCCGGCTCGAAGCGGGCGGCGGCCTCGAGAAGACCGACATGGCCTTCCTGGATCAGGTCGCCGAGCGGCAGGCCGTAATGACGGAATTTCGAGGCCATCGAAATGACCAGACGCATATGGGCAACGGTGATGCTGTGCAACGCATTCTGGTCGTTGTCCTCTTTCCAAAGCAGTGCCAGCCGATGCTCCTCGTCGCGTTCGAGGTAAGGCGCCCTCATTGCCGCGCGGACCATGACCCGACCTGCCGTGTCTTCCATCATAAGGCGCTCCTTGGCTCAGGCGTGCGAATGACAAACTGGCAGGAACCGGCTTGAAATGACGGCGTCGTGCCCTAGAACAGCCAAAACTGCCGTGCGCGGGAAAGGTTCCGCTGGCGCAGGCAGGCGAGCGATGACGTCTGGGCAATTTCGGCACGGCTGCCCGGAATCCCGATGCTGCAACGAAATTCCTTTTGGAGTATTTGATTTCTGGAATTAGCCTTCTTTGAAATTTCGTTCCTTATTTTTTCGACCTGCATCTGTCATTTTCCAACCCTCACAACATGCCTGATATCAGGCCAAGGACGGGATCACAGAAAAATGAAATGGCTGAAGTCGCTCATCATCGCCGGAACGCTGCAGGCCCTGACGGTCGCATCGGGGCATGCCGGCGCCAATCTCGACCAGATCAAGCAGGCCGGCGTCATCAAGGTCGGTACGGAAGGCACTTACGCTCCGTTCACCTATCATGATGCATCCGGAGCGCTCGTCGGATTCGACGTCGAAATCGCCAAGGCGATCGCCGACAAGCTCGGCGTCAAGGCGCAGTTCCTCGAGGGCAAGTGGGACGGTCTGATCGCCGGCCTCGACGTCAACCGCTATGATGCCGTCATCAATGAAGTCGGCATCACCGATGCCCGCAAGGCCAAGTATGATTTCTCCGATCCCTACATCGCCTCCAAGGCGGTGCTGATCGTGCGCGGCGACAATACCGACATCAAGACTTTCGCCGATCTCAAGGGCAAGAAGTCGGCGCAGTCGCTAACCTCCAATTTCGGCAAACTGGCCGAGTCGAATGGCGCCGAACTGGTCGGCACAGATGGCTTCGACCAGTCGATCCAGCTGCTTTTGACCGGCCGTGCCGACGCCACCATCAACGACAGCCTGTCGTTCCTCGACTTCAAGAAGCACAAGCCCGACGCCAATGTGAAGATCGCCGCCCAGGAAGAGAATGCCGATTACTCCGGCGTCATTGTGCGCAAGGGCGATCCGGAGCTGGTCGCGGCCATCAACAAGGCCCTGGCCGACATCAAGGCCGACGGCACCTACCAGAAGATCGCCGACACCTATTTCGGCCAGGACGTCTCGAAGTAGTTCATAAGGCGGGGCGGTTGTCGCCCCGCAGCCCATCCAGCGGCGAGCCGTCTTTGACGGCTCGCCGCTTTTGTCGTGATATGGCTGACGCATTCGCGCTTCGATGACGCTGCCCGTCCCTTCCGGAGGATATTTCGTGCCGCACTGGCTGCAACTGATGCTGGATTCGCTGCCCTCGCTGCTGTGGGCAGCGTTGATCTTCACCGTGCCGCTGACGCTGCTGTCCTTCGTGCTCGGCCTGACGGTGGGATTGGGCGCAGCGCTCGGCCGGCTGTTCGGGCCGAAGCCGCTGGTGGCGCTCGTGCGCTTCTATGTCTGGATCTTCCGCGGCACGCCGCTCCTGGTGCAGCTGTTTCTGATCTTCTACGGCCTGCCGTCGGTCGGCATCCTGCTCGACGCCTTTACCGCGGCGCTGATCGGCTTCACGCTCAATATCGGCGCCTACACGTCGGAAATCATCCGCGCGGCGATCGGCTCGGTGCCGAAAGGCCAGTGGGAGGCCGCCTATTCGATCGGCATGACCTGGAGCCAGGCGATGCGGCGCACCATCCTGCCGCAAGCCGGCCGGGTGGCGGTGCCGCCGCTCTCCAACACCTTCATCTCGCTGGTCAAGGACACGTCGCTGGCCGCCGCCATCACCGTGCCGGAGATGTTCCAGGCGGCGCAGCGCATTGTCGCCACCACCTATGAGCCGCTCATCCTCTATGTCGAGGCGGCGATCCTCTATCTGGCGATGAGTTCGGTGCTTTCGGCCTTGCAGACACGGCTGGAGGAGCGGCTCAACCGCTATGGCGGCTTCCTGGAGGCACGCTCATGATCGGCCTCACCAACATCGAAAAGCGTTTCGGCGACAATCTCGTGCTGAAGGGGGTGACGGTTGCCATCGCCGAAGGCAGCGTCACCGCGCTGGTCGGGCCTTCGGGCGGGGGAAAAAGCACGCTGCTGCGCTGCATCAACCTCCTGGAGATCCCAACATCGGGCACGGTGCGGATCGGCGACGAGACGCTCGAGTTCCGTCCCGGCGGGAAGGTGTCCGCGGCGGACATAAGGCGTCTGCGCCTGCAGACCGGCATGGTGTTCCAGAATTTCCAGCTGTTTCCGCACCGTACCGCCATCGAAAATGTCATGGAGGGGCTGGTCACGGTGCTGAAATGGCCGGAGGCGCGCGCCCGCGAGCGGGCGCTCGCGCTGCTGGAAAAGGTCGGCATGGCGCACAAGGCGGATGCCTGGCCGGCGACGCTGTCGGGTGGCCAGCAGCAGCGCGTGGCGATCGCCCGGGCGCTGGCGCCGTCGCCGAAGGTGCTGCTGTGCGACGAACCGACTTCGGCACTCGACCCGGAACTGGCGCAGGAGGTGGTCGATGTGCTGAGTCAGCTCGCCAGCGAGGGAACGACCATGGTGATAGCGACGCATGATTTGCGCCTCGCCTCCAAGATCGCCCAGGAAGCGGTGTTCCTCGACGCCGGCGTCATCGTCGAGCAGGGGCCATCCGCCACGCTGTTCGGCAATCCGGAGCGCGAAAGGACCAAGCGGTTCATCGCCACGCTGAAGCAGGAGGCGGCGGAGAAGAAGGCCGGCGCATAGGCGCGGCAATCTCCGGCAATCCCAAAGACAAAAAACCCGGCGCAAGGCCGGGTTTTCGTTAACCCGAAGGCGAAAAGCTCAGGCGGCTTCTTCCTGCTCGGCTTCCTCATTGTCGGCCTTGGCGCCACGCTTGGGGCCTTTGTTGAGGTTGACCTCGATCAGGCGCACGGCTTCGGTTTCCGACATGCGGTTGACGGCCGCGATCTCGCGAGCCATGCGGTCGAGCGCCGCCTCGTAGAGCTGGCGTTCGGAATAGGACTGCTCCGGCTGGTTGTCGGCACGGTAGAGGTCGCGCACGACTTCCGAGATCGAGATCAGGTCGCCTGAATTGATCTTGGCATCGTATTCCTGGGCACGGCGCGACCACATGGTGCGCTTGACGCGGGCGCGACCCTGCACGACCTTCAGCGCGCGCTCGACATAATCCTCTTCCGACAGCTTGCGCATGCCGATCGAGGTCGCCTTGGCGACCGGCACCTTCAGGCGCATCTTATCCTTCTGGAAGTCGATGACGAACAGTTCCAGCTTGTGGCCGGCCACTTCCTGCTCATCGATCGAGACGATCTGCCCGACGCCATGCGCCGGATAGACGATGTACTCGCCGGTCTTGAAACCGTGACGCGCGGCAGTGGACTTCTTCTGCGGGGTGATCGTTGCCATTACGCCCTGAACTCCTTGTTGTGGGCCGGCGGCGGTGCCGGCTGAACTCGCGTGATCGGGGTCACCGACCATTAGCCGCACAACAGATGAACCCACCGGAAAGGCCGGGACCGGCAACCCGCACGAACTGCGGCCGCCTGGCCCAGATCGCTCTGGTCCGGAATGGGATTTTCACCTTTCAGTGATTTGGGGCGTCTGCGCCATAAATCGACGTTGTGTCACCGGCATGTTTTGCTGATGTAACACAAAAAGTCGGAAGAATCAAGGTTTTGCTGCGTAAGCGCAGGCCACAACCAATCGCCGCCTGTCAAGGCGGTTAATCCGACGTGCCTGTTACGCCGCGTCATACAAGCCTTTACAGCGGCCCTTTACAGCGGCGTTGTCAATCGCCTTCGCCCGGCTCGGCGGAGAAGTATTTCTCGAACTTGCCGGCCTCTCCGTCGAAGGTCTTGGCGTCGGCCGGCGGCTCCTTCTTGGCGGTGATGTTGGGCCATTTCTCGGCGTATTCGGTGTTGATCTGCAGCCATTTGTCGAGGCCGGACTCGGTGTCGGGCTTGATCGCGTCGGCCGGGCATTCCGGCTCGCAGACGCCGCAGTCGATGCACTCGTCGGGATGGATGACGAGCATGTTCTCGCCCTCGTAGAAACAGTCGACCGGACAGACCTCGATGCAGTCCATATATTTGCATTTGATGCAGTTGTCGGTCACGACATAGGTCATCGGTCGGCTCCGGGATGTCCCGTTTTTGTTGGCTTTTTTTGTGAGGTAACGCCTTTATCGGCCGCTTGCAAGGGTAGCCATTCCCAGCGGCGCCAGGGTTTGGGAATGGAATTCCAGGCGGCCGGTGCCACGAGGGCCTGACATGCCCCACCGGCCGTCGCGTTTGCCGCTCCCGCTTCTGTTTTTTGTTTGTCTTTGCCCTCGGGAAACACACCCCCGCGTCTGGTCGACAAGGCTCAATCTTCACCGAGCAATCGGTCGGTCTGGCGGCGCTCTTTTTTGGTCGGGCGGCTGCTGCCTGCCTCGCGCTGCGCAGGGATAGCATCGGGAAGGGCGTCGGCCTTGGGTGCGAGCGGCGGCGACATGTCTTCATAAAGTGTGCGAGCTTCCTCGGCCGGGCCACGCCGCACACCGGCGCCGAGCACCTTCCAAACGAAGATACGCCGGTCGAGCGTGATGGTCAGCACATCGCCTGGCTTGACCAGATCGGAAGCCTGCGCTGCTTTGTCGCGATTGATGCGCACGCGGCCGGCTACAACCAATTTGGCCGCCAGCGATCGCGATTTCACCGCGCGCGAGAAGAACAGCCATTTGTCGATGCGCTGGCGGTCTTCAGCAACCATCGAAGTGAGCCTACTTCTTTAATTGGTCGCGTAAGGCTGCGAGCTTGGCGAAGGGGGAATCCGGGTCGAAGCGCACCGGGCGCTCCTCGCGCGGCTTGGGCTGGAAGGCGGGCTTTCCGCCCCCCTTGCCGCGATCGGGGCCCTTGCCTTCCGGCCTGCCACCCTTCCAGTCGGGCCGGCCTTCGCGGCGCTCGGGACGCTCGCCTTGCGGGCGGCCATCGCGACGCTCAGCGCCTTCGCCTTGCGGCTTGGGCTTGAACTTCGAGCGGTCGAAGCGTGGCTTGCCGGCGCCGTCGCGGCGTCCTTCATGGGCGGGACGGTCCGCGGGAGCGCCTGTTGCCGGTGCACCGGCGGCATCGGCCGTCGCATTGCCTCGGCCGCGCGCCTGTCCGTTCTGCGGGCGGTTGTTGCGGCCGTCGCGATGGCGCGGACGCTGGTCAAAGCGACCTTGGCGCCACAACAGGATCGGCTTTGGCGCTTCGGCTTCCTGCGCGTGTTCGCCGGCAGCGTCCGCAACTGCCACTGGTTCGGTGGCTTCCGTCGGCGCGGAGGCCTCGACGGTCGGCTCCGCCGCTGCGGCGTTCTCTTCTGTGGGCGCGGCGTCAATCTCGGCAGTTTCAGGTTCGGTCTGCGGTTCAACCGGCGCCGGCTCGACCGGTTCAACGGCGGCTTCGGCTACCGGCGCCTGTTCGCCCGCAACTTCGGCCGTGGCTTCCGCCTGTTCTTGCGCGACAGGCTCTGCTGCCGTTTCCGCGATGACCTCGGCCGGAGCTTCGATGGCGGCCTCGGCGGCTGCCGTTGCCGAACCCTCGACCTCCGCGGCCGCATCTACAGCGCCGGCTTCCGTTACTGCGGCTTCCACTGCCGCCTCTTCCGCCGCCTTGGCCTGTTCCGCGCGAGCTGCCTCTTCGGCTGCCTGCTTGGCTGCGGCGGCTTCCCGCGCGGCAGTGTCCTGCGCTTCCAGCCGTGCCTTGACTTCAGCAGCCGGTTTCGGCTCGGCGCGATAGCCTAGGCCCTTGAGGATCTCTTCCATGTCGTCGGCGGTGGCTCCGAGGATCGACATCATCGGCGGCGTCACCATGAAAGACTGGCCGTCATAGGCGCCGTCCGGTCGCTGGCCGAGGCCGGGCTTCCAGTTGGTCGCCGGGCGGATCAGGTCGGCCAGCCGCTCGAGAATGTCGATGCGTACGGCGCGGCGGCCGAGATTGCGGTAGCCGGCAAGCTTATAGAACGCCTTGTCGAAGGCCGGATCGATGACCACCGAGGTGCGGCCCGACGCCAGCGCATGGACGACGTCGCCGAAGCCAGGCTTGTCCTTGCCGTCGTTCTTCAGCGCCCACAGTAAGGTCACCAGTCCGGCGGGGGCCGGCTTGATCAGCGCCGGCACGAAGACGTGGTAGGCACCGAAGCGCACGCCGAGCCGGCGAAGTGCCGCGCGACCTTCCTGGTCGAGCGACTTCATCTCCTCGGCGATGTCGCGGCGATTGATGAGGCCGAAATTCTCGACCAGCTGGAAGGCGATGCCGCGGCCGATGCCGGAAATCTGCTCGGCGTTTTTCAGATCGACCAGCGGCTTCAACAGGGATTCGATCTGGAAATTGACGAAGCGTTCGGCGCGCGCGGCGACCTTGTCGCGGGCCGGGCCCGTCAGCTGTTCGTCAGCCAGCAACACTAGGCGCGGCTTCAGCGCGTCCTCGCCCGAGACCAGCGTGCCGATCGGCGCGCCGATCCAGCGCAGCGTGCCGTCCGAACCGAGCGCGAGATCGCCATTGGCGCAGGCGCCGAAGCGCTCCGCGCGTGCCTCGAATTCGGCGGCCAGCGCCTTTTGCGCGGCCGTGCGCACGGCCTTGGCGTCCTCGCCGCCGGCGGTCTGGTCGGCGGTGAAGCGGAACCCTTGCAACTCGCCGACATGATGGCCTTCGACAAGGACGGTTCCGGTAGGGCTGATTTCGGCTTCAGGCATGGTATTTTCTCTAAGGCGCCGCATGAGGACGGAAGTCCTGCGGTCTACGAAGCGTTTCGTCAACCGCTCATGCAGCGCATCCGACAATCTGTCTTCGATTTCGCGCGTCTTTTCCCGCCAGTGTGCCTGATCGGCCAGCCAGCCGGGCCGGTTCGACACGAATGTCCAGGTGCGGATCTGGGCAATGCGGTGCGACAGCGTATCGATGTCGCCCTCGGTGGTGTCGGCGCGGCGCACCTGCTCGGCCATGTAATTTTCGTCGACATGGCCATGCCGGGCGAGGTCCATGTAGATCGAGGCGATGAGATCGGCATGCTGGGCCGGCGCAATCTTGCGATAGTCGGGCAGCGCGCAGGCTTCCCACAGCAGCGCCACACGTTTGGCGTTGGTTGCGAGCGCGCGGATGTCCTCGTCGCGGGAGAGATGTTCGAGCGCTTGTGCATCGACGGCCGGCAGCGCGCGTGTCAGGCCCTCGACTGGGGCGTTGGTTTCGATCGACCGCTTCAGCGCATCGAGGCTGGCGAAATCGAATTGCGCGGTGCGCCATTGCAGCACCTTCACCGGGTCGAAGTCATGGCCCTCGATCTTCTGGACCAGATCCTCGTCGAGCGGATCGACCTGGCCGGTGACGCCAAACGTGCCGTCGCGCAGATGCCGGCCGGCGCGGCCGGCGATCTGGCCGAGTTCGGCCGCCGTCAGATTGCGGTACTGGTAGCCGTCGAACTTGCGGTTCTGGGCAAAGGCGACATGGTCGAGATCGAGGTTAAGCCCCATGCCGATCGCGTCGGTGGCAATGAGGTAGTCGACATCACCCGACTGGAACAGCGCCACCTGGGCATTGCGGGTGCGGGGCGACAGCGCCCCGAGCACGACGGCGGCACCGCCCTGCTGGCGGCGGATCAGCTCGGCGATGGCGTAGACCTCGTCGGCGGAGAAGGCGACGATCGCGGTACGCCGTGGCAGGCGGGTCAGTTTCTTGGAGCCGGCATAGGCCAGATGCGACAGCCGCGGCCGCGTCACCACGGAGATGCCCTTCAGCAGCCGCTGGAGGATGCCGTGCATGGTGGCCGCGCCGAGCAGCAGCGTTTCCTGGCGGCCGCGCAGATGCAGGATACGGTCGGTGAAGATATGGCCGCGCTCGAGGTCGCCGGCCAGTTGCACCTCGTCGATGGCGACGAAGGCGGCGTCGGTCTCGCGCGGCATGGCTTCGACGGTGCAGACCGAATATTTGGCGCCTTGCGGCTGGATCTTCTCCTCGCCGGTGATCAACGCCACCTTGTGGGCGCCGACCTTCTCGCAGACGCGGGTGTAGACCTCGCGCGCCAGCAGCCTCAGCGGCAGGCCGATGACGCCGGTTTCGTGCGCCACCATGCGCTCGATGGCGAGATGGGTCTTGCCGGTGTTGGTGGGGCCAAGCACTGCGGTCACGTCGCGGCCCGACAGGATCAGCGGCTCGGTGTGTTTCTGCTGGATGTTCATCGGCTCGGAAATAAGGCTTTCTGGCCTCTCGTGGTCGGGAGCGTGCCTGGACGGCGCGTATGACAGCCGACACATAGGGATTTCGGGCGCGAAGCGAAAGCGGAATGTTCCAACCGGTTTCCGAAGACGTCCGCGTCAGCCCGCAAATCAGCCCTTGCTTAACAGTTGGAACGAGTCTGGAACGAATCAGCGACGAATCGGTGACTCCGTCAGGTTCAGCTTTTGTTCACGGCTAGATATGGATTTTGGGACCTCGAGTCTCACCACATGCTGAATCACCGGATTGGCCCGTTTTATGCTAGGCGGGCTTTGCCGTTAATCTTTGCCTGTGAAGGATGCGGGAGGATCGGTATGCCCCGCTCAAAGTTATGAAATCGTTAACCTTTCTGAACTCGACATTAAGGAATAGCAGGCGATCGCGGCCATTAATGTTAACATTGCGCTCAAAGCCGGAACGAATCGGCGACAAATCAGCGTCAGCGGTTTTTTCTCCTTTTGTTCCCCCAATATCTTGTGTTGTGAACAGCTTATCCACCGAGAATCCACAGGCTTGACCACAGGGTTTCGCACAGACGCGCTGCCGCCATTAACCTTTGCGTGCCGGAACAGGACATGTCGGGTTGGGAGGGTCCGATAATGTCGTGATCATGCGCACAGCAATGCTCGCCGCCGGTTCAGGATGCATCCACCCCGGTTGCATAGCGCTGCAGGACCGGACCGACATCCCTGATGATTTCTTCGTGCGATAAGGCTACGACGGGCGGCAGCCGCAGCAGATATCGGCACGTCGCCAGACCCAGCAACTGGCTGGCGACGAGGCCGGCGCGCCGGCCGGCGTCGGAGGGGTCGCCGAACGGTGCCACAACCAGCCGGACCTGAGTGGCGAATACGTCGCGCACCTTCTCCGCGGCGAATTCATTGGACGCAGCCGAGCGCAGCAGAATGACCATGCCGGTGGCGCTGGGAGAATTCTCCCAAGTGCGAAGAAAACGCCGGATGATTGCGTCGCCGATGGAAGCCCGGTCGGTCACCTGCGTTGCGGGCAGTTGCAGGTCGAACAGCGCCGCCCTGGCGAACAGCTCATCCTTGCTGCGGAAGTAGCCCGGCGAAGGTGCTCGACCTGAGTTGGAGTACACGTTTTCGCGTTCATCATCGCATCGCAAAGTCCTGTCGCCATCGGTCGTTGTTCGTCATGGGCGATGCTGCCCATGTGCACAGCCCCGCCGGCGGTCAAGGCATGAACACCGGTCTGATCGATGCCGTGGTGCTGGGAGAAGTACTCGGCGACGTGATCAACGGCATCCGCGGCGAAAGCGAACTCGAGCTTTACGAGACGCTTCGCCGTCCAGCGGCGCAGGAAGTGATTGACCTCGCGGGCAGGCTGACCGGCATGGCACTCACGCGCACCCCGTTCCGGCGCTTCCTGCGCAACCTCGTCCTCGGCTTCGTCAATATCAACCCGATCGCCAAGCGCAAGATTTCACTGAAGCTGTCAGGTCTCAGCCGGGCCGATATGGCCAAGCTGCCGGCACCGTCACAATCGGGTGTACGCAAGCAGTCCATGAAAAGCGGGCTTAAGCTGGTCGCATGAATCGACAGCGCCCGCTTCCGTGTCCGTATGGGCGAGCATCAAAAATGAAAGCGCCGGCGGAACTGCCGGCACTTTCAGATTTGGCTACACGGTTTGATCAGACGAAGTACTGGCCACCGTTGGCGGTGAGGGTCGAGCCGGTGATGAAGCCGGCGTCTTCGGAAGCGAGGAAGACGACGCAGCGCGCGATCTCTTCCGGTTCGCCAAGGCGGCCGACCGGGATTTGCGGGATGATGCGCTCGTTGAGCACCTTTTCGTCGATTGCCTTGACCATCTCGGTGGCGATGTAGCCAGGGCAGATGACGTTGACGGTGATGCCCGCGCGGGCGCCTTCCTGGGCGAGCGCCTTCGAGAAGCCGATGTCGCCGGCCTTGGCGGCGGAGTAATTGACCTGACCGGCCTGGCCCTTCTGGCCGTTGATCGAGGAGATGGTGATGACGCGGCCGAACTTGCGGTCGCGCATGCCGCCCCACAGCGGATGGGTCATGTTGAAGACACCGGACAGATTGGTGTCGATGACCTCTTTCCACTGCTCGCGGGTGATCTTGTGGAACATGGCGTCGCGGGTGATGCCGGCATTGTTGACCAGCACCGAGACAGGGCCGAGGTCGGCCTCGACTTGTTTGATCCCGGCCGCGCAAGCGTCATAGTCGGCGACCGACCATCTGTAGACCGGGATGCCGGTCCGCGCCTTGAACTTCGCCGCCGTCTCGTCATTGCCGGCGTAGTTCGCGGCAACCGAATAGCCGGCGTTCTTCAAAGCGATCGAGATCGCCGCGCCGATGCCGCGCGATCCACCGGTGACGATTGCAACCTTGGTCATGCATTTTCCCCTTTTTGAAATCGCCCTGTTGTCGGGCTTGGCAGGCACTGGATCTATACAGGCACCACATGTGAAACGGGCGGCTTGCGCCGCCCGTTTCAAGGTCTATCAGAAAGCCTCCACACACATGGCGACGCCCATGCCACCGCCGATGCATAGGGTGGCCAGCCCCTTCTTGGCGCCGCGTCGGCGCATTTCGAAGACCAGCGTGTTGAAGATGCGGGCGCCCGAGGCGCCGATCGGGTGGCCGATGGCGATGGCGCCGCCATTGACGTTGACGATCGAGGGATCCCAGCCCATGTCCTTGTTGACAGCGCAGGCCTGTGCGGCGAACGCCTCGTTGGCCTCGACAAGGTCGAGATCCCCTGCCGACCAACCGGCCCGTTCCAAAGCCTTGCGTGAAGCGGGAATGGGTCCGGTGCCCATGATCGCCGGATCGACGCCGGCGGTCGCCCAGGAGGCGATGCGCGCCAGCGGGGTGATGCCGCGCCTGGCGGCTTCCGCTTCGCTCATCAGCAGCGCGCCGGCGGCACCGTCATTGATGCCGGAGGCATTGGCGGCCGTCACCGTGCCATCCTTGTCGAAGGCCGGCTTCAGCTTGGTCATGGCATCGATCGTGGCGCCGTGGCGGATGTATTCATCCTGATCGACAACCGTGTCGCCCTTCTTGCCCTTGATGGTGAAGGCGACGATCTCGTCCTTGAACTTGCCCGCCTTCTGCGCGGCCTCGGCCTTGTTCTGCGAGGCCAGTGCGAACTGGTCCTGATCGTCGCGGGTGATCTGGAACTGCCGGGCGACGTTCTCGGCGGTGTTGCCCATGTGGTAGCCATTGAAGGCGTCCCACAGTCCGTCCTTGATCATGGTGTCGATCATCTTGTAGTCGCCCATCTTGACGCCGGCGCGCAGGTGCTCGGCGTGCGGCGACAGCGACATCGATTCCTGGCCGCCGGCGATGATCACCTTGGCGTCACCGGTGGCGATCTGCTGCATGCCGAGCGCGATGGCGCGCAGGCCCGAACCGCAAACCTGGTTGAGGCCCCAGGCGGTGGTCTCCTTGGGCAGGCCGGCCAGCATCGAGGCCTGGCGGGCCGGGTTCTGGCCTTGCGCCGCGGTCAGCACCTGGCCGAGGATAACCTCGTCGACCTCGCCCGCCTCGACACCGGCACGCGCCAAAAGTTCCTTGACGACGACGGCGCCGAGTTCATGCGCGGGCGTGGCGGCGAAGGCACCGTTGAAGGAGCCTACGGCCGTGCGCGCGGCGCTGGCAATGACGATGGAAGCGGACATTTTTTTCTCCAGACTTCAAGGGTGTTGTTGTGCCGTTGAGGACTTTTCTTGCCCTTTCCCGATCCCAAGTCAAACCGGAAATCGGCATGGCGCCCATGCGCCACAAGCAGGCCAAGTCTCGCCGCTCCGGTGACCCAGCCGCTGCTGCGCAGCATATTTAGCCTGCCATGCAGCATTATATGATCCCGCAGTGCACAAACTGCTTGGAATTGTAAGGCTTTTGCGCATATCCTCAAAAAGGGCGCAATCGTTACCGGCTGCTTACTCAGGCGTGCCGGTGTCCGGGGAGGATGCAGATGGCCGCAAAAGACGACCCGATCATTATCAAGAAATACGCCAACCGCCGCCTCTATAATACGGGGACGAGCACCTATGTGACGCTCGAGGATTTGGCCGAAATGGTCAAGAAGGGCGAGGAATTCACCGTCCAGGACGCCAAGACCGGTGACGACATCACCCATCCGGTGCTGACCCAGATCATTTTCGAGCTGGAGAACAAGGATGGGCAGAACATGCTGCCGATCCCGTTCCTGCGCCAGCTGATCGCCTTCTACGGCGACCAGATGCAGATGATCGTGCCGAGTTTCCTCGAACAGTCGATGATCGCCTTCTCAAAGGAACAGGAGCGGTTCCGCGAGCAGATGAAGGGCGCCATCGGCAAGTCGCCGCTGGACGTGATGAAGATGGCGACGCCGATCAAGGCGCTGGAAGAACAGACGCGCCGCAACATGGAGATGTTCCAGAATGCGATGCGGCTGTTCACGCCATTTCCGCCTCCGGGCTCGGCGCCCGCCGCGGCGCCCGCCGAACCGGCCAGGAAAGAAACGCCGGAAAAGCCGGACGATCTGCAACAGCTGAAGGACCAGATCGCGGCCATGCAGCGCAAGCTCGACACGATGTCGTAAGCGCATAGCGCTCACGACATTTATGGCAGCAATCCTTCATAGCGGCCGCGCGGCCGGATGATGCTGCCGCTCACGATCTGTTCGACCATGTGCGCGGCCCAGCCGACGCTGCGTCCAAGCGCGAACAGGTGGAACGGTGCATCGCGCGGCAAGCCAAGGCCGCGCGTCAGCACGGCCAGGGCAAAATCTATGTTCGGTTGAGCGCCGGTCGCGGCAATGGCGGCGGTTTCCAGCGACCGCAACGTCTCGTCGGTGTTGTCGAGGCCCGCCAGAAGCGCTGCGGCCCGGGGATCGCCCTCGGGATAGAGCGGGTGGCCGAATCCTGGCAGTGGCCGGTCGTGGCCAAGCCAGCGCCGGATCGCGGCCTCGGCGCCATGCCGCGCCGCGTCTTCGGCGAGTTGCATCACGGCTTCGCCAGCGCCGCCGTGGCGGGGACCGGACAGTGTCGCCAAGCCCGCCAGCAGACACGCGGCGGGCGAAGCTCCGGTCGAGGCCGCGACGCGGGCCGCGAAGGTCGATGCGTTGAGTTCGTGATCGGCGAGCAGGACAAGGACGCGACGGATCGCTTCCGCGCCATCATCGTCCACCGACCAGCCCCGTGCCAATCGCTGGTGTACCGGTTCCGGTCCCGCCATGGCACCGAGGGCGCTGGCCAGAACGCCGATCGCGTGCGCGGCGTCGGCGCACAGCGAGGCAGCACTTCGTCCAAGCGAAGGCCGCGCCTGGCCGGCTAGCAAGGCGAGTTGCGCAAAGGCCGGGGCGCGACCGATCTGGGGCGGTGCATCTGGCGACGGCGCTTCGAAACTGATCGGGCCGGGCAGAGCCCAGAGCAGTCCGGCGGTTTCTTCCAGCGTGGTACGGTCGGACAGCGCAACCGCGTCCCGGCCCCGATAGATGAGGTGGCCGTGCCAGACTGTCGAGATCGCGGTGACGATCGACGGCTCGCCCCAGGCGATCGCGCTTTCGGCAATGGCCGCAGGGCTGCGCCCGCGCGCCCTTCGCGTCGCCAGCGCCGCGATGTCGTCGGCGCGGTACTGGCTGCGGCGCGGATCGGCCCGATCCGGGCGCATGCCGATGCGGCCGCGGCTGACATAGGCATAGAGCGTTTGCGGCCTCACCCTGAGCCTTTCCAGCGCCTCTTCCCGCGACAACCATTCGGACATATCGAGCTCGGATATTGATTATATTGATCAAGATTGATGCTTATGGCGACCATCCTTATCTCCCACCGGGAAAAGCTTCAAGGAGACAAGGCGATGGCGAACGGGGCGATGGCGAATGGGCTCGATGATGTGGTGGCGGCCGAAACAGTGCTGTCCGATGTGGATGGTCTGGGTGGCCGCCTGACGATCCGCGGCCACTCGCTTGGGGAATTGGCAGGGCGATGGAGTTACGCCCAGGTCGTGCGCCTGCTGCTGGACGGGTTCTTCGACGATCTGCCTGGCGACGCCGAACTGTCGGCAAGGTTGGGTGAGGCTCGCGTCGAGGTGTTCGACCGGCTCGCGGTTTCGCTGCCCTTGCTGGCACCGCTCGATATCTACAGCGCCATGCGCGCCGGCATGGCCTTGCTGCCGGATGGCGAGACGCTGACGGACGCCTTGCGGCTGATCGCGGGGCCCGCGGTGCTGACGCCGGCCCTGCTGCGCCTGCGGCGCGGCGAGCAGCCGATCGCACCCGACGGCAAGGCGGATCATGCCGCCGACATGTTAGGGATGCTCAAGGGTTCCGTCCCGTCGCCGGCATTGGCAAAGGCGCTCGACACCTATCTGGTCACCGTCTGCGACCATGGCCTCAATGCCTCGACCTTCGCCACCCGCGTCGTTGCTTCGACCTTGGCGGGCCTGACATCGTCGGTGCTGGCCGGCCTTGGCGCGCTCAAGGGCCCGCTGCATGGCGGCGCGCCTGGTCCTGTCATTGAGATGCTCGACGCCATCGCCGCGCATGGCGACGCTGCCGGCTGGCTGCGCGACAAGATCGCGCATGGCGAGCGCATCATGGGCTTCGGCCATCGCATCTACCGCGTGCGCGATCCGCGTGCCGATGTGCTGAAAGCAGTGGTGCGCAAGCTTGGCGGCGAGGGCGACACCGGCCGCCGGCTGGCTTTCGCCGAGGGGGTCGAGCAAACCGCGCTCGACGTGCTTCGGATCGCCAAGCCGCAGCGCTCGCTGCAGACCAATGTCGAATTCTACACCGCGCTGGTGCTGGAAGCGGCGGGATTTCCGCCCGGTGCCTTCAGCAATGTCTTTGCCGCCGGGCGCGTTGCCGGCTGGGTCGCGCACGCGCGCGAGCAGCAGACGACCGGACGGCTGATCCGTCCGCAGTCCCGCTATGTCGGGCCGGTGCCGGACCTCGTCGCCTAGATTCTCTGTTTGTTTCGAGAGCTACGGCCTCTCCGCATTGCAGCGGAGGGGCTTTTCGCATGACCGAAACTTCATGTGATCACGCGACCGTGTTCGTGTTCTTGCCTTGGTCCGTCCTTATATGCTGCACTGCAACATAGGCCGGCGACAGCTGCTTCCCTCCAATGACGTTGGGGCAGGCCGGCGCATCAGGATGACAGGAACGCCATGACGAAGAACGGCAAGGCGGAGGAAAAGAAAAAGATCAACATCGCCCTTCAGGGAGGCGGCTCGCATGGGGCCTTTTCCTGGGGCGTGCTCGACCGGCTGCTGGAGGACGGCAGGCTTGAGATATCGGCGGTTTCCGGCACCAGCGCCGGCACCATGAACGCGGTCGCATTGGCCGATGGTTTCGTGCGTGGTGGGGTTGAGGGCGCCAGGCGGAAGCTGGACGATTTCTGGCAGGCGGTGGCGGCAAAGGGCCGGTTCAGCCCGGTGCAGCGCATGCCGTGGGATGTCGCCTGGGGCAACTGGTCGATCGAGAACACGCCGGGCTATGTGTTCTTCGACACCATGTCGCGGGTGTTTTCGCCCTATGTCGCCAACCCGCTCGGCCTCAATCCGCTGCGCGATGTGGTCGCGCGGGAGATTGACTTCGAGAATGTTCGCGCCTGCAAGTCGATGGAACTGTTCATCTCCGCCACCAATGTCGAGACAGGGCAGTTGCGGGTGTTTTCCGATGGCGAGATCGACCTCGACACGGTGATGGCGTCGGCCTGTCTGCCGCAACTGTTCCGCGCCGTCGAGATTAAGGGGGTGCCCTATTGGGACGGCGGTTATGGCGGCAATCCGGCGCTCTACCCGTTCTTCAAGACGGCGGCGACCGAGGACGTGCTCCTGGTGCAGATCAATCCGGTGGTGCGCGAGGGAACGCCAAGAAGCGCCAACGAGATCCAGAACCGCATCGACGAGATCACCTTCAATGCCGGCCTGCTGCGCGAATTCCGCTCGATCGCCTTCGTCAAGGAACTGATCGCCGCAGGCCGTCTGCCGCATGGCGAATATCGGGACATCCGCATGCATCGCATCGATGCCGACGAGGCGTTCAAGGATTTGTCGGCATCGTCCAAGGTCAATGCCGAATGGGCCTTCCTGACCTATCTGCGCGACCTCGGCCGCACCGCCGCCAGCGACTGGCTGGAAGAGAATTACGAAGCGGTCGGCAAGCGGGCTACGCTCGATCTCTCGGGCGAACTCGATGACGGGTTCAAGCCGGTACGCGGTCCCGCACCCGGCCGTCGGGTGAAGGAATTTCTCGCCGTGCGCAAGAACCCGGAGACCGAGCGCCGTCGGGCCTGAATCTGACGGCACAGGCTTCGAGGGGCAGCCTTTGCCGGCAATCGCGGGCGTAATCCGCGGAGCTTCAGAGGGGTCGTGGCGTGACAGCAACCTTGGCGTGCGGAAGGAGCCCTCATCATCCTGACGTCTGCTGCCACTGACGGTCAGTGGCACCGCCCCAGGGGCGCTCGTTACCTGCTAACCGGCAGCGCTCGATACAGAATTGCGATTGGGACGAATACCCCCGGCGTTCCCGCCCCTGCCTCGCGCCGCGCCCGACTTCGCACATGTCAGGGCACGACGATTCAGGACGTTATCGCGCCGGCTCATTGGCGTTTTCAGCATCTGGTTTGACTTCGGTGCATTGGGATCGGCAAGCCGGATCCGAAGGGGCTGCCGTGCCTTTTCCTGAGCGATTCCAGGCTTTTGGCCGAGTATCGTGGCGCCGCAGCCATTGTCCCTCGCCGATCGCACTGACGCGGATCGTCGGTTTGTGCCCGAGCTCCAATCAGCGACGTGATGCGGATCGCGACTGTATTCCGGAGACGGCCCATGACGAGCGGGGCTGGTCGCCCCGTAGCCGGCGTGTCAGGGCCTGTGTGAGCCGGCGGGCCGCTTCGTCAAGTAGACTGGCAAGTCACGAAGAACCGTTTCATGGCTGCCACACCTTGTCCGGCTATGCAATGCTGCTGCAACTTTCGGACTATATTGCGATGCAACTTTGATGTAGAAGCGCGCTCGCCGATCACGGCAATTTGAACACGGTCAGGCGCGCACCCATATCGGCGACGCGCCCGCGTCTTAAGACGCGGTGCTGGCCGAACCCGCAGTGGAAAAATGACGATGCCTAAAATCAGGTTTCACAAGCTTGCAGCCATTGTTGTGCTCATCGGTTTCGCCGCGTGGATGGCGACAGGCGAGTTCTCGTCGGTCGGCAGTGGAGCGGCCAACAAGGCCAAGGCAGCCGAGGTCGAGCAGGGCAAGGCGCCGGACGCGAGCAAGCCGAAGACGGCGGAAGCCGAACCGAAGGCCCCGCTGCGCACCGTCGCGGTGGTGACGCCGCCTCGCAAGACCTATGCGCGCGCCATCCGCATTTCCGGGTTGACCGAAGCCGACAAGCGCGCGGTGCTGGCAACCCGCGTTGCCGGCGTCATCGACAAGCTGCCGGTCAAGCAAGGCGATCACGTCAAGACCGGCGACCTGGTGCTGATGCTCGCCGCCGAGGAAAAGATATCGATGGCCGCCAACGCCAAGCAGCTTGTTGCGCAGCGCAAGGCCGAGCTCGACGCCGCCGAGCGGCTGGCCAAGACAGGCAACTTGCCGAAGCTGCAGCTCGACACCGCCCGCTCCAATCTGACCCAGGCGCAATCCCTGCTGGACACCGCGCAGGCCGAGCTCGACCGCAACGAGGTAAAGGCGCCGTTTGACGGCGTCATCGACCGGGTGCCGGTGGAACTCGGCAGCTCCGTCATGCAGGGGGGCGAGGTGGCGACCATCCTCAAGCTCGATCCGGTGATCGCGCGCGGCGAGATCAGCGAGCGCGATCTCGGCTACCTCAAGATCGGTGATAAGGCCAGCGTTAGGCTGGTCAGCGGCCAGACCGTCGAAGGCGCCGTGCGCTATATCAGCCGTGACGCCTCGTCGGCGACCCGCACCTTCCGTGTCGAGATCGCCATCCCCAATGCCGATGGCTCCGTGCCGGCCGGCATGACGGCGGAAATCCAGCTCAGCGCGTTGCCGACCGACGCTGTCTTGCTGCCGCGCTCGGTGGTGACGCTCGGCGACAAGGGCGATCTCGGCATCCGCGCCGTCGGCAAGGACAACAAGGTGGCATTCTTCCCGATCGACCTGGTCGACGATACGCCGACCGGTCTCGTGCTCGGCGGCATCCCGGCCGACGCGCGCATCATCGTCGCCGGCCAGGAACTGGTGAAGGAAGGCGATGAGGTCAAGCCGATCGAGGCCGACCAGGCGACCATCAACAAGCTGATCGGCGAAGCCACCGCCGGGACGCAGTAGCGCGAGGCGCCGGCGCCGGGCCTTGCCCGGCGACAGCATGTCCGTTCGCCACTCCCGAAAGCAACAGCAGGCATAAGTCATGGATATCGTCAGACTCGCAATCAACAATGCCCGCCTGACCATCTCGGTCCTGGTCTTCCTGCTGATTGCAGGCTGGGTCGCCTATCAGTCGACACCGAAGGAAGCGGAACCCGACGTTCCGATTCCGATGATGTATGTCAGCCTCATCTATCAAGGCATTTCGCCTGAAGATTCCGAGCGCCTTCTGCTGCGGCCGATGGAAAGCAAGCTGAAGAGCCTGAAGGGCCTCAAGGAGATGCGCTCAGCCGCTTTCCAGGGCGGCGGCTATGTGCTGGTCGAGTTCCAGCCGCAGACGAACCTGGCGACGGCACTGCAGGATACGCGCTCCAAGGTTCAGGACGGCAAGGCCGACCTGCCGCAGGCGGCCGAGGAGCCCGTCGTCACCGAGGTCAACATTTCCGAATTTCCGGTGCTCGTCGTCACGCTGTCGGGCGAATTGCCCGAACGCGTGCTGGCGGCCGCGGCGCGCGAACTGCGTGACCGCATCGAGGAAGTGCCCGGCGTTCTGGAAGGTTCCCTGCAGGGCTCCCGCGACGATCTGGTCGAAGTCGTCATCGATCCAATGAAACTGTCTTCCTATGGCTTGCAGCTCGATCAGCTGATCGGCGCAGTCGGTGCGTCCAACAGCCTGGTCGCCGCCGGCAATATCGAGGGCTCCCAGGGTAAATACGCAGTCAAGGTGCCGTCGCTGATCGAGAAGCCCGAGGATGTGGCGGCACTTCCCGTGGTTGCCGGTCCCAATGCCGTGGTTCAGGCCAAGGACATCGCGACGATCCGCTCGACCTTCGCCGATGCCACGACGATCACGCGCCTCAACGGCAAGCCGGCCATCGCCATCGAGGTCAAGAAGCGCATCGGCGCCAATCTGATCGACACGCTCACCAAGGTCAGGGAGGTGTCCGACACCTTCGTCAAGACCATGCCCGAAGGGATGCACGTCACCTACACGCAGGACAAGTCGGTCTTCGTCAACCAGTTGCTCGGCGATCTGCAGAACCACGTGATGATCGCCGTCATCCTGGTGTTCATCGTCATCCTCTACGCGCTGTCCGGGCGTGCCTCGCTGCTCATCGGGCTGGCCATTCCGTCATCATTCCTGATCGGCATCCTGCTGCTGGCCATGATGGGCTACACGATCAACATGATCGTGCTGTTCAGCCTGATCCTGGCCGTCGGCATGCTGGTCGACGATGCCATCATCGTCACCGAGTTCGCCGAGCGACGGATGAGCGAGGGCATGCCGAAGCAGGAAGCCTTCGCGCTTGCCGCCAAGCGCATGGCCGGTCCGGTCATCGCGGCAACGATGACGCGAATCGCCGCCTTTTCGCCGCTGCTGTTCTGGCCGGGGATCATCGGCGATTTCATGAAGTACATGCCGATCACGCTGATCGTCACGCTGTCGGCCTCGATGCTCTATGCGCTGGTCTTCGCGCCGACGCTGGGGGCGATCTTCGCCAAGGCGCCGCAGCATCACGGGGATGGCAATCGCGATGGCTGGTACATGGCTGTCGTCAAGCAGGCAGTACGCTTCCCCATCACCGTGATGATGCTGACCGTCGTCTTGCTGGCCGGCATCTTCGTTGGTTATTCGAAGTACGGAGCCGGCGTCGAGTTCTTCCCGAGCGTCGAACCCGACTACGGTCTGCTCTATGTGCATGCCCGCGGCAACCTTTCGCTGGCCGAAATGGATACCGCGACCAAGATCGCCGAAAACCGGCTGCTCGGCTGGCCGGGGGTGAAGTCGGTCTATACCCGCGTCGGCAAGTCCGAGGGCGGCGGCCAGGATGTTCCAGAAGACGTCGTCGGCGTCATCCAGTACGAATTCATCGATTGGCGCGAGCGTAAATCGGCCAACGATATCCTGAACGACCTGCGTGGCGTCATGGCCGGCATTCCCGGCGTCGATGTCGAGGTGCGCGTGCCGGAAGCCGGCCCCCCGACCGGCAAGCCGATCCAGATCAGGCTTTCGGCCATCGACCCCAAGGGATTGGACGAGAAGGCGCGCGAAGTCGCGGCACGCATCGCCAAGGTGCCCGGCGTCATCGACATTTCCGATGGCTTGCCGCCGCCCGGCGTCGACTGGGCACTCGAGGTCGACCGAGCCAAGGCTGCCCAGTATGGCATCAGCCCGACCTCGGTCGGGACGGTGGTGCAGCTCGTCACCAACGGCCTGAAGCTTTCGGAATACCGGCCTGCCGGTGCTGACAAGGCGGTCGACATCCGGCTGCGCTTGCCGGAGGACCGGCGCACGCTGTCGACGCTCGACGAGCTCAGGGTGCAGACCTCGCAAGGATCGGTGCCGATCTCGAACTTCGTGGTGCGCAAGGCGAAGCCGAGCGTCGGCATCCTCAACCGCATCGACGGCGCCCGCACCGTGGTGGTGCAGGCCAACGTCGCCGCCGGCGCCCAGGTCGCCGCCGTGCAGCAGGAGGTCACCCAGGCGGTCACCGACATGAATCTCGGCAGCGGCATACGCTGGAAGCTTGCCGGCTCGAACGAGGACAGCGCCGAGGCCAGCGCCTTCCTCAGCAAAGCCTTCGGTGCCGCTATCTTCCTGATCTTCCTGGTGCTGCTGGCGCAGTTCAACAAGTTCACCAGCGTCTGGCTGGTGCTGTCCTGCGTGGTCATGGCGACGATCGGCGTGTTCCTCGGACTGCTGATCACGGGCGAGACGTTCGGCATCGTCATGTCGGGCATCGGCGTCATCGCGCTGGCCGGCGTGGTGGTCAACAACAACATCGTGCTGATCGACACCTACGACCGGCTGCGTGAAGAGGGCTGGGACAAGATGGACGCGGTGCTGCAGACCTGCCGCGAGCGTGCCCGCCCGGTCGTGCTGACGGCGGTATCAGCCATTCTCGGCGTGCTGCCGATCGCCTTCGGGCTTGGGCTCGAAATCTTCCATCACGAGACGACGATCAACGCGCCGTCGACGCAATGGTGGATTTCGCTGTCCTCGGCGATCGTCTTCGGCCTGTCCTTCGCCACCATCCTGACGCTGGTGGTGACGCCGTCGATGCTGATGGTGTTCACGCGCGCCAAGGTCAAGCCCGGTGCGCGGCGCGGCTGGTTCAGCCGCCTGTTCCGGCGCGGCAAGGGCCAGATCTCGTCCCAAGGGCCTTTGGCAGATGTCGGCGCCGAGCCGGCAGTCAGCTTCCCGAAGGCCGCGGAATAGAGCGTTTCGCAAGCCAAGCAACAAAGGCCGTCCGGGAACAACCGGGCGGCCTTTTGCATTGTTCCCTCGAATGCAACCAGACGGCGAGGGCTCAAAATGACGATCAGCACACTTCTCGTTATCATCCTGATCCTGATCCTGATCGGCGCGGTGCCGGCATGGCCGCATTCGCGCTCCTGGGGTTACGGACCATCGGGCATTGTCGGCGTCATCCTGGTCGTGGTGCTGATCCTGCTTGTGCTGGGAAGGATCTGACCGGCAACGATTCAACGCCGAGTCCTGCAAGCAAGCTCGCGATCAGGCGGCCTGGCGCCGTGCGGGCGCGACGGCGATGCCGATATCCTGCAAGGCTTTGTTCACCGCCTGATCGAGCGGCGTATGCGGGATTTCGCCGATGATCCCCTCCAGCCGCGTCGAGGCCAGCCGGTGCGGCTCGAAACGCAGATATGACATCGAGACGATCTCGCGCCACATCGCCACGAACGGGCTGCCGGCGCGCAGCACCCACCAAGGCATGGAAGTCATCTTGAGTTGATGGCCGACGGCGTTCTCGGCGGCCGCCTTGATCTCGAGATCGGTGACGGCATGGCCCGGAAAGTTCAGCGCCTCATGGAAGCCGAGCTTGTCGAGATTGCGGGCCAGCGCGACGAAACCGACGGCGAAGTCCGGCAAATAAGCCCATTCATGCATGAGGTCGGCCGGACCGGGCGCGGTGTAGATGCCCTTGTTGATCTTGGCGGCGACGACCAGGTCAAACCAGGAGCCGCTGCCGGTGCCGCCGAAGAAATCGCCGGCCCGCAGAACAATGGTGCGCACCCGACCGGCCTCGGCCTCACGGCGGAACAGATCCTCCATGGCACAGCGGATGCGGCCTTTTTCCGTGGTCGGATGGAAGGGGGTGTCTTCCGTAATCACCGCCGGCATTGGCGAGCCGTAATTGTAGACGGTGCCGGGGAAGAGGTGCAGCGCGCCGTTGGCATGGCAGGCGGCCATGACATTTTCGGCCATCGGCAGGCACTTGCCCCAGTCGGTGTAGATCGGGTTGAGGCCGTTGAAGATGATTTCGACGCCCTCGGTGGCCTGGATCAGCGATTGGCGATCCAGCGCATCGCCGGCAACAGCCGTGGCGCCCTTGAGCTCAGCCGGCACCTTGCCGGTACGGGTGACGGCGCGGACGTCGAAACCGGCGTCGATGAAGGCCTTGGCAACCACGCGACCGAGCCGGCCATTGGCGCCGAGAATTGCGATCTTGGTCATTCTTCGTCTCCTTATCTGTTTTCAAGTGGGGGTTTGCCTGGAAGCGACGGGACAAGCCCGCCGCTTCTGGATTTTCGAGGACCGCCGTTCAGCGGCTGCCGAAGAGGTCGCGGTTGCTGCCCTGGACGACAGGCTTCTGATTGGTCGCCGCGGATTTGCTGATCGACGTGGTGGTCACATTGTCGGTGGTGACGACGGTCGTTTGGGTGGCATTGTCCGAGCCAAACTTGTCGCTGCCGGCAAAAGCCGTGTTGGCGGCGATGAGGAGGGCGGCGGTTGTGAGTGCGATCTTGGTCATTGGATTACTCCTGATTGGTTGTTGCAGTCCGTATCGGTGTTTGCAGGGTGAATATGATTGCTTCATCGATGAATTGAAATTGACTAGGAATGCAGTTTTGATATTCATTATTGAATGGACGACATCGACTGGAACCTGATCAAGAGCTTTGTCACCGTGGCGGAAACCGGCAGCCTGTCGGCCGCGGCGCGAAAGCTGTCGGCAAGCCAGCCGACGCTTGGCCGTCACATCGGGGAGTTGGAACAGGCGCTTGGCGTCACGCTTTTCCGGCGCGGACGAAACGGCTACGCGCTGACGGAAGCGGGAGCCACGCTATTCGAACGCGGCAAGGTGGTGAGCGAACAGGCTAGTGCCTTCTCACGGCTCGCGCTGGGCTCGGTCGAGGCGATCGAAGGCACGGTGCGGATTGCTGCCAGTGAAGTGGTGGCCGCCTATGTGCTGCCCGACATGATGGCGCGGCTCGGCATCGAGGAACCCGGCATCGAGGTCGAGATCGTTGCGTCGAACCAGGTCGAGAACTTGTTGCGCCGGGATGCCGACATTGCCATCCGCATGGTCAAGCCGGCGCAGACCGAACTGGTGGCGCGCAAGGTCTGCGATATCCCGCTCTGCGCCTGCGCGGCCATCTCCTATCTCGATGGGCGCGGCCGTCCCATGGGACCGGCCGATCTCGTCCATCACGCCCTGATCGGCTTCGATCGCAGCGACGAGATGATCCGAGCCTTTTCCCAGTATGGTATCCCGGTCACCCGAAGCAGTTTCCGCTTCAGGGCCGACAATCAGACCGTGCTCTGGGAAGCGGTGCGGGCAGGAAACGGCATTGGTCTTGGCCAGGAGCCGCTGGCAGACCGCGATCCGCTGGTGGAAAAGGTGTTGCCCGGACTGCCATTGCCTGCTCTCCCGGTATGGCTGGCCATGCATCGCGACGTGCGCGGCAGCGTGCGCATCCGCCGTGTGGCTGACTTTCTCCATGAGGAGTTGAAGCGCTATTCGGCAGGTGCCGCGTCAGGAGCGAATTCGGCGCGGTGAGCCAATCCAGCCATCAGCAAGACGACGATCAGCAGAACCGCCATGGCGATGAAGATCGGGCCGAAGCTGGAATGCTCGGCGACGAAGCCGATCGCCGACGGCGCCACCAAAATGCCGGAATAACCCATGGTGGTGACGACGCTCATGCCAGTGCCCGACGACATGCCTTCCTGGTTGCCGCCGGCCGAAAAGATGATCGGCACCATGTTGGCGATGCCGAAGCCGCACAGCGCAAAGGCTGATATGGCGAGCCAGGGCGAGGGCGACAGGCCGGCGATCAGCATGCCGGCGGCCGCGACGATGGCTGAGCCGCGCAGTGTCATCACCGCGCCGAAGCGGTTGCGGACGCCATCGCCGAAAAAGCGCATGATCGCCATGACGCCGGAGAAGGCCGCATAGGCAAGGCCGGCGATGGCGAGGTCGGCGCCGAGTTCCTGCCGCAGATAGAGCGCCGCCCAATCGAGCACCGCGCCCTCGGAAATCATCGTCAGCAGGGCCATCAGGCCGATCAGGTAGACCAATGGATTTGCCGGCAGAGCGAATTTATGATGCTCGGCCGCCTGCGGCCTGTTTTCGGCCACGATATGGGGGACCGCCGCCGCGATTGCCGCGAAGGCAAGCGCGGTCACCACCGAAGCATGGGCGAGGTGGCCATAATTCTGGATGGCAAAGCCGCCAAGGGCGCCGCCGGCGAAACCGCCGAGGCTCCAGAAGCCGTGCGACGAGGACATGATGGCGCGCCCCAGCCGCCGTTCCACCACCACCGCATTGGCATTCATGGCTACATCCATGCCGCCGATCGAGCCGCCGAAGATGAACATGGCGACGGCCGCCAGCGGCACGTCGGGTGCCAGCGCCACGACCAGCAGGCCGAGGCTGCCGCAGAGACCGAACCAGCGCAGCACGGTGCGCGAGCCATGTTTGGAGATCAGGTGGCCGCACCATGTCATGGCGGTGACCGCGCCGGCCCCGAACAAAAGGATCAGCAGGCCGAGCGTGAATTTCGAGATGTCCAGCCGCGTCAGGAATACCGGAATCTGTGGCGCCCAGCTGCCGGTCAGGAAGCCATTGGCGAGGAAAATAGCCGCGACTGCCCATCGGCCGCGAATGGCAGTCTGCAAGGCGTTCGGCGCGTTCATGAGGCGAATCCGGTCAGAAAATGGCTTTGCCCGGAAAATTAGATCGATTCAATTTTCAGTCAAGCGCTCTTTCGGGAAAGCATTTGGGCCAAACGGACTCAGTGATCCTTGGGACGCCTGGCTTCGAATTCCGCCTTCTTGGCGTCCGAAGCCTCTGTCTGGTTGAGCGCCTGCCACTGCGCATAGGGCATGCCGTAGACGATCTCGCGCGACTGGTCCTTCGAGAGATCGACACCCTCGGCATTGGCCGCCTCGCGATACCAGTTCGACAGGCAGTTGCGACAGAAACCTGCGAGGTTCATCAGGTCGATATTCTGCACGTCGCCGCGTTCGCGCAAATGCTCGACCAGCCGGCGAAAGGCAGCGGCTTCGAAGTCGCGCTTCTTCTCGTCGCTGAGTTCGGTCATCGAAACCTCCGTCATAGCGGCCCGGTACGCGAGCCGAACATCTTTACCGCATGTATATCGGGACGGCGGTCGATGGCGTCAACGATCGGCGCCAGCCGTTCGGCCCAGGCGATGGCGCCCTTCTGGTCCGCTATCAGGTCCTGGCGGATTTCGATCAGCGCGTGGGCATAGCCATTGACGATGGCGTGCTTGAACATGGTGTCGCCGTGCAGAGCGCCGTCATACGGTTCGTTGTCGCCGACGACGAGGTTTTTGTCTTCAGCCAGCATGTCGATCAGCAGCCGCGCCACCCGGTCGTCCTTGTCCCAGAGGATGCCGACGTGCCAGGGCCGCTGCTTGCCTTGCATGGCAGGCGTGAAGGAGTGCACCGAGAAGATGAAGGGCGCCTTGCCGGCGGCTTGCGCGACCGATGCAATCATGGCGCCGATCGCATCGTGATAGGGACGGTAGAAGCGATCAAGCCGCCTTTCGCGTTCCTCCGGCGCCAGGGGATAATTTCCCGGAATCATGGTGCCGTCGTAGAGCTGGCGAATGAGAGTTGGATCGTCCTCGCCGCGGTTGGGATCGATCAGCAGCCGTGAGAAATTGGCGAGCACCGCAGGCGCATCCAGCAGGGCCGCCAGTTCGCGCGTCACGGCTTCGACGCCGATGTCGTAAGCGATATGGCGGTCGAATTCGACCGACGGCAGCCCCAGGCTGCCATACTCCTCCGGCAGGTCACGGCGGGCATGATCGGCCAGGAGCACGATGCCCCGCTTGCGGTCGCCCTCGACGATATCGAATGGCGCGAAAACTGTGGATCGGGTCATTGGCGGGAAATGGGCTGTTCGCTGGCTTCCGGGGAGGGTGCTATCGTCATTCCACGAAGACGACGCGTGCGCAATGCCGTTGTTTGGCCAAGGTTTCCGCTGAAATCTGGCAAGGGGCGACGGATGGTGCGCCGGGAGCCTTCCTAAATCGATTGGATTGGTTGAAACGGTGCGTTGACATGCGCCCGGACTTTTCCGAAAAGGGGCGCAGAGAGATGCTGATGTGGTTCTTGAGGGGTTTTGGAATGGGTTCCGCCGGCAGGCAGCGCATGCGCTCCGGCTTCGCCATGCCGCTCCTGATCCTGACCGTCGGCGTGTCGGCAATGGTCATGGCCTCGCCGGCGCGCGCCGATTTCCGCGTCTGCAACGCCACACAGAACCTGGTCGGCGTCGGCATCGGCTATCGTGCCAAAGCCGGCTGGATCACCGAGGGCTGGTGGCATATCGAAGGATCGAGCTGCAAGACGTTGATCGAAGGGCCGCTGTCATCAAGGTTTTATTATCTTTATGCAGAAGACGCGGAGCGCGGTGGACGCTGGGACGGCCCGATCAACATGTGCGTGGCTGAAAAAGAGTTCAAGATCGCCGGCGTAAGCGACTGCGTCGCCCGAGGCTTCCAGCGCGCCGGATTCCAGGAATATGACACGGGCGAACAGGCAAGCTGGATGGTCCAGCTCACCGATGAGCCCGCAACGGGAGGCGCCCCAGCCGCCCCGGGAACGAATAGTCAATGAGACGTAGCCGCAAGGTCAAGATCCTAGCCACAATCGGTCCGGCCTCCTCGTCCGAGGAGATGCTGCAGAAGCTGTTTGAAGCTGGTGCGGATGTCTTCCGCATCAATATGAGCCATACCGATCATGAGCTGATGCGCACGCTGGTCGCACGCATCCGCGCCGTCGAGGAAAAAGTCGGCCGGCCGATCGGCATCCTGGCCGACCTGCAAGGTCCGAAGCTGCGCGTCGGCAAGTTCGCCAACGGCAAGGAAGTGCTGACGCTGGGCCAGAGGTTCACGCTTGACGACAATCCCGAGCCCGGCACCTCGACCAGGGTCTACCTGCCGCATCCTGAAATCCTGAGTTCGGTCGAGGCTGGCCATCGCCTCCTGATCGACGACGGCAAGCTCGAGCTGAAGGCGGTGAAGAGCGACGGCAAGTCGATCGTCTGCACGGTCATTGCCGGCACTGCCATTTCCGACAAGAAGGGCGTCAGCCTGCCCGACACCGACCTGCCGGTCGGCGCGCTGACCGAGAAGGACCGCAAGGACCTCGACGCGGTGCTCGCCACGGGCGTCGACTGGGTGGCGCTGTCCTTCGTGCAGCGGCCGGAAGACTTGGCCGAAGCGCGCAAGATCGCGCGCGGCCGCGCGCTTATCATGGCCAAGATCGAAAAGCCGCAGGCCGTCACCCGCCTGGCCGAGATCATCGAATTGTCCGACGCTCTGATGGTCGCCCGCGGCGATCTCGGCGTCGAGATGCCGCTGGAAGCCGTGCCAGGCATCCAGAAGCAGATCACGCGCGCCGCGCGCCGCGCTGGCAAGCCTGTGGTGGTCGCCACGCAGATGCTGGAATCGATGATCACCGCCCCTGTGCCGACCCGCGCCGAGGTCTCCGACGTTTCGATCGCCGTCTTCGAAGGCGCCGACGCCGTCATGCTGTCGGCGGAATCGGCGGCGGGCGCTTATCCGGTCGAGGCGGTTGCCATGATGAACCGCATCGCCACCAAAGTCGAAACAGATCCGACTTATGCCGGCATCATCAACGCACAGCGTTCGGAGCCGGAAGCGACCGGCGCCGACGCCATTTCGCTGGCCGCCCGCGAAATCGCCGAAACGCTGAAACTGTCGGCGATCGTCACCTACACGGCATCAGGCACCACCGGCCTGCGCGCCGCGCGCGAGCGCCCGCAAG
Organism: Mesorhizobium sp. B2-3-13; assembly: GCF_006442195.1. NCBI lineage: Bacteria > Pseudomonadati > Pseudomonadota > Alphaproteobacteria > Hyphomicrobiales > Phyllobacteriaceae > Mesorhizobium > Mesorhizobium sp. B2-3-13. Next base: position 96,591 of record NZ_VFVQ01000020.1, read on the forward strand.
TACCGATCATCGCGCTGTCGCCGATCCTCAACACGGCGCGGCGGCTGTCGCTTCTGTGGGGCACGCATTGCGTCGTGTCGCCGGACGCCACTGATCTCGACGACATGGTCAACCGCGCCTGCCGCATTGCGCTGGAAGAAGACTTTGGCAAGCCGGGCGACCGGGTGATCATCACCGCAGGCGTGCCGCTGCGGACCCCGGGATCGACCAACATGCTGCGCATCGCTTATGTCGGATCGGAAACCGGCCGGTAATCGGCCGCCAGCCTGGTCGCGATCCTGAGCGCTCTTGCCGCGGCTTCCGCTGGAGAAACCGGCCTGCGCGAGGGATAGGGTCGTACGGATACTGATCGGGGCCCAGTACATGCCGCTCAGGTCCTGATGGCATCTTGCGATGACCATTTTCGGATGGCATGCATCAGGTCGGCGCGAGCTCCGCTCCAGGTTCCTTGATGTCGGCGCATTTGCCCACGCCATAGGCGTCGCCGGCAACCCGTGTCTCCACCTTCCTGGCAATCGCCTCCAGATCGATGTCCCTGCCGGCGACCCTCTCGACGGCGCCGATGACGAGGTCGGGGGCGATCCAGTCCGGCTTGTGACCGAGATTATGAACCCAGACGAGCTCGGCACCTGAGATGTCGCGCACCAGGCCAACGGAATGGATATGCGCGTAGACGACCTTGTCGCGATCGCCGGAGATGACCACGGCCGGCGCCGTGATTTCTTTGTAACGCGGCGCGGCGCCAAGCGCATAGCGATAGAGCCCGGCAACGTCGGTGGCATTGGCGCGGAAGGCCGATGGCCGCAGCACCAGCGGGATCGCGGCTGACGCGAGATAACTGTCCGGCACCTTGTTGGGCGAGAAGACGCAGGTCGTGGTATCAGCCATCTGCAACGTTCCCGCAGGATAGCTCAGGGTCTCGGAGAACAGCCGGCCGATCACCGGAATGATGGTCAGGTCGTAGTACCAGGACGTCGCGCCGCCCGGCCAGGGATGGGTTGCCGGTGCCAGGAAGACGAGGCCGAGCGTCTTGTCCGCATGCTCGCGGCCGAAAGCCGCCGTCACCACGCCGCCGAAGGAATGGCCGACAATGATTGCCTTCCTGATGCCGAGACGGTCCATCAGTGCGGCAATGGTTGCGGCTTGCGCCGATGGATCCTCATTGTTGCCTGGGCCGCGTCCCGACCAGCCAAAGCCCGGCCGGTCGAAGAACAGCATTTCGGCACGGCCTTCGAGCAGTGGCCTCAGCGGCAGCATCTGATCCCTGAGATTGGCGCTGGCGCCATGGATGAAGACGATCGGAGGCAGATCCGCATCGGCTGGGGCGGGAATGTGGACATAGTGGATGAGGGCGCCGTCGATGTCGGCGAATTCGCCGGCCGGCGGACTGCGGTGCTCGATCAGCCATGAGCCGACGCGGGTCACGCCGACAAGGGCAAGGACTAGCGCCATCAGGAAGGCGAGCGCGGCATAGATCAGGTTCATGCGGGGATATGGGAATGGAGGGGATAAGTAGGGGAGTAGGGGAGTAGGGGAGTAGGCGGCCTCTTCCCCTACCGCCTAGTCTATCAAATGCCTTCGCCGGCAAGCTCTTCCGACAGGGTGGCGACCTGGTTCTGGGCGCTGCGCATCATCGGGTAGATGGCCAGCACCTTTTGCCAGGCCTCGAGCGCCGATTGCTTGTGGCCTGTTTCCGCCATGATCTGGGCCAGGCCCGACAGCGCGCCGAAATGGCGTGGCTCGAGCTGCAGCGCGCGGTCGATGTCGGCCATCGACTTGCCGTAGTTCTTCATCATGAAATGCACGGTGGCGCGGCGGTTCCAGCCTTCGGCGTAGTTTGGCTGCAAGGTCACCACCTGGTCCAGGAAATCGAGCGCAACGTCGAACTTCCGATCGTTCATCGCTTTTTGCGACCACTGCATCATCAGGTCGATCGAGGCGCTGCCTGACTGGAACCATTCGTTCCAGATGTTGCCGGCAATGCGCTCGGCGGCCTTTTCGTTGCGCTCGCGTTTCAGGTCGGAGAACAGCTTGTCGATCCGCGCCTGCTTCGTTATTGGCGGGGCCGGAGTGTCCGGGGCCGCAGGCTGGGCATCGGAGGGCGCCGACTGACCATCCGTGGCTGCGACCGCGATCGGCCGATCACCGGCCTGCGTCGGCAGGGAGATGACGCCGGAAACCAGGAAAGTCGTCAAGAATGCAAAAAGGATCCGCATCGCCCGACTCTAGTCCCGGGCGGCGGAACCGCAAAGTGATTTTAGCGTGAGAAGATCGGCAGGCCGACAAACATCAATGGGCGGAGGCAAAAAGCCTCCGGCCGAAAACTCAACCCTGGCGCGCCTTGTAGCGCGGGGCGGTCTTGTTGATGATGTAGACGCGGCCCTTGCGGCGAACCAGCTGGTTGTCGCGGTGACGCGCCTTCAGCGCCTTGAGCGAATTCTTGATCTTCATGGTCTTGCCTGTCGGTGTGGACCCGGTTCCGGGTCGAAATTTTAAGGCGCGCCAGAAGACGCGCCTTTTGAACGGTGGGTGGCTCATAAACGAGGAGCCTTGCCCATGTCAACCGTAAGTCGATCGCAAGCGCGCTCCGCGTCCTGATATCATCAAATATCCGCCATGTCGGCCCCGTGGCATTGCGCGGCCATGAGCCGGCTGGGATGATGCCGTTTACTTCAAGTGATTTGGGGACGACCATGCGCCGAATATTCCTGTCCGCCTGCCTCGTCGTCCTGGCGGCGAGCGCGGCTGCCCGAGCGCAGGAATGCGACCGTTCCGACGACAGCCAGCAAATGATGAACATCTGTGCCGGCGAGGACTATCAGGCCGCCGACGCCAGGCTCAACAAGGCCTATCAGGACCTGATCAGCTCCGATGATGCCGAGGGAAAGAGATCGCTGCAGACCGCGCAACGGGCCTGGATCGCGTTCCGCGACGCCGAGTGCACGCATTCCACAGCCGCCAGCCAAGGCGGGTCCATCCATGCGATGGAGGTCTCGCAATGCCTGACCGGGCTAACCAATGACCGCATCAAGCAGCTCGCCGCCTCGGCCAATTGCGAGGAAGGCGATGCGACTTGCGCCAGTCCCGGCGAGGACGAGAGCGACCAGGTGCAATAGGCGTGTTTGGTATCAGAGCGGTTGCTACGCAATTCCGGACGGAAAATCTTTAGACACTTTTTCTGGAATTGCTCTAACCGCGGCGGCTGATGCGGGTGAAGTGGCCCATCTTGCGGCCGGCCCGGGCTTCCGCCTTGCCGTAGAGGTGCAGCATCAGGTCGGGCTCGGCGAGCAGCGTTGGAACGCGCAGCACGTCGTCGCCGATCAGGTTCTCCATCACGCAATCGGAATGGCGGTCGGGGCTGCCCAGCGGCAGGCCGGCAATGGCGCGGATATGTTGCTCGAACTGCGAAACGATGCAGGCGGCTTCGGTCCAGTGGCCGGAATTGTGGACGCGGGGCGCGATCTCGTTGGCCAGCAGCGAACTGTCGGCCAGCACGAAGAACTCGACACCGATGACGCCGACATAGTCGAGCGCCGACAGGATTTTCGTCGCCGCGTCTTTCGCGGCCCGCGCGGTCGCCGGCGCAATGCCGGCCGGCAAGGTCGATGTGTGCAGAATGCCGTCATGGTGCACATTCTCGGCCGGATCGTAGGCGGCGAGAGTGCCGTCCAGCCCCCGCGCGGCGATAACGGAAATCTCGCGCTCGAACGGCACGAAACTTTCCAGGATCAGCGGCACATTGCCCATCGCCTCGCAGGTGCCGGCGAAACCGCCGGCTTCGATGTTGCGGAAGACGCGCTGGCCCTTGCCGTCATAGCCCATGCGCCGCGTCTTCAGGATGCCGCTGCCGTCGAATGTCTCCAGCGCCGCCGCCAGCCCGTCGTCGGTGTCGACCGGACGGAAATCGGCAGTGGCGATGCCGATGCCGTTGAGGAATGTCTTTTCGCTCACCCGGTCCTGCGCCACGTCGAGCGCGCGCGGCGGCGGATAGACCGGCACCTTGGCGGCAAGCGCGGTTGCAGCGGCCACCGGCACGTTCTCGAATTCATAGGTGACGACGGCACTCGCCATGGCCAGTTCAGCAAGCGCGGCCGGGTCGTCATAGGCGGCCGTGATCTGCCGGTTGGCGACCTGGGCGGCCGGGCAATCCTGCTGTGGCTCCAGCACGACGGTGCGGTAGCCGAGGCGGGCAGCGGCCATTGCCAGCATGCGACCAAGCTGGCCGCCGCCAATGATGCCGATGGTCGATCCGGCGGGCAGGCTCACGGCGTGTCCGTCGGTTCGGCGGCGACCTTGGCGGTCTGCGAGGCGCGCCACGCGTCGAGGCGCTGGGCAAGCTTATCGTCATTGAGCGCCAGCACGGCAGCGGCCAGGAGGGCAGCGTTGGCCGCACCTGCCTTGCCGATTGCCAGCGTTCCGACCGGAATACCGGCCGGCATCTGGACTATGGAGAGCAGCGAATCCTGGCCCGACAGCGCCTTCGATTCCACCGGCACGCCAAACACCGGCAGTGGCGTCATCGCCGCCGTCATGCCGGGCAGATGCGCCGCACCCCCGGCGCCTGCGATGATCACCTTGTAGCCGGCCGCCTTGGCGCCCTTGGCGAATTCATAGAGCCGGTCGGGCGTGCGGTGCGCCGAAATGATCAGCCGCTTATGGGGGACACCAAGCGCCTCCAGCGTCTCCGCTGCCTGGCGCATCGTCGCCCAGTCGGATTGGCTGCCCATGATGATGGCGACGTCGGCGCGTTGATCGTTCAAGCTTCTGCTCCCGGCGACAAAGGCGCGCCTTAGCGGAATTCGCGCGGGGCCGCAAGGATTTCAGGCCATCGGCGAGGTGCCAACGGCCATATCCGGCTCATACCGCTGCTTTGCGGAAGCGGGCGACGAAGTCGTCGAGTTCGGGGCGCTCCATGTCGGAGATCGCCCAGTAGGAGAAGGCGCCGTCGCTCCAGTGCACCATCGAGAAGCCGCCGGAGGAAAGATCGTCCGGCTGGATAATCTTGCCGTCCTGCTGCGGTTCGGCGACGAGCGTGATCAGGTGCTCACGGTGGCGGTAGACCAGTGCCGGCACCGGCCGGCCTGATATCACCTCGACCCGGCCGCCGATGAGGGCGAAACCGTCTTGGGCAAGGTCCGGCGCGGGCGGCGAGACGCCGATCCGGGCGTCGAGCCAAGGCTTGACCGTATGGCGGTCGGCGGAAACGATGTCGATCGGGCTCGCAGCGAGCAGGCTGCGGCGATGGCCGCTGGCGACAGCGGCGGCAAAGCCGTCTTCCGCGCTGTTGAACATCACCCATTGCGTCGCGCCGCTGGCCAGCACCGCGCTGATCATGATCGACGCGGCCATGGCGCGCCAGTCGAACGAGCCGAAGCGGCGTGCCCTTGGCGATGTCCACGCCTGCGAAGGACGCGTCCCGGCTTCCGGTCGCTGGCCTGCGCTGGCAATCAATCCCGGGAGCTTCGACGGCGTGCCGCGCTGCGGCTGGGCCGCATCGGCTTGGTCCTGCTGGTCGGTGCCCGCCATGCCGATTGCTGCGATGCGGGTCCGAAAGGCGTCGCTGACTTCGGGGCGCGGCAAGCGGCTGACCGCGCCTCGCAAGGCAAGGATGCGGGCATGCTCGGCGGCAAGCCGGGGGTCGGTGGCGATGCGACGCTCCACGGCAAGGGCCGCCGCCGCATCGAGCTCGCCATCGACAAGGGCCTGGATCATCAGTCTGATACCTTCGGGATCATTGGGCAGTCCGTCGTCATGGCCGGTCATGGCGCTCTCCCCAGTTCAGATGCCAGCAGGCTACGGGCCCGGGCCAGCCTGGACATCACCGTGCCGATCGGCACGTCGAGCATGGCCGCAATCTCGCGATAGCTGAGGCCGTTAATGTCGCGCAGCACCAGCGTTTCGCGAAACGGCTGCGGCAGGGCAGCGATCGCCGCCTCGAGTGCCGCCGTATCGGCCTTGGCGATCAGGCTCGCTTCCGGGCCGTCCTCGTCGGGCAGGCTGGTGCCATGGGCCGCCGCCATGTCGTCGAGATCGCCGAGATCACCGACGGCCATCATGGCGCGCGGCCGATTGCGCGCCATCCAGGTGTAGGAGGTGTTGCGCACGATGGTCAGCAGCCAGGCACGGGCGTTGCCGCCGGCATAGCCTGACATGCCGGTATGCGCCTTGATGCAGGCGTCCTGCACGACATCCTCGGCGTCGGCGGCATTGCCGGTCAGCCAGCGGGCAAGCGCCAGCGCGTCGCCGAGATGCGGCAGCACCACCTGGTTGAAGCGCTCTGCCAGGGCCCTCTCGCTCAAAGCAGCACCATGATCCCCTCCGGAGCGGACAGGCCGTGCCGCCTCAAGATGCGACAGCGATTTTGCCTGGCTTGCAGGGGCAAAGCCCCCGGAAACGGGCAAAGTCGCTTGCCTTGCTGAAAGTGAATTCATCTGCCTCACCAGTGTCAAGCGCCATGAAAAGAAAGCGCGCCACGGAGGAGGGACTGACGACGGTCATGCTCGCCAGCGGATGACGGCGGCTGCCGCCGCAGCCAGGTTCGCTGTGCTCGCGATGATGGGCATGCCGATCTCCTCAACGCCAGCCGTGGCGTATGTCGAGGAGACTTGTTGAGGAGACGATTTATTCCCGCGCGGGCATATCCGGCTGTTCACGGTCGCGTGATCAGCCGGTGCTTTCGGCATGGTCGGTTGGCGATCAATCCGGCCAGCGCAAAACACCCGACGAATCCTTGCGCGCAATTTTCATCGCGTCGGCCGGGCGCTCCTTCGCGGTCAGCACGGCGCGCAGGCGCTCAGCGACGACGTCCGCCTCGCCCGGATGAAGGTTACAGGGGTCGAGGAAGAAATGGCCGCGCTCGACCTCATGGTTGCGCACGATGATCGGCGGCGAGCCGGCGGCAAGCGCCGAGGCAAGACCGGCGGCGGTGAAGCGGCTCTCGGGCGAGACGAATATCTGCAGCCGGTCGAGCGGATTGGCGGTGGGGTCGGGAATGATGATGGCGGCGATGCCGGGCAGTCCCTGCAAAGCGTCCTTCCACAGATTGAGTGCCGCCTCCTCACGCCGGCGGATGCCGGCATGGTCGCGCTTCTCCCAGGCTTCGAGCGCCGCCATGGTGCCGGCGATGCTTTCCTTGCCGACCTTCATGGCGCGGGCGACACCGCGGTTCTGCAGATAGGCTGATCGCACCAGGTCCTTGCGGCCGGTGACGATACCGCTGGTCGGCCCGCTCAGGAATTTGTGGCCGCTGTAGACGACGACATCGGCGCCGCGCGCGAGGAAACCGCGCAGATCGTATTCGGACGCGGCGTCAACGATGACAGGCACCCCCTTGGCGTGGCAGATCTCGCAGAATTCCTCCAGCGACAGCATGCCGTATTGCACGGTGTGGTGGGCGACGACGTAGAGGCCCGCCGCCGTGCGCTCGTTGATCGCTTCGCGCACATGATAGTCCTGGGTGACGCTGACCGTGCCGGCGGGCACCACCCTGGCGCCGGCGACGCGGACCGACTGGTCGATCGGCGCGCCGTAATTGACGATGTGGCCAAGCTGGATGATGACCTCCGATTTGAGGTCGCCGGTGTCGCCGGGCAGACGCTCGATGGCGAGCAGGTTGGTTCCGGTCATCGCGCCGGCAATCGCCATGGTGATGCCGCTTGCGCAACAGGCGGTGACGAAGCCGGCCTCGCCGCCGGTGAGGCGCGCGACAACCGTGCTCGCGGCGCGCTGCAGATCGTCCATCTCCACCCATTGCGAGGCCATTTCGGCCATGGCGTTGACGGCTTCCGGGACGATGATCGAGGCGCCGAGCGCGGTCATGGTGCCGGAGACGTTGATGATCGGCCGCAAGCCCAGCCGTTCGCGGATGGTGGTGTTGGAGCCGGTGTCGGAATAGGTTTTCATGTGAGCAAATCCCGTGGGTGGCAGGTCAGGCGGCGATCTCGACGACCGCTTCGATTTCGACGGTGATGTTTCCAGGCAGCGAGCCGACGCCGATCGCCGAGCGCGCGTGGCCGCCGATCTTGTCGAAGACATTAGCGAACAGGTCCGAACAGCCATTGACCACCTTTGGATGGTCGCTGAAGGTCGGCGTCGCATTGACGAAGCCGAGCAGCTTGACGACGCGCACAATGCGGCCGAGATCGCCGGCGGCGGCATGCATGACGGCAAGCAGGTTGAGCCCGGTCAGCCGGGCATGCTGATAGGCCTGCTCGACCGTCACATCCTCCCCGACCTTGCCGGTGCAAAGTGTGCCGTCGGCGCGCAGCGGCCCCTGGCCGGAGAGGAATATCAACCGGCCGCTCTCGGCATGGGTGACGAAGTTGGCGATCGGCGTCGGCGGCTCGGGCAGCGTCAGGCCGAGTTCGGCGAGCCTGATATAAGGCGTCATGGATGAAGGCTCCTTGGGCGGCCTGGCCGCCTGAGTTTAGAAGTGCGAGGCGCGGAAGCGCGCCAGGAAAGTGCGGAGGCGCTCGTTGGTGGTCTCCGTCGCGAGGATCTCCCTCGGCGGCCCGACGGCGCTGACGCCGCCGTCGGCCATGAAGACGATGCGGCTCGAAGCGTCGCGGGCGAAGGCCATTTCGTGGGTCACCATCAGCATGGTCATGCCGTCCTCGGCCAGGCTGCGCACCACCGCCAGCACCTCGCCGACCAGTTCGGGATCGAGGGCGGAGGTAATCTCGTCGAGCAGCAGGATCTTCGGTTCCATGGCCACGGCGCGGGCGATGCCGACGCGCTGCTGCTGGCCGCCGGAGAGTTCAGCCGGCAGGCTGTCGGCCTTGTGGGCGAGGCCGACGCGGCCGAGCCAGTGTTCTGCGATCGATCGCGCTTCGGCCTCGATCTTTCCCCGCACCTTGGTCAGGCCCAACATGATGTTGCCGGCCGCTGTCAGGTGAGGGAACAGGTTGAAGCTCTGGAACACCATGCCGGTCTCGGCACGCATGGCGGCAAGATCGCGCTCGCTGCGGCGCTGGCGCGTTCCGGCCTCGCGGTAGCCGACCTCGTTGCCATCGATGCGGATCGAGCCGCTGTCGTAGCTTTCGAGGAAGTTGACGCAGCGCAGCAGGGTGGTCTTGCCGCTGCCGGAAGGGCCGATGACAGTCACCACCTCGCCGCGCTTCACCTGAAGGCTGACGGAGCGCAACACCTCGACGGTGCCGAAGGCTTTTGAGACGTCGCGCACGTCGAGCAGTACCGGACCGGCGTTTTGGGCTTCGGACATCGTGCTAATCCCGGATGAAGGAGAAACGCTGCTCGAGCCGCCGGCTGGCGAGCGAGAGTGCGTAGTTGACCGCGAAATAGATGAGCGCGCCCAGTATATAGAGCGGCATCGCTTCATAGGTACGGCCGATGACCTGGTTGATCGCCTGCATCAAGTCGGTGATGCCGAGCAGCGACACCAGTGCGCTGCCCTTGACCGCGTCGGTGACCCCATTGATCCAGGGCGGCAGGAAGCGCCTGAAGGCCTGCGGAAAGATGACGTAGGTGAGCCGTTGGCGAAAGGTCAGCCCGATCGCCATCGCGGCCTCGGACTGTCCCTTCGGAATCGAGCCGACCGCGCCCCTGAGATACTCGATGACCTGCGCCGTCTTGAACAGAGTGAGCGCGGAAACCGCGGCCCAGAACGACGGCAGATGCAGCCCGATCGCGGGCAGGCCGTAATAGACGAAGAACATCAGCACCAGGATCGGAATGCCGCGAATGGTGTCCGAGAAGATGCGCACCGCCCAGCGCAGCGGCATTGGCCCGTAGACCAGGCCAACGCCCAGCAGGACGCCGGCGATGAGCGACAGAACCACGACCAGCAGCGAGACCCACAAGGTCACGGCGAAGCCTGCGGCAAGGAAGGGCAGTGCGTAGAGGATCTGGCTCAGCATGTCAGCGCGCCGCCCTGAACCGGCGCTCCACGAGCCGCAGTCCAAAAAGCAAGATGTAGCCCGTCACCAGATACATGGCGGTGGTGACCAAGTAGACCTCGACGATGCGGAAGGTGTTGAAGTTGATCCACTGGGCGCCGAAGGTGAGTTCCGGCACCGAGATGACCGAGGCGATCGAGGTGTCCTTGAACAGCGAGATGAAGGTGTTGGAGAGCGCCGGCAGCGTGATGCGCAGCATGGTCGGCAGGCGCACATGAAGCAGCCTTTGCCAAGGCGTCAGGCCGATCGCCTTGCCGGCGTCGAGCTGTCCGCGCGGGACAGCCTCGAGGCCCGAGCGAAACACCTCGACCAGATAGGCGCCGCTATAGACCGACAGGGTCAGCACAAATGAGGTTGGTGCGCTGTAGGCCAGGTCGACCACGGTCGGCAGGCCGTAGAAGACGAGATAGACCAGCAGGATCAGCGGCACGTTGCGGATGAATTCGACGTAAGCCGCGATCACCGCCCGCACCACGCGTCCGGCCGAGACATACCAGACCGCGAGCACCAGACCGATGACGACGCCGATGGCGATCGAGATCACGGCAAGTTCGAGGCTGAGCAGCAGGCCGCCCCAGAGCTTGTCGAAATGCCGCCAGATCAGGTTGAAATTGAGGGCATAGCCCATGCATCCGCCTCGGTGTGAAGGGCGTCGAGTCGATTGCGGAAGGACTGGAATGCCGCCCTTCCGCAATCCGGGATCAGATGACCGGGAAGCCGGGGTGACGCGCCGGCGGTTCCTGGCCGAAATAGTCCTTGAAGGCTGCGTCGTAGAGCGCTGATTCATGGCCGAACATGGCGATGGTGAAGGTCTGGTTGACGAAGGTCAGCCAGTCGAGATCGCCTTGCCGAAGTGCTGCGCCGTAAAGCATCGAATACCAGCTCTTGCCGGCATCGAAATACTTGTCGGGATTGCGCGAGGCGAGCCAGCGAACGGTGGACAGGTCGACAGCGGCAGCGTCGGCGCGCTTGGATTCAAGCGCCTGCAGCACGTTGGCCTGAGTGTCGATCTGCAGCACCTGCGCCTGTGGCAGGGCGTAGTGGACCGAGCTTTCGGCGTCGACATTCTGCAGGATGGAAATCCGGGTCGCCGAACCGCCGGCGAGCAGCTTGTCGAAGGTCTTGTTCTCGGCGGTCGGCAGCGTCAGCAAGGCAACGCCCTCGACATAGTAGGGTCGGGAGAAATTGATCAGCTGCGAGCGCTGGGCCGTCATGGTCATGAACTGGATGGTGATGTCGACCTTGTTGGTGGTGACGTTGGGAATGCGCTGCGCCGGATCCTGCATGACGAACTCGACCTTGGTCGGATCGTCGAAAAGGCCCTTGGCGAGGATGCGGCCCATGGTGATGTCCATGCCGACCAGTTCGCCGGCATCGTTCTCGAAATGCCAGGGTGCGTTGGTGCTGCCGGTGCCGACAATCAGCTTGCCGCGGTCGAGCACGGTGCGCAGCAGGCTGTCGGATGCGGCTTGCGCTGCGGCCTTCTGGGCATCGACGGTTGCCAGAACGCCTGCCGTCGCAAGTCCCGCCATTCCCAATTTCAGAAAATCACGTCTTCCGGATGTGTCGTTCACGGCGACCTCCTTTCGTGTTGTGTTCCCCTATGCACAGGCCATGCACGCGACAGCGACTATCAAAGATTGTCCCTTACAAGAGACGCATGTATCCTGTACAAGACAGATACTAACACCGGGAATCGACAATGCAAGATGGTAGTGTTTTGGCTGTTTCAGCCGACGAGAAGACGCCGGGCTCCCGTGAAAAGGGTCTCAACCGGGTCCTGGAGATCCTGGAGTTTCTTCACACGACGCAGCGTGCGATCGGCATTGGCGATCTCGCCAAGGGGGTCAATGCGCCGCGTTCGACGACCTACACGCTGGTGCGGTCACTGGTCGATGCCGGGCTGCTGGAAATGGCCGGCGATGGCAACCGCGTCTATTTCGGCAAGAAGCTCTACCTCTACGGAATGGACTATGTGCGCGGCAACGACCTGTTGCGGCGCGGGCGCCAGGAGGTCGATCATCTGTCGCGCGAGACCGGCGAGACCTCGGAACTGTGCATGCTGCAGAGCGGCCGTTACACGATCGTCCACTCCAGCCCCGGCACCAGGCCGTTCCGCATCAGTTCGGCCACCGGCCTGCAGATACCGCTGCCCTGGACCGCCTCGGGCCGGCTGCTGCTTGCGGGGCTGGATAGGGCAGCGATCGAAGCCATGGTGTCGGACGACGATCTCGTGCTGCCCGACGGCCGCAAGCTGCGGCTCGAGGATTTCATCGCCGACATCGCAAAGGCAGGGGTGACCGGCTACTGCGTCACCTCGGGTCTGGTCGACGCCTATACGAAATGCCTCGCCGTGCCGGTCTTTTCAGCGCCAGGCAAGGTCGAGGCAACGATGTGCCTGGTGGTTCCGATCGACACGTCGGAGGAGCGGACCGCCGATCTCATCGGCCTGCTGCGCGGCCGCGCCGCCGGGCTTTCGATTGGCGGATAGGCGGAAAGTGCCGGCGAGCGCGGGCCGGTTCCGTCTCAGGCGATGATGTCTGGAATGATCTTGTCTTCCAGCTTCATCAGCCGGTCCTTGAGGGCCAGCTTCTTCTTTTTCATGCGCTGGATCTGCAGCGGGTCGCAATTCATGGCGATCATCGCGTTGATCGCGGCATCGAAATCGGCGTGTTCCTGCTTCAGCCGGGAAAATTCGAGGCGAGTATCGGCCTGTTCCTGATCGGACATTCTCTACCGTCTGCACGTCTGCGGCGCCCAAAACTGGGCTTGGTTGGGCGGGGGCGGCAATTTCTGCCACCGGCGCGCAGCCCATATCACATTTCACGTTGTCGTGGAATGCTACCACGCAGCATTCGACATCGCTGCCTGATGGTGGCACACTGTCATTGTGCCGTCACAGATGCGACCTGCGGTGGACGTGCCTTTGACGGCTGCAATCGAGGAAACCATGAAAGGGAGAACCAATCATGTCTCTTGCATCCCATCTTGATGAGTTGCAGCGGAAACACGGCGACATCGAACGCGAAATCGATGACGCGATGAACCACCCGTCGGTGGACGATCTCGACATCGTAAATCTCAAGCGACGCAAGCTGGCACTCAAGGATGCGATTGAGAAACTGAGGGCGCAACCAACCTCGCATTGACGCTCACCTGACATAGCCGCTCACCACTGGCGGTCTTCCTTGCCGGCGGCACCTGCCGCCGGTGCAGTGGTTTTAATTTCAGCGATTCCATAAGTCGAAGCTAATATCCTTCAGGCTCATTTGTGCCCGGCCGCCGTCAGGTCGGCGTGCTGTTCACCCCCGGCGGGGATCAATTGCTGCCAGTGGCGACCTGTCGCCATTGACAAGCCACCTTTGCTCCTCCACCTCATGCCCGGACTTCAGCGCATCGGACCCGGCTTGTGCGTCCAAGCGGACGCACGGGCTTCAGAGAGACGCATAGCGCTCCAGAGAGACGCATGGCGCTCCAGAGACAAAAGGCTGCCGGCATGACCGGATATTTTTCCTTTCCTTTCCCCCGCCGCACCTCGGTCGGCGTCGATGTCGGCGGTGTGGTCGTCGGCGGCGGCGCGCCCGTCGTCGTACAGTCGATGACCAATACCGACACGGCCGATATCGACCAGACGGTCGCGCAAGTCGCGGCGCTGCACCGCGCCGGTTCCGAGATCGTGCGCATCACCGTCGACCGCGACGAGAGTGCGGCCGCCGTGCCGCGTATCCACGAACGCCTGTTGCGGCTCGGCATCGATGTGCCGCTGGTCGGCGACTTCCATTATATCGGCCACAAGCTTTTGGCCGACCATCCGGCATGCGCCGTGGCGCTGGCCAAGTACCGCATCAATCCCGGCAATGTCGGCTTCAAGGACAAGAAGGACCGGCAGTTCACCGATATCGTCGAAATGGCGATCAAGCACGACAAGCCGGTACGCATCGGCGTCAACTGGGGCTCGCTCGACCAGGAACTGTTGACCCGGCTGATGGACGACAACCAGGACAACGGTTTCCCCCTGACCGCGCAGGAAGTCACGCGAGAAGCGATCGTACAGTCGGCGATCCTGTCGGCCGAGATGGCCGAAGAGATTGGCCTTAGCCGCGAAAAAATCATCCTGTCGGCCAAGGTCAGTGGCGTGCAGGACCTGATCGCCGTCTACACCGAACTCGCCACCCGTTCCAATCACGCGCTGCATCTCGGCCTCACCGAAGCCGGCATGGGCTCCAAAGGCATCGTCGCTTCTTCCGCCGCGATGGGCATCCTCCTGCAGCAAGGCATCGGCGACACCATCCGCATCTCGCTGACGCCGGAGCCCAATGGCGACCGCACCCGCGAGGTGCAGGTGTCGCAGGAACTGCTGCAGACCATGGGCTTCCGGCAGTTCGTGCCGATCGTCGCGGCCTGCCCCGGCTGCGGCCGCACCACCTCCACCGTGTTCCAGGAACTGGCGCAGAACATCCAGGCGGACCTGCGCAAGAACATGCCGGTGTGGCGTGAGAAATACCCGGGCGTCGAGAACCTCAAGGTCGCCGTGATGGGATGCATCGTCAACGGCCCGGGTGAGTCCAAGCATGCCGATATCGGCATTTCGCTGCCCGGCACCGGCGAGACGCCGACCGCGCCTGTCTTCGTCGACGGCAAGAAAGCGGCGACGCTGCGCGGGCCGTCGATCGCGGCGGATTTCGAGAAAATGGTCGCCGACTATATCGAACAGAGGTTCGGTCAGGGCGGCAAGGCCGCGGCAGAGTAGCCAGATGCGGCGTTTCCCGTGGGCGGCGCTGATTTTCCTGTGCGGCATGGCCTGGTCGACGCTTGCCCAGGCCGATCCACCGCAATCGGCCAAGCAGCGGCTGATCGAGAAGGTCTGTAACCTGATCCAGGCGCATGCCGACCAGAACGGCCTGCCCCGGGATTTCTTCGCCCGCCTGATCTGGAAGGAAAGCCGGTTCGATCCCAACGCCGTGAGCCCTGTCGGCGCCGAGGGCATCGCCCAGTTCATGCCGGGCACCGCCAAGATGCGGGGGCTGGAAAATTCCTTCGATATCAACCAGGCGATCCCGGCGTCGGCTAGATATCTCGCCGAAATGAAGACCAGCTATGGCAATCTTGGTCTGGCTGCCGCCGCCTACAATGCCGGCGAGAGCCGGGTGTCGCGCTGGCTGAATTCCGGCGGCTTCCTGCCGATGGAGACGGAAAGCTATGTCTTCGACGTGATGGGCGAGCCGGTCGACAAGTTCACGGACCGGGCCTATGCCGGAAAAGTCGAGCCACTCGACGGCAAGCTGGATTTCGCGGTCGCCTGCCGCAAGCTGCCGGTGATCATGTCGAGAACGGTGGCGATGGCCTCGATCAACATCAAGCCATGGGGCGTCCAGGTGGCGGGCAATTTCCGCCGCAGCGCCGCGATCAGCCAATGGCTCAGGGTGCGGGGCCGTTTTCCGGCCCTGCTTGCCGGGCATGATCCGGTGGTGAGCCGGGTGCGCACGCCGATCGGCCGGCGCGGCATCTACGCCGTCAGGATCGGGATCGACGACCGAACTGCGGCCAATGTCATCTGCCAGAAACTGCAAAGCGTCGGTGGCGCCTGCGTGGTGGTGCGCAACCGGTAAAGGCCTGAAGACGGCGCCCGTCGCATCCAGCAACAATTTCAGCTATAGGGCGGCCACCATCTCTCCTTGGGCAGCAGCCCTGTCATCGCGAGCGCCCATGTTCGACGGATACATCATCTGCTGCACGCCCAGAACCGGCAGCACCCTGCTGTGCAAGCTGCTGGCGGCCACCGGAACGACCGGTGACCCCCACTCATTCTACCGGCGGCAGGATGTGTCGGAGTGGGCCGAGGATTGGGGACTGCCCGCTCGCGACACGATGGGCGAGCTTGAATTCCAGCTTGCCTATCTCAATGCGGCGATCGGTGCCGGCAAGGGCGATACTGAAATCTTCGGCTTGCGCCTGATGCGGGAGAACCTGGGCGAGCTTTCGGCGATACTCGACCGGATTTTTCCGGAGCTTGCGTCGGACAAAGCGCGTTTCGAGAGGGCTTTTGGCCGTGTCCTCTACATACACCTGTCGCGCGAAAACAAGCTCGCGCAGGCCGTCTCCCTGGTCAAAGCCCGGCAAACCGGTCTTTGGCATATCGCTCCCGACGGAACCGAAATCGAAAGGGTAGGGCCTGCCAGGGAACCTCACTATGATTTCGAGCGCATCAAGGGTGAGGTCGAAGAGTTGGAAGCCTATGATGGCGCCTGGAGCATCTGGTTCGCGCAACAGGGCATAGCGCCATTGCGGATCGGCTATGAGCACCTTGCCGCCGAGCCGGCCGTGGCACTGCTGCGCATCTGCGAAGCCCTGGGCGTCCGGGCACCGGATGTCCGGCATGTCAGGCCCGGCGTCGCCAAGCTCGCCGACGAGACGAGCCTGGACTGGATGCGCCGCTTTCATCTGGACGCAGCCGTCTGAGGCGTTGATGGGTGGTCAGGCGGTCTTGGCCACCACCGTCTCGCTGAGCCAGGTGCCGATCTTGGCGCCGAGGCGATCGGGCGAAACGGGCTTGGGCAGATAGTCGTCCATGCCGGCCTCGATGCACTTGTCGCGGTCGCCCTTCAGCGCATGCGCGGTGACGCCGACGATCGGGATGTGGCCGCCGGACGAAGCTTCGATCGTCCGGATGGCGCGTGTCGCCTCATAACCGTTCATTTCCGGCATCGAGACGTCCATCAGAACCAGCCTCGGGTGCAGCGACCGGTACATCTCGACCGCGGTGCGGCCATTGCCGGCGATGCGGTAGCTCAAGCCAAGCCCATTGAGGATTTGGCCGAACACCATCTGGTTCACGTCATTGTCCTCGGCGATGAGGATGTCGATCGGGCTGTTCGGCGCCGCATTCGATTCTGGCACTGCCGCGACCGGTACGGCCGGGCCACGGATAACCGTGAAGGCCGGCGGAGCCGGCTGGGGCATCGGTTGGACCGGCTCGCGAATGAACTGCGCCTTGCCGGCCTGCGAACGCGCCTTCTGGATGACCGAGATGACGGTGCCGAGCAGGACCGCCGACCGCGCCGGCTTGGTCAGATGCGCCGATATGCCGAAGTCGATGATCATCTTGCCGAAATCGACCTGGTCGACCGAGGTCAGGATAACGACCGGGATGGTGGACAGCCGGCTGTCGGCGGCGATGGCCCGGGCGACATCGGCGCCGTTCATGCCGGGCATCTGATAATCCAGGATGATACAGTCGACGCTGGCGCCGAGTTGGCAGGCGCGATCGAGGAAGGCGAGGCCTACCGCGCCGCTTTCGGCGGCGGCGCAGTCGAAGCTCCAGCTTCTGAGCTGTTCCAGCAGGATCTCGCGGTTGACCGGATTGTCATCGATGACCAAAACGCGCGCGCCGGTGACGTCCACCGGCACGATAGCATCGCGCGCCTCGGCACGGTGGACCGGCAGCGGCACGGCGAACCAGAAGACGGAGCCGCGGCCGATCTCGCTCTCGACGCCGATCTTGCCGGCCATCAGGTCGACGAGACGGGCGGCGATGGCGAGCCCAAGGCCGGTGCCTTCGTGACGGCGGGTCGAGGAGCCATCGACCTGGGCGAACTTCTCGAACACGTTCTGCAATTTCTCGGCCGGGATGCCGATGCCGGTGTCCTCGACGCGCAGCTTGAGCTGGACGACGTCGTTGACGGTTTCGCCGCCGACATCGATCAGCACATGGCCCTTCTCGGTGAATTTAACCGCATTGCCGACCAGGTTGGTGACGATCTGCCGAAAGCGGCCGGCGTCGCCAACGACATGGGCCGGCAGCCTGGGGTCGACGCGCACGATAAGTTCCAGGTTCTTCTCGGCGACGCGCGCCGAGACCAGCGTCGCCACATCCTCCACCGCTTCCGAGAGGCGGAAAGGAGCAGGGTCGAGCGTCAGCTGCCCGGCATTGATCTTCGAGAAATCGAGAATGTCGTTGATGATGGTGAGAAGCGCGTTGCCTGATTTGACGATAACGTCGGTGAAGGTCTTCTGGCGCGGGTTCAACTCGGTCTTGGCCAGCAATTCGGCCATGCCGAGCACGCCGTTCATCGGCGTGCGGATCTCGTGGCTCATATTGGCCAGGAATTCCGACTTGGCGCGGTCGGCCGCCTCGGCCTTGAACAAGGATTCGGCCGACTGGGCAAAAGCGCGGCGGATCGCCTGTTCCATCGGCCGGAAGATCCAGAAGGCGACAATGGCCAGGACGGCGAACAACAGGCCGCTCGCCCACAAAAGCAGCCGGTCGCTGGAGGCGTCCGCCAGATGGCGTTCCTCGTCCATCGCGGTGCGGACCCGCACCAGCATGGGCTGAACGAACAGGTCGTTCTGGTTGCGGATTTCGCGAGGGCTCCATTCATCGGTCTTTTGCGCCACCGACATCAGATTGAAGTTGCGAACCATGTCACGCGGCGACCAGAACAGATCGCCGTTGACGGAAGCGGCTGCCAGTTCGTTGACGGTCTTGGCAGACAGGCGCTGACGTATCGCCGCGAACTGGGCGGTCAGTGCCTCGATCTCGCCGGTCAGACGCTCGGAATGGTCGCGTGCCGAAGCCGTCAGCGCATCGCGCGTCTCGATCCGCCAGGCGGAACTGGTTGTCTCGGCGAAGCTGGTGGCGTTGCGCAGGTCGCGGGTGAAAACGACGAGATTGCTGCTCAGCGCATCGATTTCATGGCGCAAGGAATTGACGCGATTGAGCGCACCCATGATGGCGGCCGAAGCCAGCGCGAAAACCAACAATCCTGAAAGATAGCGTATCCGGACGGACCGGATGAAAGAAGAATATTCCGGCATGCGCAACCCCAACACATACGCATTCTAAGAATTGGGATTACGCTTCATTTACATTAAGATTTCGTTGGCACAACCACAGGTGCAATGTGCAACCCGATATGGGCCTTCCGTCAGCTGTTGCGGGTTGCCACGAAGGTCGCGGCGGCCTTCAGCAGGGCCGCCTTTTCGCCATAGGGTTCGAGCAACGCGTGCGCCTGGCCGACGAGACCGTCGAGCTGCTTGCGTGCCCAATCCGCGCCGTGCAAGGCTACCAGCGTACCCTTGCCCGCGGCGGCATCCTTGCCGGTCGCCTTGCCCATCTGCTTGGCGTCGGCCGTCAGATCCAGCAGGTCGTCGGCGAGCTGGAAGGCTAGGCCGATCGCTGACCCGAACTCGGCCAGCCTTTCCCGGTCATCCGGCTGTGCGCCGGCCAGGATTGCACCCGCCTCGCAGGCGAAGCGGATCAAGGCGCCGGTCTTCATCGCCTGCAGCCGGATGATGCCGGCCTCGTCCGGTCGCACCAGCTCGGCTTCGAGATCAAGCTTCTGGCCGCCGACCATGCCACCGGCCCCGGCGGCGCGGGCCAGCGCCAGCACCAGCGCGCACCGCCGCTCGGCCGGCAGCGCGGTCGCTTCGCCGGCGAGGATATCGAAGGCGAGCGTCAGCAGTGCGTCGCCGGCCAGGATGGCGGTGGCCTCGTCAAAGGCCTTGTGCACGGTCGGCTGACCGCGGCGCAGGTCATCATCGTCCATTGCCGGCAGGTCATCATGGATCAGCGAATAGCAATGCACGCATTCGAGTGCCGCCGCGACGCGCAGCGCGGCTTCACCATCGGCGGAAAACAGTGCCGCACTTTCCATGACCAGGAAGGGGCGAAGGCGCTTGCCGCCGTTCAGCACGCCATGGCGCATCGCCGCCATCAGGCGATCGGGCCGCGCGATCTCGCCCGATAGCGGACGGTCGTCGAGCAACCGGCGCAGCATCACCTCGGCGGCGGCCGCGCGCCTGATGAGCGCCATTTCGAACGCCATTTCGTCCTCATTCGTCATGGCCGGGACCGGTAGCCGACACTCAGACGTTGCGCAAGAAGGCAAGCGCCATTATGCCGGAGCAAGGAGAAGTACGGGTTGGGCGGCTTGGCGGAACCGATCGTCGATCATGAGACCGAAAAGCTGGACATGGCGACGAGATCGCGAGGCGTGAACCGTCGCAGTCTCAGGCGCTGGGTCCGGCGTGGCATCGTCGTGGCCGCCGTGCTGGCGCTTATCCCGGTGGTGCTGACCTTTCTCTACCTGCCGTTCTTCGTGCACCCGGTATCGATGCTGATGCTGAAGGACCTGGCGACCTTCTCCGGCTACGACCGGCGCTGGGTTTCCATTGATGACGTGGCACCCGTGCTCGCCCATTCGGTCATCATGTCGGAGGATGGGCAGTTCTGTTTCCACCGCGGCGTCGATCTTGGCGAGCTCAGGGGCGTCGTCGACGATGCGCTGGCCGGCGAGGCGACGCGCGGCGCCTCGACCATCACCATGCAGACGGTGAAGAACCTCTTCCTCTGGTCAAGGCCGCTGGGCTCGGTGCGCAAGGTCGTCGAACTGCCGCTGGCCGTCTACTTCGACGCGGTGATGTCGAAACGGCGCATCATGGAGATCTATCTCAACATCGCCGAATGGGGGCCGGGCATCTACGGCATCGAGGCGGCGGCGCAGCACCATTTCGGCATTTCCGCAAAGCAGTTGTCGCGCCGGCAGGCGGCCCTTCTCGCCGTCACTCTGCCAAACCCGATCGCCCGCAATCCGGCAAAACCCGGACCGGGCCTCAGACGGCTTGCCAACCTGATCGAGCGGCGCGCCGGGCGCTCAGGCGCTTATGTCGGCTGTCTGGACTAGCCGTACAAAAAAGATTCACCACAGTGCTGGCCAAAACGGTGTCAGGCGTGTATAGGCACCCGACTTTCTCAGATTTAGGCCCCGACATGGCCCTTTCACGAGGGCGGGCGGGGCTTTTGACCATGTAGTGGAGCATATCCATGGCCGTTCCGAAACGCAAAACCTCTCCGTCCAAGCGCGGCATGCGCCGCTCGGCCGACGCCCTCAAGGCCCCGACCTATGTCGAGGACAAGAATTCCGGCGAAATGCGCCGCCCGCACCACATCGACCTGAAGACCGGCATGTATCGCGGTCGCCAGGTGCTGACGCCCAAGGAAAGCTGAGCCCAGCTTTTTTCGAAGGTTAGAGTTGCAAAAGACCGGCCTCTGGCTGGTCTTTTGCGTTTGGTGCGGCGTGCGCGCCGGCTACTTCAAGCGCCGAGTTTTCGTCTCTCGTTTTTTCATGTCGGCCGGGCAAACGGCTGACATGGTTGTTGCATCCGGTCTTCGACCGTGTTTGCGGCCGTGCACGAAAAATCTTGACGCCGTGCCTGTGGAGCATTCTACAGAAGGTGCCCCCATATGGAGACGCCAGATGTTCGGTGCCGTCCCGCTTTTGATCGTGCCTTTCGTGCTCTACAATCTCGGCCTGCTCGGTATATTCGGCGGCGGCGACGATCCGTGGGCGAGCGAGATGTTCTCGTTCCGCATGATGTCGGGCGGGGTGTTCTCGATGACGCTCGGCGACCTGATCGTGCTGATCGGGCTGATTTTTCTGTTCCTTGAAATGGTCAAGTCGGCGCGCACGACCACCGCCTCGATCATGGACCATCTGTTGTCGACGCTTGTCTTCGTTGCTTTCCTGGTCGAGTTCCTGCTGGTGAAGGGTGCCGCGCATTCCATCTTCTTCACGCTGATGATCATCTCCCTGTTCGACGTGCTGGCCGGGTTCGCGGTGTCGATGCGGTCGGCCAGTCGCGACATCAATTTGAACTGAGGCTCAGCCCGGATCAGCGGTGAAGCCGGCGGCTTCAATGCCGGCAATCGCGGCTGCCTCGTCATTGTCTGACGTGTCGCCGGAGATACCGACGGCGCCGATGATGGTGCCGGCTTTGTCGCGGATCAGCACGCCGCCGACGACCGGCAGCACCCGTCCCCCCGAAACGTCGGAAATACCGGCAACCAGATGTGGGCGCTCCTTGGCGAAGGCCTCGACCTTGCGCGAGCCCATGCCGATCGCCAGCGCGCCATAAGCCTTGCCGGCCGACATTTGCGGGCGCAGGAACGAGGCGCCGTCCTGGCGCTGGAAGGCAACCAGGTGTCCGCCGGCGTCGAGCACCGACACGCCGAGCGGCTTGAGCTTGAGATCGGTGCCCCTGGCGAAGGCGGCATTGATGATCTCGACGGCTTTTTCGAGCGACAGCGCGGTCATGGCAATCTCCTGTTGAACAGCCCAATCATCGCCGGCCAGCCGGACCAGGCAATCCCTGTTTCGGTTGAAATTGCTTCCTGTGAAGCCGCGGGATCAAGGCGCACCTGTCCGACGGCGTCACGACCGCTCGATTCAGGACGAGGCATTGGCGGAAAGGCGGGGCGTTACTTTTTCTTGGCGCGGGCCGGCTTCTTGGCGGGGGCGGCAGGCGTGTTGGCTAGATCTTCGGCTTCCTTGGCGAGCCGCAGCGCTCGCAGCTTGTCGGTCTTGGCCTTGCGGGCGTCGCTCTCGGCGACGTACTCGGCCATGGCCTTCTGACGGACCGTCGCCGCCTCTTCCTGCTTCTTGAAGCGCAGATCGGCACGCGCGCGGGCAGTGTCCCTAGAGTTCTCAACCAAGAGCGTATCCAATCCCGTGAAGTGTGATTTCCATCCTTTGTAGCAGAGCCGGCCTTTCAACGGGGAAAATAGTTGGTCAGGCGGCCGGGCTGGCGTTGAGGGCCTTTTCGGCAACCACCGCTTCATAGGCGGCCTGCAGCGTCGCGCGGACAGAGGGGCCGGGCGCTGTATCGAGGGGGGTGCCGAGGTGCTCATGGCGCAACTCGGCCATGAATTTCTCCCACATTGGCGGTCCGCCCTTTTCCAGGAGTTCGGCGCGGATCGAAAGTTCCTCGCTGGTCGGCAGCCAGACCCGGCCCCAGGCGCCGAGATGGGCCAGGATCGGCACCAGCGTGATGGCCATCTCGGTGAGGCTGTAGATCGCCTTCTGCTTGTGCGAAGGATCGTCCGCCTTGGTCAGCATGCCGAGCTCCATCAGCCGCTTCAACCGGTCGGCGAGGATGTTGGAGGCAATGCCTTCCATCGACCCGTTGAGCAGTTCACGAAAATGGCGCCTGCCGCCAAAAATCATGTCGCGCAGGATGATCAGGCTCCAGCGGTCGCCGAACACCTCCAGCGAGAGGTTGATCGGGCAGCCGGACCGGCGATCGAGGGTCATTCCATTTTCTCCACAAAACCGATTGCATTATCGTATCGGTTTTATTATCGTGCAACCGATTGCAAAATGCAAGCAGAAGAGGAGGCCATGAGATGACAACCAAAGACCGTCCCGAGATCATATCCGAAACCTTCGGCGATCCAGCGGGTCCGGCACTGCTGCTTATCATGGGCGCTATGGCCTCGATGCTTTGGTGGCCGGAGGCGTTTTGCCGGAAGCTGGCGCATGCCAGCCTATACGTGATCCGCTACGACAATCGCGACACCGGCCGGTCAACCAAATATCCGGTGGGACAGCCGCCCTACACTTTCGACGACATGGCCGACGACGCGATGACCGTTCTCGACAGCCACGGCATCGGCAAGGCCCATGTCGTCGGCATGTCGATGGGCGGCATGATCGCGCAACTCGTCGCGCTCAAGCACCCCTCCCGTGTCGCATCGCTGACGGTGATCAGCAGTTCGCCCGTGGGGACCGACACTTCGCATTTGCCGCGGACGACCGACGCCTATTTGGAGCATTCGGCCGATGGTGCCAAAGTCGATTGGGCGGACCGCCGCCAGGTCATCGATTTCATGATCAGGGATGCGCGGGCAATCGCCAGCACCGCCCATCCGTTCGACGAGGAGCGGATGAGAGCGTTCATCGAACGGGATTATATCAGGTCCGGCGGCTTCCTGAGCGCCACCAATCATTTCATGCTCAAGGGCACGGATCAGTGGAAGGGCCGCCTGCACGAGATGAAGGCGCCATTGCTGGTCATCCACGGCACGTCGGATCCGATCTTTCCGGTCGAGCATGGCGAAGCCCTGGCCCAAGCTGTTGCCGGCGCGAAACTCCTTCGCGTCGAAGGCGGCGGTCACGAACTGCATCCGGACGACTGGCCTGACATGGAAGCCGCTATCGTCGCGCACGTCCGATCCAGCTGAGACTTCGCGGGTCAGCCTTGATGAGCAAGGCTCACCGAAATAGTTAAGCAGATGATTCAGTGTTGTTGCAGAAACAGACGAGCACAAGAATGTCCCTGACGCTGCATTTCCATCCGCTGGCCTCCTTCTGCTGGAAGCCGCTGATCGCGCTCTATGAGAACGCCACGCCTTTTTCGCCGGTCATTGTCGATCTCGGCGACGAGCGATCGCGCGCGACCTTCCTGAAGGTTTCGCCGACCGGCAAGATGCCGGCGCTGCGCGACGACGCGCGTGACCGTACGGTGCTGGAATCAACCATTGTCGTGGAGTATCTGGCCGCGCACTATCCGGGACCGGTCGACCTCGTTCCCGCCGACATCGACATGGCGCTGGCGGTCCGACAGGCCGACCGCTTCTATGATTTCTATGTGCAGGAGCCGATGCAGAAGATCGTCGGCGACAGGTTGCGGCCGCAGGACAAGACTGATCCATTCGGTGTCGAGCAGGCGCGCGGCCAGTTGCGCAATTCCTACGCCATCATCGAACAGGAGATGCAATCGAGAGAATGGGCTGTGGGCGATGCCTTCACCATGGCCGATTGCGCGGCGTCTCCGGCGCTCTTCTACGCCAACAAGGTCGAGCCGTTCGGCGACAAATATCCTGCCGTGAAGCGCTATCACGACCGCCTGCTGCAGCGCGCCGCCTTCATCAGGGTGATCGAGGAGGCGCAGCCCTACTTCAAGCTCTTCCCCTACAACAACGGCTGATCGCGATGCTGCATGATCCCGCCCAGCTCGACCTGATGTTTCAGGCGCTCGCCGATCCGGCGCGGCGGCAGATGGTCGACCGGCTGTCACGCGGCCCCGCCTCGGTGAGCCAGTTGGCCGAGCCGCTGGCCATGTCGCTGTCGGCGGTCGTCCAGCACCTCAATCTCCTGGAGGCGAGCGGTCTCGTGCGCACACAGAAGGTCGGGCGGGTGCGCACCTGCCAGATCGAGCGGAAGGCACTGCGAGCGGCCGAGCACTGGATCAACGAGCGGCGCCTCTCATGGGAACGCCGGCTGGATCGGCGCGGCGACTTCCTGGCCGAGAGCTAGACAGCGCGGGTACCGCGGCTAAAGCGCGTCGCGTCGAAAAGGATATTTGCGACGCGCCTCAGGTCTTTGCCCGATGCGTGTCGTTGTCGCAAAACCGAGATCACTTTTGCGCGACATGCATTAGAAATGATCAGGCTTCCCAGAATTGATCGAGCCAGATGTTGAGTCTCAGGAAGCCGGCATTGCTCACCGTATAGACACGCCTCGTGCCTTCAGCCTTGGCGTTGACCAGTCCGGCATCGAGCAACACTTTCAGATGCTGTGACACGGCCGGACGGGAGACCGGCAGCCCGGCCGCCAATTCGTTGACGGTCTTCGGACCGCGTCGAAGTTCTTCCAGAAGATGGCGCCGATTGGGATCGGCGATCGCCATGAAGGCGTCGGAAAACATCATGCCTCATTTGTGAGGCAAAGTTTTTCAAATCTCAACTGTTTGCTTCTGCTTTTCTTCTCGGATCAAGCCGCAATGCTTCGGGGGTCACCGAACGGTCGGCAGGCTGCGTCTTGAAGGCATCGCGATCCTCGATCGGCACCGGAGCGCGGCGGCTGATGCGCAGCAGCGTGTAGCCAGCCAGGGACAGATGCGCCAAGGCGGTCGCCAGGAACAGGCCCTCCGGCCGCATCCAGCCCATCAGGGCCGCCGCCAGCAACGGCCCGATCATGGTGCCGAAGCCGTAGAGCAGCAGCAGGCCGCCCGATACCTTGACGAAATCCTCGGAGCGCGCGTGGTCGTTGGCATGCGCCACGGCAATCGAATAGAGCGTGTAGGCGAAAGCGCCGTAGGCGGCGGTGAAGACGAGGACGAAGACTGCGGAGCGCGGCTCGAACAGGAAGATGAGAAGCGCAAACAGCGCCGCGCCGAAAGCGGCACCGGCCAGCACGAAACGCCGGTCGGTCTTGTCGGAGAGACGCCCGGCCGGAAGCTGCATGGCGGCACCGGCGACGACCACAAGGCTCATCATCAAGGCGATCTCGGCAGTAGGGATGCCGATGCGGGCTCCGTAGACCGCGCCAAGCGTGCCCCAGGCGCCATTGGCGATGCCGATCAAGAGGCAGGCAATCGCCGACACGGGAGAGTTGGCGTAGAGCCCCTTGACGTCGAGTTTGACGTCCTGCAGCGGCTTCGGATGCGAGGCCGTCGAGACAGCGGTCGGAATGAGCGACAGGCAGAACAGGATGCCTGTGATCATGAACAGCGACGCCGATTTCACGTCGCCGCCGGCGACGATCATCTGTCCGCCCATAATCGAGGCATAGGTGACCATCATGTAGAGGCCGAAGACGGTGCCGCGGTTCTCGTTGGTGGCCTTCTCGTTCAGCCAGCTCTCGATGACCATGAAGGCGCCGGCCATGGTAAAACCGGTGAAGGCCCGTAGCAGGATCCAGACATACTCGTCGATGACAAGGCCCGTCAGCAGCGCCACGATGGCGCCGGACGCGGCAAAGGCGCCGAAGGCGCGCACATGTCCGGCGCGGCGCACGATGCGCGGCGCAAAGAAACAGCCGGTGACGAAGCCGCCGGCCCAGGCCGTGCCCATCAGGCCAAGCGAAGCGGTCGAGAATCCTTCCACCTGACCGCGCAGAGGCAACAGCAGCCCGTGCAGTCCCGATGCCGCCAGAAGGAAGGCGGTGCCGCGAAGCAGGGAAAGGATCGGTCTGTAGGCTGCGAGCATTTTTTGATCCGGCTGGACTGGGAGGGACGCAGGTTTGAAGACAGTCGCATTCGGGCTTTTCGGCGGCGGGCGGTTACCTCAGCGAATTATCCGCGGCGAAACAGCGCCTCGGCGGCCGACTTGGTATTGTCCTTGGTCTTGAGTTCGGCCTCCAGGCGGGCGATCTCGTCGCGCAGGATGCCGATGCGTTCGGACAGTTCACCGACGGAAAGCAGCGACAGGTCTTGCCCGATCTCGTGCGGACGTGCCTTCTTCTCGGGTTCGTCGTCGAAGATCGCCATCGTTGCTCCTCCTCCGCCAGACCAGATTGGCCATTTGCCTGATTTGCCAATGAGCATACATAGGGCAGGGGTGTCGATGCAAACAGCCGGTAAGAGTGCGGCGAGGAAAGACGGGAAACTTCATGGCGAGCGGACAGAAAATTCCGGCACGGATGACGGCGATCGCGATCTCGGAGCCGGGCGGCCCCCGGGTGTTGAAGCCGGAAACGCGCGACGTGCCGCTGCCCGGCCCCGGAGAAATCCTGATCAAGGTCCATGCCGCCGGCGTCAACCGGCCCGACGTCCAGCAGCGCAAGGGCGCCTATCCGCCACCGCCCGGCGCATCGGACCTGCCGGGCCTCGAGGTGTCGGGAGAAGTGGCCGCTCTTGGCGACGAGATATCGCGCTGGCGCATCGGCGACCGGGTCTGCGCGCTCACGCCCGGCGGCGGCTATGCCGAATATGCTAGGGTTCATGCAGGCAGCGTTCTGCCGCTGCCGGCGGGTTTCACCCACACGGAAGCGGCGGCGGTGCCGGAGAACTACTTCACCGTCTGGCACAATGTGTTCGAGCGCGGCGGACTCAAGAAGGGTGAGACACTGCTCGTCCATGGCGGCTCGTCCGGCATCGGCACTACGGCGATCCAGCTCGCCTCGGCCTTCGGCGCCTATGTCATCACCACCGCCGGATCCCAGGAGAAATGTGACGCCTGCCTGAAGCTCGGTGCCGACCGCGCGATCAATTACCGCGAGCAGGATTTCGTCGCCGCGGTCAAAGAGGCGACCGAAGGCCGGGGCGCCAACGTCATCCTCGACATGGTCGGTGGCGATTATATCCAGCGAAACTACGAGGCCGCCGCTGTCGAGGGCCGCATCGTGCAGATCGCCGTCCAGGCCGGCGCGGTGGCGAGCGCCGACTTTTCCAAGGTCATGGTCAAGCGGCTGACCCATACGGGTTCGACGCTGAGGCCGCGCAGCGTCGAATTCAAGGCCGCGATCGCGGCGGTGCTGGAGGCGCAAGTATGGCCTCTGCTGAGCGCGCGCAAGGTGGCGCCCGTCATGGACATGATCTACCCGCTCACCGACGCCTGGCGTGCGCATGAGCGGATGGAGGAGGGCGAGCATATCGGCAAGATCGTGCTCGACGTCGGCTAGGACGCCAGCATTTTCGGCCCGGCCTGACCGGATCTCGACACGGTCTGGCCAACGCCCTTCGCCCCTGCCTACAGGATGAACAGAAGCTTAATGGTGCAATGCAGCATTTGCATCATTGCTATGCAAAATCGGCTGTTCAAGTCCCGCTCGATGATCACTATTTGAGCATCATCGAAACGAACCCAATTCAGGAGGACTACCATGAACCCGATCCGTGCTTTCCGTAACTGGCGCATGTACAACGAGACCGTTCGCGAACTGAACCGCCTCAACGCACGTCAGCTCAGCGACCTCGGCATCAACCGCGGCGACATCGAGCGGATCGCCCGTCAGGCGATCTGATTGCAAGCGCGACCCGCCGCAAGGCAGGGGTCGCAATGCAGAGCCGCCGCGGACGCTTGTCGTCGCCGGTTCCAAGCCCGCTGGACCCCGTCCGGCGGGTTTTGTCTTTTGGGGCTTCGGATTCATCTCGGCTTCGGCGTGACATGCCATGGCGATCCGCGGCAAATGCGGTGGCAGGGCGGCGCGCAAGCTGGAGGAACGCCATGTCATGGACAATCGGCAAATGCCGACTGTCGGATCTTTAGCGGCCGGCCACGCTTGTTAGCCGCCACCGCGTGCCTTGGTTGGCCACGTCGTCCCAGCTCTTCCAAAAACGTTGCGAAAGCAGTCTGGAACGGTTATACAGGCCGCGAATTTCCCATTTTGGTGGCCCTAAACCACCGCCCGCGCGGGAACGCGGGCGAACGAGAAGGATTTTGCACATGGCCAATACGCTGCTGATGCCCAAGGCGACCGCCGTCTGGCTGGTCGACAACACCGCGCTTTCCTTCGAGCAGATCGCGCAGTTCTGCGGGCTGCACCCGCTCGAGGTCAAGGCGATCGCCGACGGCGAATCGGCGCAAGGCATCAAGGGCATGGACCCGATCATGACCGGCCAGCTGACCCGCGACGAGATCGCGCGCGCCGAGAAAGACCCGAACCAGCGCCTGAAGCTTTCCGACCCCAAGGTGCGGGTGCCGGAATCCAAGCGCAAGGGTCCGCGCTACACGCCACTGTCGAAGCGCCAGGACCGGCCCAATGCCATCCTGTGGCTGGTGCGCAACCATCCCGAACTCAAGGACGCGCAGATTTCGCGCCTCGTCGGCACCACCAAGTCGACGATCGAGCAGATCCGCGAACGCAAGCACTGGAATTCGGCCAACCTTCAACCGATGGACCCGGTGACGCTGGGCCTCGCCTCGCAGATCGACCTCGACATGGAAGTCAACCGCGCCTCGCGTGGCCGCGAGCAGGCGCAGCCGGTCGGCGACACGCTGCTGCCGGCGGCATTGACCGAGCGGCTGGTGCCGGCGCCGGAGAAGCCGAAGGACGAGGATGCGGAGCTCGACGCCAACGCCGTCTTCGCCAAGCTGTCGGCGCTCAAGTCGAAGGATACCGACAGGGACGACGAGGAATAGGCTTTTCGCCTACGCAACAAAAAAGCCCGCTTCGAGCGGACTTTTTTGTACGGTCCGGCAAATCTCAGCTTCGCGCCGCGCGATCCGGCGCCATGCCGTAATCCTCGCTGCGCTCCACCGCCCGGTAGAAATCGGCAAGCTGCTTGCCGCGCTCCGGCTTGAAGATTCGGCCGGCGATGACCACGGAGGCGATGCGGTCGATGCGGAAAGCGCGGAAATCATCGCGCATCTCGCACCAGGCGACCAGCGTCCACACCTTGCCCCAGAACCACAGGCCGAGCGGCCTGATATCGCGCGCGGTGCCGCGGCCGGCCTCGTCCGAGTAGTCGATGGTCAGCACCTGGCGCTTTTCGACCGCGCGTTCGATCAGGTCGATCGCCTCGCGGGCCGCGTCGCTGACCACCCACA